>WTGC01000183.1 GCA_011523705.1 Chloroflexota bacterium | reverse complement strand
GATTTCAGCATTCGGCGCGCGATCACCGAGCCGCATCGCTATCAGATCGGCATGGTTTGGGCGCCGCCCGGCTGCGGGCCCGCCTGGCACACGCATGATTATGTCGAGTCGTTCTTCATGCTCACCGGGCCCTGGACCTTCTATTGGGGCAATGAAGACGATCCGGATAAAGTGGAAGGCGAGTTCGTCTTGAATGCCTGGGACATGATTTCGCTGCCGCCCGGCATGTATCGCAGCTTCGAGTATACAGGTGATGAAATCGGCTGGATTTACGCCGTGCTCGAGTCGCATGAAGTATTCGAGGGCAAAGATCCTTATTGGTCGCCGCAGATCGAAGCGGAGGCTTTGAAAAATGGTTATGTCGCCGACGAGCGCGGCAAGATGGTGCATCCGCCCGACTACGAGGCGCAAAAGGCGGCGCAGAACGAATATCTGCTGAAGACATTTCGTGATCGGACAGGGGTCGAATTGAAGGACTTTCGTCCGCCGAGCTAAACAGGGAAGGTCCGCTATGAGAACCAGCACGGAACGCATTCTTACGACGCACGTCGGCAGCATGCCGCGGCCGCAATATGTGGTCGATCAGCTGTTTGCCCAGGATCGGGACGAAACCTACGATCAGGCGGAATTCGACCAGGTCATGCAGCGCGCGGTGCTTGAAGTGGCGCGGAAACAGGTGGAGGCCGGCGTCGATGTCATCAGCGATGGCGAGATGAGCAAGATCAGTTACGTCACCTATATGCGGCATCGCTTCACCGGCTTCGAAATCGCCGATGTGCCGCGCGCGACGCCGCAGGATCTCGATGATTTTCCCGCCTACAAGCAGCGCCTTGCCGACGCTGGCGGCACGCCCGTGTATCATCGCCCGGTTGTGCGCGGCGCGATCACGATCAAAGACTTGGGTCCGCTGGAGAAGGACATCGCCAATCTACTTGCGGCGAAAGAAGAAGCGGGCGCGGCAGAAGCCTTCATGAATTCGGCATCGCCGGGTGTTGTCTCCGGTTTCCAGCCCAATGAGTATTATCCGACCAAAGAAGAATATCTTTGGGCGCTGGCTGAAGTGCTCAAGGTCGAATACGAGAAGATCGCCGAAGCCGGCTTGATCCTGCAGGTGGATTGCCCCGATCTGGCGATGGGGCGGCATATCTTGTTCCGCGGTGTCGATGCCGCCGAATTCAAGCGGGCGGCGGAGGCGCAGGTCGAGGCGCTGAACTACGCGCTGGAAAATGTGCCGGCGGAGCAAGCGCGGCTGCACTTGTGCTGGGGCAATTATGAAGGACCGCATCACCATGATGTCGAGCTTGATGAGATCATCGACATCGTGTTTTCAGCGAAGCCGCAGGCGATTCAGTTCGAGGCGTCCAACCCGCGTCATCAGCATGAGTGGCGGACATGGGCTGAGGCTGATATCCCCGATGACAAGATTTTGATTCCGGGTGTGCTGGATACCACGACCAATTTCATCGAGCATCCGCAGCTGGTGGCGGAACGAATTGAACGCTTCGCCGATATCGTGGGCCGCGAACGCGTCATCGCCGGCACCGATTGCGGCTTCGGCACTTTCGCTGGATTCGGCGCGATTCATCCCGATATCGCCTACGCAAAATTGAATTCGATGGCGGAAGGCGCCAGAATCGCCAGCGAACGGCTGTGGAGTTGACGCTCAGCGGGAATTGTAGACACACGCGCTCTACGGTGGCGGCTCACGCAAAATGCAATGCGTGTTGTTGTGCTGATGGAATACTGTGGGCGAGTCACCGCCTCGCCTCTACGGATCTTAATCAAAGCGCAAACGTGTAGGGGCGTTTGAACCGCAGTGTCTACGCGCGGCGCTGTAACGCCCTCCTGCAACGTGCAACGTAAACAGGGGCGACATACCATGTCGTCCGCCAAAATCACACGATTTGAGAGACGCTATGGCAATTCGATACATTAAACGCGGCAAGACCTTGGAGCAAAAGGCGGACGCCGATGCCCAGGTGCAGGCGACCGTGCGCGGCATCCTGGCCGATATCGCGGTGCGCAAAAACGACGCGGTGCGAGAGCTTTCGGCCAAGTTCGACAACTGGGACCCGCCCAGTTTCAAGCTGAGCGATGAACAGATTCAGGAAACCATTGGCCTACTGCCCGAGCAGGCGATCGCTGATATCAAATTCGCGCAGGCGCAAGTCCGCAATTTCGCCTTGGCGCAACGGGCGTCGCTGCGCGATGTCGAGGTGGAGACGCTGCCCGGCGTCGTCTTGGGGCACAAGAACATCCCGGTCAATCGCGTCGGTTGTTATGTGCCGGGCGGGCGCTATCCGATGGTGGCGTCGGCGCATATGAGCACGGTGACAGCGAAGGCGGCTGGCGTCAAGGAAGTCATCGCCTGCACGCCGCCGATCAATGGCGAGCTGCCAGCCGCGACCATCGCTGCTATCTACTTCGGCGGCGCCGATGAGATTTACATCCTGGGCGGGGTACAAGCGCTGGCGTCGATGGCTTATGGCGCTTTGGGCATGACGCCGGTCGATATGCTCGTGGGACCTGGCAACGCTTTTGTCGCCGAAGCCAAGCGGCAGCTTTTCGGCTTGGTGGGGATTGACTTGCTCGCTGGTCCCACAGAAGTGCTGCTGGTCGCCGATGAGACCGCCGATGCCGAAATGTGCGCCGTTGATTTGCTGGGCCAGGCCGAGCATGGACCGACTTCACCAGCTGTGCTTGTAACGACGAGCCGCTCGCTGGCCGAGAGCATTGAAGCCGAGATTGGGCGTCAGTTGGAGAGCCTGCCGACGGCGGATCTGGCGGGCGTCGCCTGGCGCGATTATGGCGAGGTCATCCTGGTCGATACCGACGAAGAGATGCTGCAAGTCGCCGATGAGATCGCCAGCGAACACGTCCAGATTCTGACGCGCGATCCCGATTATTTTCTGGAGAACATGAGCAATTACGGCGCGCTTTTCCTGGGACCGGAGACGAATGTCGCTTATGGCGACAAGATCATCGGCACCAATCATACCCTGCCCACCAAGAAAGCCGGGCGTTACACCGGCGGCTTATGGGTGGGCAAATTCATCAAGACCGTGACCTACCAGCGCGTGACGGAAGAAGCGAGCGTTGTAATTGGGGAATATGGCAGCCGCCTCTGTGACTTGGAAGGCTTCATGGGGCACAAGGAACAGTGCGATCTGCGGGTGCGGCGGTATGGGGGTGGGGATGCCTAATGG
>WTGC01000153.1 GCA_011523705.1 Chloroflexota bacterium | reverse complement strand
GCCCCTTGCCCCCACAAGGAGGGAAGGGGAGCCAAGGATCTCGCGATGCGCGCATAGAGCCCCTCCCTCTTTGTGGGGTTGCGCAAGGTCGCGTAGGGTCGCGTAGGGTCGCGTAGACACTGACCCGTCGAAGAGGGGTTTGGGCCGGAGGTTTTGTGACACACAGTTTGTGAAACAACACACCCTGAAATCATGCACGCGCCGTCTAAATGATTTCGAGCGGCGGTTCGCCACAGCGCGCGCTCGCGTCGTATACGCGGAAGTTGAAGTCGGGCAGCGACAGCACGCCGTAGGAATGGGAGGTGGCGCGGGCGCATTTAAAGGTATAAAGCGAACCCGGATTGACGAGGCAGCCCCACTCCGTCTTCATATGCAGCGGCAAATGCGTATGGCCCGTGACCAAAACATCGGCTTTCAACGAGCGCAGCACCATCTTCAAATAAGTCGCGGACAGGTGATCGCGATACATGCCCCACATATTATTGCCAGGCTTGCCGTGGCACATGTAGACTGTCACACCAGCCAGCTGGCCCTGCCAATCCAGGGGCAGGCTGCGCAGATACTGCCGATTCTCCTGCCGGAGTCCATAGAGCCACTCGTCATGATTGCCGCGAGCTACCGGGATGCGGCGCGCCCGAATCATATCGACCACGCGGTCGGGATCCGGTCCGCGCCCGACTAAATCGCCCGCGCAAAGTATCTGGTCTACGTGATGATGTTCGGCGAACCGATCGAGTACATCCTCTAGCGCAGCGTAGTCGGCGTGTACGTCAGATATGATTCCAATCTGCATCCGCACTAGACCTTAACCGTTCATTACATCACCAATTATAATCCAGCTTCACCTTGATGTAGAGGCGAGATATGCCTGGCGAACGGCAGACCTTCCCCTTCAATGGCGGCGAGAATCCGAATAAGGCATATCGGTCCGCTACTGACACAAGCGACATCGGAGTATAGCGCCAGCCAAATATACAGATTCCAGTTGATTTTGGCTCGGCTGTCTTAACAATTCTGCAAAACTATAAACTTAACTCTTGCAATAAG
The DNA here is from genome assembly GCA_011523705.1 of Chloroflexota bacterium. Taxonomy (GTDB): domain Bacteria; phylum Chloroflexota; class Anaerolineae; order Aggregatilineales; family Phototrophicaceae; genus UBA6055. The sequence goes on along the minus strand of WTGC01000153.1, from coordinate 19,155 downwards.
CTAAGTACACGATATTAATTGTATTAAGCTCCACATTTTTGTAAAAGTCTACACAAACTTCCAGAGCCATCGACACTATCTGGAGCGCGCGCCACCGATACAGAACCATATCGATGGGAAATTCTCTCTCGGACGATTCGGTCAAGATATCCCTTTACATCTGTGGTGCTTCCTGATACAGTATTTCCTGAATGGCATCTTGCGCTCTCGATCAACGCCAATGGATTCATCCGCAAGCTGGCTGTTAATCGTCGCAATATCCGTTGACCACAGCGCAACACATTATAGTCTCTTAGCATGAAGACCAACACCGCTGCCAGAGAGTCAAGATGCCAGTCCACTCGAATCACTTTAACATCATGTTAAGAAAATCCGGGCGATTCCACCATGACAAGACTTACGCTGTTGATCGCGACTTTGGTATTGGTGATTCTTCTGCTGGTCGTGCCGGCGCTTGCTGGCAATGCCAGGGCGCAGCATTACAAGTTTAGCGCGAGCCCCGCTTTCGCCAATCTCGATTGATCGGCGCGCCGCTTTGGCTCAGAGGAAGTTTGTTGAACGGCAATGAGGACATGCTTCCTCCTCCGCTTTGACCACCGCTTTGCAATCATCGCAAATGGTAATGCCGCCCTTTTGCAAGCCGTGGTCGAGGGACACGCGTTCATCGAATACGAAGCACTCGCCTTCCCACAGCGAATCTTCCCTTTTGACCTTTTCCAGATAATGCAGGATGCCGCCGCGCAACTGGTAGACCGTTTCGAAGCCGCGGCCGAGCAGGAAGGCGCTGGCTTTCTCGCAGCGGATGCCGCCGGTACAGAACATGGCGATGCGTTTGTGCCGCGCCGGGTCGAGGTTCCGGGTCATATAAAGCGGCAATTCATGGAATGACGCGGTCTCGGGATTGCGCGACGCGCGAAAGCTGCCCATCCGCACTTCGTAATCATTGCGGGCGTCCAGCAGAAGCACATCATCCTCCGCGATCAGGCGGTTCCAGTCTTCCGGCTCGACATAAGCGCCGGCGCCAGCTCGCGGGTCGATTCCCGGCGCCTTCATCGCCACGATTTCCCGCTTGAGTCGTACCTTCATCCGCCCGAAGGGAATGACAGCGTGAAAAGAATCTTTCACTAGCAGGTCAGCCAGACGCGGATCCGCGCGCAGAAATGAAAGCGCCGATTCCACCGCGCTCTGCTCGCCGGCGATTGTGCCATTGATGCCTTCGCTCGCGAGCAGGATCGTGCCGCGGACGGATAGCGCGCGGCAAAAGTCGAGCAGCGCCGGACGCAGGTCGCGATAATCGGGAAGCGGAACAAACTTGTAGAAGGCGGCGATGCGGACGGGCTTTTCCATTGGCAGGGCATTCTCCACCATGCCCAGTTATTGTAGGCGGGCGACGCGACAATGTGCAGGCGAAATCGTGCGCATGACCGTTGGACGTTGTTGCGCGTAGGTTTCGCGCAGGAAAGGTTCGAGACGGCGTATGTTATACTCGTAGGCATGAGGGTTGGACTAAACGCGCATTTGCTTTCAGGGCGGGCGGGATATCGTCGGGCTGGGATTCACAGCTATATCAGCAATCTGCTGCGCGATTTGCCCAGCCAGGCGCCCCCCGACTGGCGATTTGAGGCGATGGTGGGCGCGGGGAACAGCGCGGCTTTTCCCGGCGTCAGCATGTCGCGCGCGCGCCTGGATACGGAGCCGCCTTGGCGCCGGATCTTTTGGGAGCAAGCCTTGCAGCCCTGGCAGCTTCGGCGCCATGACCTTTATCACGCGCTGGCTTTTGTCGCGCCGATCGTCTTGACCGCGCCGATGGTCGTCACCGTCTTCGATCTGAGCTTTCTGCATTTCCCCGCCCGCCTCAGCGCCGCCCGACGGCTCTACCTGCGCGCGATGACCGCCCTGACCTGCGCGCGCGCCCGGCGCGTGCTCGCGATCAGCCAGAGCACCGCTGACGATATAATGGCGCATCTGCGTGTGCCGGCGGGCAAAATTGACGTGACGCCGCTGGGCTATGACAAAGCTGCCTTTCGCCCCTTGCTGGATGCGGATATCAGCCACTTTCGACGCAAGCAGGGATTGCCGGAACGCTTCTGGCTATTTGTTGGCACCTTGGAGCCGCGCAAGAATCTGCCGCTGCTGCTGAAAGCCTATGCGCGTCTGGGGGAGGACGAGCGACTGCCGCTGATCCTAGGCGGCGGCATCGGCTGGATGGCGCAGGGTGTATTCGCGGCGATCGAGCGACTGGAGCTGGGCGACTGGGTCAAGCATGCCGGATTCATCCCTATCGCCGACCTGCCCTTTTGGTACAATTGCGCCGAAGCATTCCTCTATCCATCCGTCTATGAAGGCTTCGGGCTGCCGGTATTGGAAGCGATGGCATGTGGCACGCCGGTCATCACCACGAATGTTTCCTCGCTGCCCGAAGTGGCGGGCGGGGCGGCGAAATGCCTGCCACCGAGCGATATTGAGAATTGGACTGCGGCGCTGAAGGATCTCAAGAGAGACGGCGAATGGCGCGACCTGGCGCGGGCGCGAGGCTTGGAACGCGCGCAGCAATTCAGTTGGGCGCGCACGGCTGAGTTGACCCTCAAGAGTTATCGAAAGGCGATTGCCGCGCGCGATCTCCCACTCGGCGATAGCGAAAAGGTGACTCAGGTTGAAACCAAATAGAATTCGCTTCAAGCGACTGCGGGCGCCGGCAAAAGCGAGTCGGCACAGCGACACGCGATGAGTACGCATTTGACGCTCTCGGAACGCCCCAGACTGGAACCGCGCTGGCTGCTGCCATTTATCGACGGGGCGCTCGCTTTTCTGGCCTTCGGCGCCGCCTACATATTGCGCTATGACTTGCAGATCATCCGCCCGGTCTATGATCCGCTTGAGCGCGGCTTCGGACCCTACATCCCGTTCGCCGCGCTCTATGCTGTCTTCATCTGGCTGAACTTCCAACGCAACGGCTTGTATCGCAACATCGCGGGCCGCGCCTGGCTGGAAGAAGTCTACTATATCGCCAGCAGCGTCGCCGTCTCCATCGTCATTGTGCTGGCGATGTTCTTCATCCTGCAGCCTCTGGCGACCAGCCGCCTGATGCTGATTTACGTCGCCGCTTTGACCCTGATCGCCAGCGCGCTTTCGCGGCTGATTCGGCGCTGGATACTAGCCTATCTGCGACATCAAGGTTTGGGCATACGCCGCGCGCTCATCGTCGGCATGGGCGAAGTCGGGCGTTCGCTGCTGGGCATCATGCTGACGCGGCCCGAATTTGGTTATCGCCCGGTCGGCTTCCTGGACGACGACCAGGAGAAGACGGCGGCCGGCATGGGGCGCGTCGAAGCTCTGGGCGGCACGGATGATTTGGCCGCGGTAATTCATCGGGAGATGATCGACACCGTCGTCATCACCTTCCGCTGGAAGCACTATGACCTGATCCAGGCGCTCACCGAGGTCTGCCGCGAGACCGGCGCCGATGTGCGCATCGTGCCCGAGATCATGCAACTGAATATTCGACAGGTCCAAGTCGAAAACCTCGATGGCATTCCGCTGCTGGGCATCGGCGCGCATCGCTCTATGAGCCGAGCCAATCAATTGCTGAAGCGGAGCTTGGATATCCTGGTGGTGATACTCGGTTTGCCGCTGTGGGCGCCAATCAGCCTCCTGGTGGCGCTGGCACTGACGCTCGAGGGCGAAGGACCGATCATTTATCGCCAGGCGCGCGTCGGCAAGGATGGCAGCCCCTTCGAGATGCTGAAGTTCCGCAGCATGATTGAGAACGCCGAGGCGCTGCAGGAAGCGATGCTGCGCGAAACGGGCGAAGACCCGCGCCATCCCAAATTCGTTGATGACCCGCGCGTCACCGGCGTCGGCAAGTTCTTGCGCCGCACCAGCCTCGATGAACTGCCCAATCTGATCAATGTCATCCGCGGCGAGATGAGCCTGGTCGGTCCGCGGCCGCCGACGCCGAGCGAAGTCGAGCTTTACGAAGCGCGGCACACCCGGCGCTTGCAGATCACGCCGGGCATGACGGGCTGGTGGCAAGTGCGCGGGCGCAGCAATGTGCCCTTCGATGAGATGTTCGAGATGGATATGTATTACATCGAGAACTGGTCCATCGCGATGGATATCGAAATCCTCATGCTCACGATCCCGCGCGTCTTCCTGCGCAGCGGCGCTGTGTAGGCTTGCGCGGCGAACCCCCACCCCGACCGCCAGTGTCTACGCGGCGCGGCCCCCTCCCCCAAAAAGCTGAGGACAGGACAGTTTTGATGCAATCGCACAAAAGACCGCCAAGTCAGACATCAAAAGCATCTCTCGTGGCGAAAACTGTAGGGGCGACTCTGTGAGTCGCCCGAAAAAGCCCAATAAGATACAGAATTCGTGGCGATATTTGGCTCCCTGAAAAACTATCCTGTCGTCAGCTCATAAAGAGGGAGGGGGAGCTACGCACAGGCAGACGTAAGGTATTTTGCGTGGGCGAGTCACCGCCTCGCCCCTACAATTTCGCGGTGGCGGGAGACGTGACAGCGCGACCAGATACGCTCGAAGACGACACACTACGGCAACTTACGACAATTTCTGTCAGTTAATTCCACCGATCGGCCGACGCCCCCCTGCGTTTGAATTGCCAAACGGGGCGCCCTTAGGCATAATTCGATCAACAGTACGCGCCCCCTCCGGCATATGAGAGCGGGATTCATGGACTCAAAGATGCGAGTCATTGCGGTTGTGCTCTGCGTCATTCTGCTGAGCCTGAGCGCTTGCGAATCGGCGCTGCTTCAAGAGAGTTTGGCAGCCGCCACCCCCTCCCCCGCCCCGGAGATTGAGACGACCGCCGGCGAACCGGCTGATGTCCTGGCTGCTTTCATCGACGCCTGGGCGCGCGAGGATTACGAAGCGATGCATCGGCTGATCGCCTCGCGCAGCCGCGAGCTGTATCCCCTGCAGCGCTTCATCAACCAGTATACGGCGGCGCACAGCGTCCTTCGCTTCGCCGGCGTCAGTCACGAGCTGAAGCATGAGTTGCGGCAAGGAGCTACCGCAATCCTGCACTACGATATCGTGATTGACTCGCCCACCTTCGGGCAAATCGCCGATGACAATCGCGTGATGCGCTTGATCCCGGAAGGCGGCTGGAAGATCGCCTGGTCGTCGATGGATATCTTCGATGGCTTGTCGAGCCGCGCGCGCCTGACTGAACGCGCGGATTTCCCGCCGCGCGCCAATATCTACGACCGCAATGGGGTGGCGCTGGCGGAAGAAGGCGGCGAAGTCTACAGCTTGTACGTGGTCAAGCAGGATATGCCCAATGTTGAAGATTGCCTGCTGACCCTGGCCGAGGCAACGCTGCGGCAGATCAGCTCGCTGCGCGGCGACTTCGCCAATTATCTCGCCGAAACGCGCTTCCATGTGGCTGAGATGGACCCGGTCAGATTTACCAGATATCGCGAGGCGCTGGCGGCCGATTGCGCCATCACGCGGACGGAGGGTCCCTTCAGCAAGATCCTGACCTATCGTTCGCGTAGCTATTACGGGCATGGCATCGCCACCCATATCGTAGGCTACATCGGCGCGGTGCCGGCTGATGAGCTGGAGCGCTGGCAGGCGCGCGGCCGCTCGGCTGGCGATCTGGTAGGCAGAGCGGGCATTGAAGAAGCTTATGAAGACACGCTGGCGGGCGCGCCACAACGATATTTGCGCCTCGTAGACGGTGGCAATTTGGTCATCCGTGAGTTGGCCGGCGCCCTGGGCTCGGCGCCGAGCGCGGTGACTCTGACGATCGATCGCGACTTGCAGGAAATCATGGCGCAAGCGCTGGCCGACGCCGTCAGCTATGCCGTGCCCAATTGGGGCGGTATCACCGCGGGCGGCGCGCTGGTCGCCCTGGACGTGGGCACGGGCGAGATACTGGCGCTGGCGAGTTATCCCAGCTTCGACCCCCATATCTTCAATCCCGAGACCTCATACAACATTGGCAATGCCGTCTTGCGGCTGGATCGGGATGTTCGCAATCCTTTTGTCAACAAGGCGCTGGCCGAGCAGTATACGCCCGGATCGGTCTACAAGATCGTGACGGCGCTGGCGGCCGCCTCGGAGCGGATCTGGGCGCCGGATGCGATCTTTGACTGCGGCTACATCTGGCGCGGCGGCGATTATGGCGATTCCGAGCGGCGACGCACCGATTGGCGCCTGCTGGAAGATCGCGAACCGACCGGTCCGGTCAATATGCCCCAAGCGCTGGCGGCCTCCTGCAATCCCTTCTTCTATGAAATGGGCGCGCTGATGTATCGTGAGGATCCCCTGATGCAAGTTCGTTACGCCGAACTGCTCGGCTTCGGCGCGCGCAGCGGACTAATCGGACTCGGCATTGAAGCGGCCGGCACCGTGTCGCCACCGCGCGAGCCAGCGGCCGCGATCAACAACGCCATCGGTCAAGGCGAGGTGACGGTGACAGTCTTGCAGATGGCGCAGTTGGCGGCGCTGATCGCCAACGGCGGGCGACTCTATCAGCCTTACATCGTCAGCCATGTCGGCATCGAAGGCGAAGCGGATTATGCCGTGGTCAACGAAAGGACGCTGAAGGCGCAGCTGCCGCTGGACGAAGTGGCGCTGCAGGTGGTGCGCGAGGGCATGTGTATGGTGACCACGGTGGAGGACCTGGGCACAGCCGAATTTGTCTTTCGCGGGGCGCCCTACCAGCTCTGCGGCAAAACGGGAACGGCGGAAACGGCGGGCAATCCCCATGCCTGGTTTGTCGCCTATTATCCGCGCGAGAACCCGGCAATCGCCTTTGCCGGCGTGATGGCGCAATCCCGCGAGGGCTCGGAGGTGGTCGCGCCGATGATCCGCCGTATCCTCGATGTCTACCATGGACATCCCGTTGAGCCCTTCCCCGAGTGGTGGACGGAACCCTACATCCCGGTGAAATCTCAGCAGCAGGCGCTGGCCGAGTTTCTGGCCGAGGAGAATTAGCCGCCGCAACCACCGCCGGGGTAGCTGACGCTGGGTCGCCAGGGCGGCAAGATGTGAATTACCTTTTCTGGCGGGGGCCACAAGTGATAGACCCAGGTGTAGCGCGTGTGCGCATTCGCCGCTTGCGCTTCCGCCCGGCTGCCGTAGCCGAGATCGATCCAGAAAGGCGTGCTGCGAGGTCCGGCGCCGGTATCGCGTATCGTGCCTTTTCCATAGCCCGGCACATAGACCGAAGTGTAGTAGGGAATGATATGGGGTTTTGCCGCGATGATGCCTTTAGCCAGCGTCGCGCCCGTCGCGGTAGCGTGGCTGCCTCCCTGTGATTCCGGATCATAGTTGGTGGCAATCACGCAGATGCGGCGCCAATAGGCCAAGTCGGTTCCGGGGACCGTGCCCACGACTTCTACCTTCGCGCCATAAGCGACAATCTTATCAATCGGCGCTTCTACGACGACCGTTTCGATCAACTGGCGTTCGACCTCGACGCCGTTTTCGTAGCGAAGGCGATAGCGGGTCTCTTGGGCGCCGGCTCGGCCTGCTTGCCTGACGGCGACCTCATCGAGCTTCAAGTCGGCGTCTAACTGCGTCACCACCTTAAAGTCGATTGGCGCGCCTTCGGCGACGATCTCTTCGCTGACACGCACGATCTCGATCGTCATGTCGGCGTGGATGGCTGTTTCCGCGGATGGCTGCACGTAATCCAGGCCAAAGAGGGGCGCATTCAGCTCAATCAGGGCATCCCCCACACGGGCTGCTCCGGTGCGGGCTTCAATAGTAAGGCCATCGACCAGCAGTGTCACCGGCAGCGCCCGCTTGATGCGCACGGTCATATCGGCGGCCAGCGCCGAATCCAATGGGGGACTCACCTGGTCGTTCGAATGAAGGGAGACTCCGGCTTCAGAAAGGGCATCCTCAATGCTGTCGGCATTAGTTAAGATGGTGGACTGGGCGCCACCATCGTTGATCGTCAGTCGAATGGCGCGGCGGATTCGGATATGCTGCGCCGGCGCCGTCCATTCGGGCAGCGCCTCGATGTTAGCGAGCGCGCCATTGACCCAGATTTTGTCCGATGCTTGGACGGCGATATCGGCGCTTCGAAGAATATCCAGCGTATTCCGCAGCGTCGTCTGCAAATGACGTTGGTTGCCGTCGACGATGATGGTGACAGCGCGCGGCGGCACGATGCGAATCACCATGCCATCTTCGAGCGGCACGCTCTCTGCATGCGACAGGGCGGCGGCTTGCGGGACGTCCAACCCCAACTCGCTGAGCAATTCGCCGACGGTTACGCTCCCCGTCCGCAGCGATTGCAGCGCGCCGCCATGGTCGATGCTGACCTGGACCGATCCGAACCCAGCTTGACTCAGCGGCTCTAAAGCGCGCAGGAAGAGGACCAGCGTGAAGACGAGCGTACAAGAGGTCGTCAGAATGAACGTCAGGAGCACTCGGCGAACACGACCGGCCCGCTGGCGACGGCGGCTTCCGAGTGCAGGGAGTCCGCGATGAGGCTCGCTGGCAGTTTTCGGCTGCTTGTTATCGCGATGTCTCATGCTGCCGAGTTTACCGAGAAGCCACGTTTATGAACAGGAATAAGGCTTGCCGTCGCCGCTTTGCCGAAGCATTCAGCAAACTCAATTTTTCGAAAACGATACTTGACTAGGAAAGCGTGCATTGACATAATGAGACGAAGTATCAATAAGCAAAGGGGAAGCGATTCATGAATTGGGGACAACGGTTATTCTTCGTACTTGTATCCGCAATATTTTTGTCGGGCGGCGCATCGCTAGCGAACGGCGGTCAGCTGCATGTGGTGGCGACGCACGGTATATTGGCTGATGTGGCGCGAAACGTGGCGGGCGACCTGGCCGAGGTCAGCTCGCTAATCCCGGTCGGGGCCGATCCGCACGCATTTATTCCGACGCCAAGTGACCTGACCGCCGTTGCCAAAGCCGATCTAGTCCTCTTCAATGGCGCCGGCTACGAAGAAGCGGTGCTGGATGCGATTGAGAACGCGGGCGAAGGCGGCAATCTTGTCAACGCCTCAGCCTGTGTAGAAATCCGTCCCTTTGGCGCTGGCATGGGACACGGTGATCATGAAGACGATCACGCCGATGACGATGATGGTGATGAGCACGCCGATGGCGACCACGATGACGCACATGCGGAGGATGACGACCACGCCGATGATGGCCATGATGATGACGCCGACCATGCTGATGAGCACGCTGAAGGCGAACACGAAGGCGAGCATGCCGAGGACGATGACCACGCAGACGATGAGGATCACGCAGATGAAATGGCCGACGAAATCGACTGCGACGCCCATGATGCCGAATTTGTCGCCATCGTGGGCGAGGAAGAGGATGGACACGCCCATTTTCAGACTTTGGGTCGTGGCAAGGATGTCGATTGTCTAGGCGCGCACGAGCACGACGCGGGACACCAGCAGGACGAAGGCGCCTGCGACCCGCATCTGTGGATGGATCCGCACAATGTCATCTACTGGGCGCTGATGATCCGCGATACGCTGTCGGCGATGGACCAGGAGAACGCGGATAGATTTGCCGCCAATGCGGGCCTCTACGCCCGGGAAATGGTGGCCTTGGAGGCGGACTTCATCATCCCGGCGCTGGCGGAATTACCGGACGAGAAACGCGTTCTGATCACCAGCCACGAGTCCCTCGGTTATTTCGCCACAACATTCGGTTTTGAGATCATCACGACGGTCGTGCCGGGGATGGCGACCATGGTCGAGCCGAGCGTGCGCGATGTGGCGGCGATGATTGACATGGTTCGCGATGAGGGTGTACCGGCCATATTCAGCGACACGCATCTCTCCGATGTCTTGGTCAAGACTATCGCCGCTGAAACCGGGGTCGAGGTTTTCGGTCTATACAGCGACGCACTTAGCGGCGCGGACGGTCCGGCAGCCACCTACCTCGACTATATGCGTTACAATGTAACTACGATCGTTGAGGCGTTGAAAGGCGACTGGCTTTGAGCAGAGCCTCGGTGATCTGATGCTAATCGGTTCGGTTGTGCGGGAGGTATACGACTTGGCGGCTTCAGCCATAAGAGATACGAGCCGCAATAATAAGGGTGATCCGCCCGCTTTGCAGGTTGACTGCGTTTCGGCCGGCTACCGCGGCAACCGTCACGCGCTGGACAATATCAGTTTCAGTGTGGAAGGGGGTGAGCGGGTCGCGGTAATCGGCCCCAATGGCGCCGGCAAGAGTACGCTGTTCAAAGCCATCGTTGGTGTCATGCAAGTCAGCAGCGGGAGCATCACGATCTATGGCGAAGATACGCATAGCAGCCACACCAATGTTGGTTATGTGCCACAGCAGAGCGCAATAGACTGGACCTTTCCGGCTTCGGTCTTTGACGTGGTGATGATGGGTCGTTGCCGTCATATCGGCTGGTTCCGCTGGCCGGGGAAAGATGATCGAGATATCGTGCGCGATATCCTGGAGCACCTGAGCCTGGATCAGCTGGCGGAGCGGCAGATCAGCGAATTAAGCGGCGGGCAGCGGCGGCGCGTCTTCATCGCGCGTGCGATGGCGCAAGACACGCGCCTGATGGTGCTGGACGAGCCCTTTACCGGCGTTGATCAAACGGCTGAGCAGGAAATTATCGAATCGCTCGATATCCTGACCAATCACGGTATTACGCTTCTTTTGTCGACCCATCATATGGAGAATGCGGCTTTGCACTTCGACAAGATCTTGATATTGCGCCAGCGCGTACTGGCTTATGGCCCGCCGGAAAAGGCGTTGACGACGGCCAATTTGCGGGATGCCTTTGGCAGCGCCTTGCCAGTCATGACGCACGGCGACGACTTGCTCATGTTCAGCGTGGATTACGACGGCGAGGGGACGGGGGATGGATCCGATTAGCTTCTTGTCCGAACCACTCGCTTACTCCTTCATCCAGCGGGGTATGCTGGCGCTGATCCTGGTCGGCGGCATCAGCGCGGTGGTGGGTTGTTTCGTGGTGGTGCGCGGGATGTCTTTTTTTGGAGACGCCTTGGCGCACTCCATTCTCCCCGGGGTTGCCATCTCATATACCGCCAGCGGCGGCTACGTGGCGAGCAATCTATTCATCGGCGGTCTGGGGGCGGGGATCGTCTCGGCGCTGGTCATTGCCTGGCTGACGCGCAAGGTTGAGGTCAAGGAAGACAGCGCCATCGCCATCGTCTTCGTGACGTTTTTCGCGCTGGGCATCGCCATTGTCAGTACGCAAGCGAGTTATGCGGCTGATCTCTCGCATATCCTTTTTGGCAGTATCAACGGCATCGGTCAGAGCGATCTGCAAATGGTAGCGGCAATGGGCGCGGCGGTGCTTGTGATCATCGCCCTGCTTTACAAAGAATTTCAGATTATCAGCTTCGACCTGAGCCTGGCGCACAGTTTGCGCCTGCCGGTGGAATTCCTGCGCATTTTGCTGCTGATTTTGATCGCACTGACGATTGTGGCCAGTTTGCAGGCGGTGGGGATCGCATTGATGCTGGCGCTGTTGATCACGCCCGCGGCGACGGCGCGCCTGCTGGTGAAGCGGCTGCATCACATGATCGTAATCGCCAGTCTGCTGGGCATCCTCAGCGGCGTGGTTGGCTTCTACGCCTCATATTATCTGGACATTCCCTCTGGCGCTTGCATTGTGCTGACGACAAGCGTGATCTTCGGTCTCGTGTTTCTGCTGCAATCGGGTTGGAATCGATTTCGCGAGCGCGAATAGCAGGCGGGATGGGATCGCTGGGACGCTACAAAGTTATTCGTCAGCCCCCCAGCGCTCCATGCGCTCCAGCAGCGCCTTCATCCAGTCAGTCGCCCACTGCTGCTGCCCTGGAGCCAGGCGGTCAAATTGCGATTTGGTCACGTGTTTATCAAAGCGCTCGAGGGCGGCCGGCAGAGTCGATGTTTTCTCGTTAGAATCCGCTTTCGTTACGGCCGTATCGCGTCTGGGATGAAGCCATTTGCGCAGTTCAAACTCGGCGATGTCGCGGTCGTCGGCCCTGATCCATTGCTCACGCGTCAGGCGCAGCAGCGCCCGGTACTGCCGGATTCGCGATGCGTTCTCGAAGCCACAGGCGGCGCATAGCTGCTCGGCGCGGCCATAGGGCACGCGCCACTGTTTTGAATCGGCGACTTGGGCATAGAATTCCTGCTCCCTTTCAAAGGCTTCGATAGGCTCGAAATTCTCCCAGCCGTGCATATCCATCAGCAGCAGGGCGATTTGCCGGGCGCGGGCGATGGCGTTTAGATTGTCACGGGCGGTGTTTTCGCTGGCTTGACGCCAGAGATTGACCGCGGCCACGCGCCGAGCAGGAATGGCGCGGTAAGCATCGCCGCCGATATAGGCGTTCAGGAGGTGATACGCGACCCAGCGGCGCTCACCGGTTTCAATCAAGTAGCTGTCGCCGGAGCCCGCAACCGTGACGGGATTGGTCAAGCCGTCCTGATGGATGCTGGCGGCTAAGTCGGCCAGGCGGAGCAGAGGCAATTCTTCGGCGGTGGCTTGTCGCTCTTCGCGCGCGCGCAATTCGACTTTGCCCATAATCAGCGCCTCCAGGGGAAAAGCGCGGCCGCTTTCCGTTTCCACCTCGTCCAGCCAGGCTTCAATCTGGTCCAGCAGCGGACCGCCGCGAAATTGCGATGGCACGACCCGCCGCGGCTGCGTCGGATTGGGCTGAATCTTGAAGATGTCGATCGGTTTGGCGCGGATGATCGGCTTGGTCTGAATATCGATGACGGAAGCGCCCATATCGTGACCATAGCCTTCGCTGGCGGCGACGCCCACATCAAACAGATTTTCGTTGATTCTGACTCCACGTTTCCGTGCCGCGTTAGACATGATTGGCCACCCTTTCTTCAACGCACTTGACTATTTCCCAGGTTACCTGAGTGATCTTCGACTTCGGATGATAAGCGAAAATGCTGGCGGCATCGCTCTGCGACAATTCGCCCCACAGGATGGTGAGCGGAATCGGCTCGGTGATGACGCGGGCGAAGGGCTTTTGCAGCAGCTTCAGGTTTTCGTTGTGCAGACCGGTTGTGCGCCGAAACATATTTGGGATGAGCGCGACCATCGAGATCTCGCGTAAGCCCATTTGGCGCCGCTGATGGCTGAAGCGCTGAAGATTCTGCAGCGTCTGTTTGATGCCGTCGAAACTCATCGCTTCTAGTTGAGTTGGAATAATGATGTGGTCGCTCGCCAAATAAAGCATGGCATGCAATGTCGACCGCGTCGGCGCCGTATCGATGAAGACGTAGTCAAAAGCATCTTCCACTTCTTCCAGCTTATTGAAGAGCGCGAATGAATCGGTGATATTGCCGACGATGCCGGCAGTCTCCGGATTACCCGGCACCAGATAGACTGCGCCCTCGCATTCACGATTGGGAACTTGATAGAGCGCCGACTCCACGAGCGTCAAGCACTCGTTCCAAGCGCCACCATCAAGATCATCGCGCACGAGCAGGTTGTAGAAATAGGGACGTTTGCGTTGCTTCAGCGCGACCGTCAAGTGCGCTTGCGGATCGGCATCAATCATCAGCACCCTATGGCCGAGGATCGCCAGTCCAGCGCCTAGCTGCGCCGAAAGCGTGGTTTTGCCCACGCCGCCCTTTTCGTTATAGACCATCACTGTCCGCATGGATTGTCGCCTTCAGTACGGTCGATACCAAGCATTCAGACTGTATCTATTTCAATTTTCGCCGACTGCAAGAAATCCGCCACTGCAAAGCGTCGTGATTCAGGTAGAATCCGATGAGATCGTCACGAATCCGGCCGGGACAAGGAATAAACCATGCGTTATGAAACCGCACTCATCATTAATCTGCCGCGCGACCGCGTCATTGAACTCTTCGACAGTTTCGACAACCTGAAGCTGTGGCAGGAAGGTCTCGTCAGTCATGTACACCTCAGCGGCGAACCGGGACAGCCTGGCGCAAAGACCAAGCTCCTCTACAATATGGGGCGGCGCCGCGTTGAAATGATCGAAACGATCATCACCCGGAATCTGCCAGACGAGTTTTCCGGCGCCTATGACGCTAAGGGCGTGCACAATATCGTGCGCAATTTCTTTCATGATGAAGGCGACACCACACGCTGGGTGCTCGACTCCGACTTTCGCTTCCACGGCCTGATGCGACTCATGTCTCTCTTCATGCCAAGCAGCATGTTCAAGAAGCAGACGCGCCAGACGATGGAAGCCTTCAAGAGCTTCGCCGAGAATGCTTGAGTTAGCGCCCGTCCAGCAGCTGACGGGTCATGCCGGCGTGTCCCAAATGCTCAGCCGTATGATCGAGTCCCCGAAGCAAAGCATAGCCGCGCGACACCTCTTGAGACGGCCGCTCCATGTAATGGCTCACATCAACCACTTCCGCCAGGCGGTCCCCATCCTGCCTTGCAAAGACTTCCCGGTAAAACTCCAGGTTCGACACAAACCGCGCCTTTAGTGCCTCCAACTCGAAGCCCGAGGCATGAAACTCCGCCGCTCGATTCCGCTCAATTACCTCATCAATGCCGAGCCCGATCCAAAAGCGCTCGGCGGCGGTCACGTGCACGCCGAGGACGCAAAGCGAGTTCATTTCTGGCCCAGGCGACCAATCTAGTTCCTCGGTCGAAAGTCCGTCCATGTATTCGAAATATTCCAGATGCATCTCTTCCAAGCGTCTGAGAGCGCCGGCGAATATCGGTACCATCCCATGATCTCCTATACAGTGAGGCCAATGTCGAGAGTCGTTACTGCCGTCACGAATCATTGAATCCGCAACATCACCTTGGATGCGGCGTCCCACAAGTCTTCCAAACCATAATAATCACGCTTGTCCGGCGCGAAGAAATGCACAACCACATCGCCGTAGTCCATCACCACCCAACCGTTCTCCGCCCGGCCTTCGTTGCTAAACGGCAGCTTCTCATATCTCTCTTTCACCGCAAGCCGAACGGTCTCCGTCAACGCTCGCAAATGGCGCTCATTATCGCCGCTGCAAATGACGAAAAAATCGGCAATGATTTGATCAGGCCGTAAATCGAGCAGCAAGATGTCTTCCGCCTTTCGCTCCTCCACCAGATCAACAATATCATGGGCAAGCTTCAACGCGTTCAAATACAGTATCTCCATACTAGAACTGACTATCCAATGCGCCAATTCTAGCACAGCAGAGCTTCAGCCGATACTTGCTATTCCCATTAAGCCCCTCATGCGCATTCGCCGCGCCTGCTGGAATGCCATGCCCATTGCACCAGCACAGAACCAGTTAATTTCTGGCTGCTCGCCAGGCGCATCAACGCTTGGGCGGACGAGGAAGCCACTGAAGCGCTATCGGACCTCTGGCGCGCCTGGGAATCGCAGTCGCTCTAGGAGGCGCTCTCTGTTCCCCTGACCCTATTCTGCCACCAAACATTCGAACTGGCTCATGCGCTGGCCTACCAATACGACGATGAGACGCATTAAGAAACCAACGACTAAATCCGCCAACTGCATCGAGAGGATAGAGACACGCAAATCAGAGGCTGAATTCGCCTTCCGGCTCCAGGACGATGGCGCTGGCCGATGTCTCCTCCTCGACGCGCGCCGCCCAAGCCCTCGCGTCCTGTTCGATCGGAGGGAAGGTATTATAGTGCATGGGAGATGCGAACCGCGGATTCAGGTAATTAATCGCCCGGATTGAATCATCCACGCCCATCGTGAAACAGTCGCCGATGGGCAATAGCGCTACATCAAGCCCTTCGTCGCCGATCAACTGCATATCACTGAACAGGCATGTGTCGCCAGCGTGGTATATCGCCGCACCACCCCCGCGAATTACGAAACCATTCGGCTGCCCGCCGTAAGTGCCGTCAGGAAAAGACGAACTGTGATGAGCGACCGTCCACTTCGCGCTCATCCAGCCATTGCTGAAAGTCCCGCCCGGATTGCCTTGAAACACATTTTGCACGCCATGCGCCATGTACCAGTCGCCCATTTCAAAATTGCACACGACCAGCGCCCCAGTACGCTTCGCGATTTCCACCGAATCGCCAACGTGATCGCCGTGCGCATGCGTAAGCAGGATCACTTCCGCATCGAGCTCCTCGGCCGCCGACTTTGCCATTGGATTTCCACTCACAAAAGGATCAATCAGTAGTTTCTGTCCATCAATATCGAATGAAAACGCCGAGTGACCTAACCATCTGATCTTTACAGCCATGACTCTCTCCTTGCGTCCCGCCATGAAAATGACTCTTCAGTCGAGATTGTAGCAAACCCAAGGCTGGATTGCGAAAGTGCGCGCCGTCGATGGCGTAAATCGCCTAAGCTCAGGAAGAGAACTCTGTCTCTGATCTAGTAGTAGTCATAGTAGAGCCTGTGCAAATTGTGCAAAAGATAGCGCGCCAGTCATCATTTTGGGTAAAATATCCCAAGTCTTAAGCAAGTCCTGTGGTGTTTCCCTGCTTATATCCCAAAAGCTGCGTATTCACTTGGTTTAATTGGGATATCTGTTTTGCACAGCGCTCTGTTCAAAACCGGGCCCGTTTTCAACAGTGTGCACGGCGCCGCCGATGTATTTGAACAGTCGCGATAAGACGATCAGAGTTTTGCACAGATGTCGCGCGAATGACCGAAATTGCTGAAAGTTTTCGACAGCTTTTCGACAGGTTCTGCAGACCCGCTGTGCAAAGTTTTGAACAGAACTGGTCGGAAGGAGACTTGACTGAAGGCGGAGAACTTGCGATATATTGGGATATATCGACTGGCTGCTTGGGAAATCTCTCGTCGGCGGCGCGCTTCACGAGTCGACTGCCAGCGTCGACTAGTTGGCATCACGATCAGAAGAGTTTACCGTTCATTTACAAGACAATCCGTATTACCTTGTTAAAATGTCCGACATCTGGACGTCTAGGATGGAATAGATGGAGACGCCAAAGCGAATGTCAAATACGAGCAGAAGCGGTGTTCCCTATTATTTGGTTTTGATTCTCTTGCTTATCGCCCTGGCGGGAGGCGCCGCCGCCGGTATTCTCGGCTATATCTGGATCACTGGCGGGTCGGGTGAACCGAGCCTTAGCGTAGAAGATGCGCTGGCGACGCTAGAGGCAAGCGAAGACAACATGGCGGAAGCGGTCGGCACAGCGATGGTCGATGTGGCGAACACGGTTATCGCGGAAGCTGTTGCCGCCGCCGTGGCGAAGGCGGTTGATGTCAGCGTATCAGCTGCGGTGGATAGCAGCGTGGCGGCCGCGGTCGAGGCGCTCGCACCGGCCAGCCAACCGGCGGAGTTCAAGATTGTCGCGGCGGAAAGCCGGGCGAGCTTCACGCTGGAGGAAGACTTGCGTGGCGTGCGCACAACCGTGGTCGGATCCACCAGCGAGGTGGGCGGCAGCATCATGGTTGATTTGGCGAACCCGAGCGCATCATCCATCGGCGCCATCGTCATCAACGCCCGCACGCTGGAAACGGACAACAGCTTCCGCAATCGGGCTCTGCGCAGCCAGATATTGAAGTCTGCGCAGGATGAATTTGAGTTCATCGTTTTTGAACCGCGCGAACTGAGCAATTGGTCCGCCGAGTCCGTCGCCGCTGGCGAGACAGTCAGCTTCGATGTCGCCGGCGATTTGACCGTGGCCGGCATCACTCAGCCCGTGAGCTTTGCGGCGACGGTCGCGCTCGATAGCGAGACGCAGATCAGCGGAAGCGCGACGGTCAACCTGCTGCACGGCGACTTCGGTCTGGTGATTCCTGATGTGCCGTCGGTGGCCAATGTCACCGACGATGTGACGCTCAGCTTGGAGTTTGTAGCGCGGTCGGGCTGAGAACAGCCGCAGCCTGGCTCAAAGTGGGCAAGGGCGGCCAACAGGGTCGCCCGAAATCGTTCTTAGCCAGGCGCCGCCTTGATGTAGCGAGTGCTCCCCTATCCCGAATCGCCTGCATCTGCCATAATCCAACGGTACGCCCGCTTCTAGCCCGGACAATTGCAAGATGCCCCGAGCCCTGTACGTGACCGAGCCGAAGGTCGTCAACACGCTGCAGCCGCGCCGCGCCGCCCAGCCCTACCTCGAAGTCGCCACCACGAACCTGAACAAACTGGATGAATTCCGCCGCCTCCTGCCCAATATCGAAATCCTGGGGAAGACGCTCGATATCGAGGAGATTCAAAGCCTCGATCCCTACAAAGTGGTCGCGCAAAAGGCGATTGAAGCGTACAAAGCGAACGACTTCAACCCGATCCTGGTCGAGGAGACATCGCTGGCGCTACGCGGATTGGGCGGGCGGCCCGGCGCCTATATCAAAGACTTCTGCGAGGAAACCGAGATGCGGCGCATGATCGCCGAGGGCTGGCTTCATGGGCGCGACCGCGCGGCTGTGGCTACAGTCTTGATCGCGGTCTACGACGGCGCCGAAGTGCAGATCCGCGAGGGACACACCGCCGGCGCCATCGCCGAGACCTTGCGCGGCGCCAACGGCTTCGGCTGGGACGACATGTTTATCCCCGAAGGCGAATCGCGCACCTTCGCCGAGATGAGCGACGCCGAGAAAGACAAGCACAATATGCGGCGGAAGGCGCTGCTGGCACTGCGCGACCAACCCTTCGCCTTGGGGCAGGGCGTCTTTATGATCCCCGAGCCTTATCGACAAGAGGTCGAGCGAGTCGATTACGCGGCGCTGCAAGACGAAGCCGCGCTGCAATTTGCCTTTTCGCTGGAGGCGCTGGAAGACGACAATCCGCCCAACAGCCGCTTTGAAGCGCCTCATTATCAACCCATTCAGTACGAAGAAAATATCTATTACAGTCGCTACCTGCCCAAGGCGGACAGCAGCAGCATTGGACTGATATTGACCGATGTCGACCGCGGCTCGCTGCGCATGAACAAGAATGGCAGCCCGGTCATCTGGCAGTTTGGTCCCGAGCGGCGCACACTCTCCCTGGCGCAGAGAGCCGATTTCTTCCAGAGCAATCAAAGCGCTGAAGTGCTGGCCACGCTCGATGCCATCGGCGGCGTCGGCGCGATTCCGCCACGCAGCAATCGGCGCTCGCTGACAATCGAGTCGGTCTTGGGCTTGAACGAGAATCCCTTCATCACCAGCACCTATTCCTGGAAGGACCTGGGTTATCGCAAGCGGTCGTCGGCGCGGCAGGTCTCGCGGACGCTCAGCGCCGAATGCGGCTTGTTCAATCGCATCGGCAAGTATCCGCGCAGCGTGCTCGG
>WTGC01000148.1 GCA_011523705.1 Chloroflexota bacterium | reverse complement strand
CGAATGCGCACGACTACAACGCGGCCCGCAAGCTGTTCACGTTTAGCAAGGGGTTTGGGGGCAAGGGCAAGGGCGGTGCCGTAGTCTCGGGCCATCTCGGTCCGTTCTCGACCCAAAGCAGGATAATGGCGTATGGGCGGGATGGCCGGTTCGCACTCGCGGGCCAATGGTCTGACGCTTCCTGTGAATGTTTTGGGCAAATGAGGCTGATGCTACCCGTGGGGATGGGATACGTATCCATGTTAGAGTGGTACGCGGAGAGCGCTAGGAGGTCGGGTGCATGACTACGCCGAATGGGTTGACCCCGCAACAACAGGCTATCGTTGACCAAATGTGGGCGGCCCGGGAGAAAGCGGAGAGTACCGGCGTTGGGACCTTTCAACCGGGTGTCCAGTACGACTACGGGGAAAACCGCGAGGGCGGACGCTTCGTGCCGAATCCCCAGGCAGAGGAGCGCCGCAAGCGCTCTTATCAAAACCGTGCCCGGGATTACCGGAAGCCGGCCATAATCGACGTGCCTTTTGACGCTCCGGTCAACATAGATCCGCTCCCTGAGCACCCGCCGGGGATACAGCCTCCGGTCGAAGGTGGGCCGGGAATCAACCCCCCCCCGATTCCCCCTGCTTTACCGTCTCAGGCTGCTCCCCCGGCGGTCCAGCAAGTATCGTATCCGATCGCAGTCAACGCTTTGCATCAGCGGGGGCCGGTGCCAGCAACACAAATTGCCAGCGGAGGTAGAAACGCGATGATGCAACCCTTTCGGCCTATTGGACTGCCTATACCGGCTATCACGGTGGGCGGGGTGCTCGCTGGTTCGCTGGCTCGCTATGGTTTCCGTCGGGGCATTCCTATTCAGCTCACTCCTAGTCTGTGGGGAAGCCTTCCCGGATGGCTTCGGGCCGGGCTTGCCGGATTGGGTATCACAGTGGGCAGTGAAATTGTCCTCGAGATGCTCCCTGGTGAAGACGGTCTTATCCCGGGGCGTCAGTTTTCTACCGCCGGGTACTCCGTAGGGGATACTGTTGAAGGGGGCCAAGTGGTCAAGACTTGGCGGGCCAATGGAGTCAACTTTGTCCGGCTGGCGGACGGGCGCCAGGGCGCACAGCGCAAGGACGGGGTATGGAAGTTCTGGCGGCCCAAAAAACCCATCGTTTTGTACTCTGGGGGGGCCTCAAACCTGAAAGACTTCCTCCGGGCGGACAACGCATTGAACAAACAAAGCAAGAGATTGGCCAAAACGCTTAACCGTAGGGCTCCCAAGCGTAGGACTTCAACTAGGCGCCGATCTAACGACGGTCCAGGTACTCACATCCATAACGTAGAGGTAGGTTAGGGGGAACTTTGACGGAGAAATACGAGAGTCACAAGGGCAAGTGGGAGCATGGGAACATGCGCCTGCGGTGCCTGGAGTGCGGAAGGCACTACCCGCCCAAGTACTTTGAAGAGCATGAGCGCTTTCAGACTGTATGCCCGCACTGTGGTGGATTCATAGTCGTGGTGGCGATGCGTGGCGCAACGGTCCATATCTTGGAAAACTACTATCTGTCGGACCGGTCGAAGGAAATAACGTACTACGAGGACCAAAACTCCCCGGCAGTGGCCAATCGCAGTCGGGGCGGACGGGTCCGATCCGAGGTCCGATCCGAGTCGGACGAGGAGGAGTAAGCTTTGCTTTACACAAAGTCCCTAGCGGCAGCAAGCGCGGTTGTCGGGGTTGACTTGCTTTCCAGTGAGACATACCGGATTGCCAACTATCCACGGATGATTCACGCGATCGGGCTGACGGGAAGCACTGCGGCGGGCGATACGGCGGTTGAATTGTTCGTGGGCAACCTGCGCATCGGGGAGTTTTTCAATTCGTCTACCGGCGCTCCACAGGCGCTCCGGGATATGTTCAACGTCAATGCAATGGTGGGGGCCGGAGAGGTCCTGGTGTGCTCCGTAAGCGATGCTCCTGCCTCTAACCCCATATTCCTTACCCTGGAAATTGACTGATGCCGTTTCAAGGCATGGGTCAGTATCTCCAGGGCTGGCAGCGTCAGTTCGGCGGGTGGAACGATGCCCAAGAAGCAGAGGCCGCACAGCGCCTCCTAGGGGTCGTTATCGCACTCCCTCTGGGTGCCCGTCCTGAACGGGTTGTCACCGTGACCCGGCAGGAAACGGACGACGGGGACCCCCAGCCGGCCGATCTAACCGTTACGCATGCTGATTTGGTGGGTGCGGCGCTGCCAGGGCGCGGGAGCACTGTTGGGTTGACGGTAGACGTCCAACTCATCACGTTCACTGCCGTTAGGCAGTCTGGAAGCTCCGGGACGTACCGATTCGGGTTAACCCTTCAGGACGTGCCGCTGACAGCGCCCTTGCAAGGGAACACCATTTCGGACTATCCTAGAGTCACAATGGTTGCCCCGGGGCAGTTCTCGTTGGTTCCCGGGGGTTCGATCGCAGCGTCATGGGACCGAATTAACGGGGGGAGGAACGTCTACCAGGGGGCTCTGGTCGTCGTCGCCGCGATTAGTCCGATCCCAGTAGGGGCCTAGTCTGAAGCTGAGCGGACGGGAGCAATCCTAGCCGTGAGCCTGGCGTACGGCCCGCCCCTTCCGGTTCCCTGGGTCTAACGGCCCGGCTACCGGGGGGGGCACACCCTCGGGGGGGGGTAGATGGTTCTTCACTCGAGCGAGCGGAGCGAGCTAAGCACTAACTCATACCCGCGGTGTGAACACCTGAAAGGGTGGCGGGTCTTCGAATGCGAGCATGGCAATGTCGTCCATGTGCCGCTGACGTGCCGGGCCTGTGGTCCATGCGTTGCCCGGCGGATGGCTTCCCTCGAGGCGCGCATCATCCGGGGCGTCCTCGAATCCGGGGCCGATCGGGTCTACTTCCTAACCTTAACGTCTCTCCCCGGGGCCACGTGGGCCGAAATCATGCGGGCTTGGCAGAAGATGGCTAGCTGGATTCGGCGGCGCTACCCCGCGATGCAATACGCTTGCCGAAAGGACGTGGGCGCTTCCGGGGTCAACTATCATCTTCACGTCGTCATGGTTCACGCAGGGTACATAGACCAACAGTTGTATTCGTCGAAATGGGCGGCGCTGGTGGGCGCTCCTGTGGTGTGGATTCGGCGGTTGCGGGGCAAGGGGGTCCGGGACGTGGCGCAATATGTGACGAAATACGTCACGCAAGTTGGCGGCGTGCAGGTGACCGGGTCGAATGCGCACGACTACAACGCGGCCCGCAAGCTGTTCACGTTTAGCAAGGGGTT
>WTGC01000173.1 GCA_011523705.1 Chloroflexota bacterium | reverse complement strand
GAGTCAAAGTCCCTCCCTCATTTTGGGGGAGGGATTTAGGGTGGGGGCGACCGCCACCCCTACTTCAATACGGCGATACGCGTTATGATGGGGCGAACGCATGCCCACCAAAGGAGTGAACCATGCCCGCCTACCTCTTGGTCCGCGCCAACGTCACCGATATGGAGCAGTACCGCGAATACATGAAGTTGACGCCCGCCATCGCCGAGAAATACGGCGGCAGCTTCCTCATTCGCGGCGGCGACAAGGTCATCCTCGAAGGACCCGACCAGCCCGAACGCATCGTCCTGCTCAAGTTCGACAGCGTCGAGGCGGCGCAGCGCATGTATAACTCCGATGAATACCAGGCGGCGATCAAAGTGCGCGAGGGCGCGGCGCAAGCCTCCTTCGTCGTCATCGAGGGCGCGGAATAGCAATCATGGCGAATGCTGTAGACACACGCGCTGCACCGCAGCCTCCCAAGCAAAATGCAGTGCGTACCTCTGCCTTTAGCTCCCCCTCCCTGACTCGTCGGCGAGGGGGCCGGGGGGTGGGGTTGGCTGCGCTACAGAATTCACATAGGGTTAGGGGGTGGGGGACTTGAAACTCGTCCTCTTCGACATAGACGGCACGCTGCTCATCAGCCGCGGCATCGGCCGCGAAGCCAAGCGCCTGGCTATGCTCGAGTGCTTCGGCAGGACCGGCGACCTCGACAATCATGTCTTCGGCGGCAAGACCGATTGGCGCATCGTCGCCGAATTGCTGGCGCCCTACGGTATTTCATCGACGGATGTCGGGCGGGCGATGCCGAATTACGAGACGGTCATGGCGCGGCACATGCGCGCGATAAGGGAGTGCTACCCGGCCGAAGCTATCCCCCACGCGCTGGAGTTGGTCGCCGCGCTGCGCCAGCGCGACGACTCGCTGGTCGGCTTGGTCACAGGCAATACCTCGAAGACGGCGGCGATCAAGCTGGAGCTGGCCGGCTTCGATCCGGCATGGTTCCCGATCGGCGCTTTCGGCAATGAATCGGCGGCGCGCGCTGATCTGACGCGGCTGGCGCTGCAACGGGCGCGGGACCTGTCGGGCGGCGCGATCGCTGGGGGCGATGTTTTCGTCATCGGCGATACGCCCGACGATATTCAGGCGGCGCGCGCCATCGACGCGGTCGCGGTCGCCGTCTGCACCGGCTACGTGACGCGTGATCAATTGATCGCCGCCAATCCGGACTACCTGCTGGCGGATTTAGGCGCCTTTCTCGATCTGGTCCCGATCTGAGCAATCGCGGTCAAAGTCCCTCCCTCTTTATGGGGGAGGGATTTAGGGTGGGGGTGTCCACGCATGCAAATCCGGACGCCGAAGAAATATCAAGGGGTGCAGCGGCGCAGCATCATCGGCTGTCGCCGGCTCAGCTTTTATCTGCTGATGCTGGCTTTGATCGCCGCTGGCATCGGCATCGTGCTCAATCGAAATACGCTGGCGCCCATCGTGCAGAACGCGCTTTACGACTTCATCGGCCAACTCGAAGATACCGCGGCCACCATGGCTGTTCCCGAGCCAACGCCGACGACGGACCCGCGCAATAGTCTGGTCGAAGCCAACAACTATTGGCTCGGCGGCGCGCTCGACGAAGCCACCGACCTGTATGTTGACATCGCAGAATCGATGCCGAATTCGGTCGAAGTGTATCGCCGCATCGCCCTGGGCTTGATTAACGCGAGCCGCTATGCCGAGGCAGTCGAATATGGCGCGCGCGCCGTCAACGCCGATCCATTTGACGCGGAGGCTTGGGCGATTTATGCCTGGGCGCTCGATTGGGACAATCGCGCAACTGAGGCGCTGGCCAAGGCGCTGCACGCGCTCGAACTGGACCCCGAAAACCGCCGCGCAAACGCCTATCTGGCCGAAGTCTACAGCAGCCTGGGGCAGTCGGAGCGATCTGAGTTGCTGCTGGCGGATTTGCTGGACGCTGCGCCCGATAGCGCCGAAGGCATTCGCGCGCGCGGCCTGGTCAAATGGAACCGGAATGACTTCGCCGGCGCCCTGGACGACTTCAAGACCGCCTACGGCTTGGCTGACAACATGGGATTCATCGCCATCGATATCGCCATCATCGAAAAGGATCTTGGCAACTACGGAACGGCGCAAGAATTCTTGCAGCAGGTCGTCGACGCCGATCCCTATAATCCGCACGCTCTCTTTCGCCTGGGCGAGATCGCGGTCAGCTTTGAAGGCAATCCCGCCCAGGCGATGCGCCATCTGCAAGATTGCGTCGACCTGAATCCGAGTTATCTCCATTGTCACTTCATGCTTGGAAGAGCGCAGGAAAGGCTCGGCTCGATTGAAGCGGCCGCCGCTTCATTTGGAAGGGCGATCGAATTGGGCAGCGTGAATCCGCAGCACTATTACTGGGCCGGATATTCGCAGATACTGCTCGGCAATTGCACGCGCGCCATGTCCTATCTGGAGCCCGGTCTGCGGCTGGCGCGGGCGAGCGTTCCACCGCGGTTCGCCGCCGATATCGAAGCGATCATTCCCGACTGCGATCCGACCTTCATTGGGCGCGCCGCCCTCGAGGAAGGTTCGTCCGATGAATGACGCGCGCATCCTGGTGATATTGCCGGCGCTAAATGAAGGCCGCAGCATCGCGCGCACCTTGCGCGGCATTCGCGAACAGCTGCCGGGCGCGGAACTGCTGGTCGTCAACGATGGCTCGAGCGACGATACAACAGCGGAAGCGCGGCGGTCGGGCGCGCAAGTGCTGGAACTGCCCTACAATCTTGGGATCGGCGCGGCGGTGCAGGCTGGTTTTCAGTTCGCGCTGGCAAATGACTACGACATCGTCTTGCGCAACGATGGCGATGGCCAGCACGCGCCCGAAAACAACAGCGTACTGCTCGCTCGCCTGGCTGCGGACGATGCGGATGTCGTGATTGGCTCGCGCTTTATTGACGAACGAGGCGATTACGGCACGCCATTGATGCGGCGGCTGGGCAGCGCGATTCTGGCGCGATTGCTTTCCACCATTATCGGCCAGCGCGTCACCGATCCCACCTCCGGCTGCTCCGCGTTTAATCGGGGCGCCATCAAGCTATTCGCTGGCGCCTATCCCCATGATTATCCCGAACCGGAAGCGATCGTGATGCTGCATCGCAGCGGCTTGCGCCAGGTGGAAGCGCCGGTTCGCATGATCCCGCGCCAGCACGGCGACTCGTCGATTACGCCCCTGCGCTCGGTTTATTACATGATCAAGGTCATCCTGGCCATCCTCATCAATCTGCTGCGGCGGCCTCACTTGGAGAGCTGACCCTTGCCGCGATGGCGGCGCTTGCCACAAAGGGCGGGCAAAACGCGGTTATCTACTGCGAATTTGATTAGTGTTGTCAAATCGCGTTGGGGACGGGTATAATTACGACGCTGCACATCTGTCGAGTATTCAATCTATCAGCGAGGAAACGCATGAAAAGCACACTTACCGTCTTATTCATTGTGGTTATGGCGCTTGCCTCTTTTGGGGCGCCCGCTATAGCCCAAGACATGAATGAAGTCTCGATTTTGTATTGGCAAGCCAGTTCGATTCTGAACCCGTATCTCTCCGGCGGCACAAAAGATATTGATGCCTCGGCTATCGTTTTGGAACCGCTGGCGAACTGGTCGCCGGATGGCTCCTTGAATCTCCTATTGGCGACCGAGGTTCCCACTCTGGAAAATGGCGGCATCAGCGAAGACCTCACTTCCATTACCTGGAACCTGCGTGATGACATCGTGTGGTCAGATGGCTCGCCTTTCACCGCCGATGATGTCGTCTTCACCTGGGAATACTGCACCCATCCCGAAGCGGGCTGCGTCCAGGGCGATGAGTTTGTTGGTGTGGTCAGCGTCGAAGCCATGGGCATGCACCAGGTCACTGTGACCTTTGACGCGCCTAAGCCGAATCCATTCCGCCCCTTCGTTTCGCATATTCAGCCCATCTTACAGAAAGCGCAATTTGGCGATTGCCTGGGCGCGCAGATGTCGGCTTGCAGCGAGCAGAACTTCGCCCCGATTGGCACGGGACCCTTCGTTGTGGAGGATTTCCGCCCCAACGATGTCGTCACTTACGTCCGCAACGAGAATTACCGCGATGCTGATATGGGCAAGCCCTTCTTTGATCGTGTCGTCTTCAAAGGCGGCGGCGATGCCGAATCGGCCGCGCGCGCCGTATTGGAAACGGGCGAAGCCGATTACGCCTGGAACCTGCAGATTTCACCGGCGGTTTTGGATTCGATGGAAGCGGCTGGCAATGGCCAAGTGGTGGTAGCCTACGGGCAAGCGATAGAAACCATTTGGATCAACGGCACCGATCCCAGCCCCGATAGTCCCAATCGTTCCGTTTGGATGGAAGATGGCTCGAACCCGCATCCTTTCCTCCAGAACATGGCTATCCGCCAGGCGATGTCGATGGCGATCGACCGCAACATCATCGCCACGCAGCTCTATGGCCGTTCAGGGAAAGCGACCTGCAATTTCATCAATTCACCGGCCTCCAATGTCTCTCCCAATAACACATGCGATCAAGACATCGCTGGCGCCAACGCGCTTCTGGACGAAGCCGGCGTCGTCGATACCAACGGTGATGGCATCCGCGAGTACGATGGACACGAGTTGCGCATCCAGTATCAGACCAGCACCAACGCCGTGCGCCAAAACACCCAAGCGCTGATCAAGCAGTGGTGGGGCGAAATCGGCATCGAGACCGAGCTGAGAAATATCGACGCTGGCGTCTTCTTCGGCGGCGACCCGGCCAGCCCCGACACTTATCAGAAGTTCTTCTCTGATGTGGAGATGTACACCACCGGTTCGTCGTCCCCCGATATGGAAAGCCTGCTTTCCAACAATCGCTGTGGACAGGCGCCTAGACCAGATAACAACTGGACCGGCTCCAACATCATTCGCTTGTGCAGTGCGGACTATGATGCCGCTCTTGACGAATTGAGCCAGACCGCCGGGCAAGAAGCGCGTGCGGCTGTCATCATTCGCTTGAACGACATCCTGGTCCAGGAATACGCGCTGATTCCGCTGGTATACCGTTCCTCGGCTTCCTCCGCTTACGCCAATTCACTGGGTGGCGTGGACATCAACGGCTGGGATTCCGAGATGTGGAATATTGAGGACTGGCACCGCGCCGATATGTAGGCTGCTCCAATCTCTCCGAGCAAGTTTGAGAGGTGCGCTCCGGCGCGCCTCTTTTTTGTTTGCGCAGTCGTGCTACACCGCCGACAAATGTGATTTGCGAAATCGAATCATTATTCGGTATAATTGCGCTGCACAATCTCTGACAATTCATCAGTTTCTGCGAGGCAAGCATGAAAACCAAGATAACACTTCTATTGATCGTGGTTATGGCGATCTCGTCATTCGGCGGGCTCTCCGTAGCCCAAAGCGAAGACACCGTCACCATTCTGTTTTGGCAGGCGGCGTCTCAGATGAACCCCTATCTCGGGACCGGCACGAAAGAGTTTGAAGCGGCCGCCTCCGTCCTGGAGCCATTGGCGCGCTACAACCCAGACGGCGAAATGGTGCCATGGCTGGTTGACGAGATTCCGACTGTTGAAAACGGCGGTGTTTCCGAAGATTTGACTACCATCACCTGGACGCTCTCCGAGGGCATCCTCTGGTCCGATGGGACGCCTCTGACCGCCGACGATGTCGTCTTCAGCGGCGAATTCTGCCTGCATCCGCAAACGGGCTGCACGGTCCTCAGCCAATTCGACGGCGTGGATACGATCGAAGCGCTGGACGACCGGACCGTCAAGATCACCTTCACTGGTCCCAAGCCCTTCCCATACGGACCCTTTGTCGGTTTTCTAACGCCCATCATTCAGAAGGCGCAGTTTGAAGATTGCATCGGCGCCGCGTCGCTGGAATGCTCGGAAGAGAATTTCGGTCCCATTGGCACTGGTCCCTTCGTGGTGGAAGAATTCCGCGTCAATGATGTCGTCACCTACACCGCGAATTCCAACTTCCGCGAAGAGGGCAAGCCCGCTTTCAGCCGTCAGGTCTTCAAGGGCGGCGGCGATGCCGAATCGGCCGCGCGCGCGGTGCTGGAGACTGGTGAAGCGGATTACGCCTGGAACCTGCAGATTTCGCCAGCGGTCTTGTCCGCGATGGAAGCGGCTGGCAATGGCACAGTCATCGCCGGTTTCGCCAACAATGTCGAGCGGCTGATGGTGAATCAGACCAATCCCGATCCCATGCTGGATTTGGAAACGCGCTCCGTTTGGATGGCGGACAACGCCAATGCCCATCCCTTCCTGCATGTGCCGGCTATCTGGCAGGCGATGTCCATGGCGATCGACCGCAACACAATTGCCGAGCAGCTCTACGGACCTGGCGGCGTCGCCACTTGCAATGTGATCGCCGGTCCGCCCGCGGTTGCCTCGCCCAATAATGACGCTTGCTTGACGCAAGACATTGATGGCGCCAACGCCCTGCTGGACGAAGCCGGGATCACGGACAGCGACGGCGACGGTATTCGCGAGTATATGGGCATTCCGCTGATGGTCTCTTACCAGACCTCGACCAACGCCGTGCGCCAGAACACGCAGGCGCTGATCAAGCAATGGTGGGGTGAAATCGGCATTGAGACCGAGCTGCGAAACATCAGCGCGTCGGTCTTCTTCGGCGGCGATGTCGCCAGCCCCGATACCTACGCCAAGTTCTACACCGATATCGAGATGTACACCAACGGCTCCAATGGCACCGATATGGAACCCTATCTGGGCAACTGGCGTACAACCGAGATCCCCGGTCCCTGGAACAAATGGGGCGGCTCCAACGTGCCGCGCTGGTACAGCGAAGAATTCGACGCGCTCCTGGACGAGATGGCCTCAACCGCCTCGGCCGAGGGCCGCATCGCGCTGACGATTCAAATGAACGATATGCTGGTTCAGAACGGCGTCATGATTCCGCTCGTTTTCCGCGCCAGCGTTTCCGCTCATGCCAACTCGATTAGCGGCGTCGACATGAACGCCTGGGATTCCGAGCTCTGGAACATCGCCGATTGGACGCGCATGTAGCGTGGTCGCTGGATGTTCATTGAATTAGAGGGGCGTGTCGGCAGCTTGAGGCGCTCCTCTGCAAGCCACGAATCTGTGGGATGACGTTGCGAATCGACCTCATCCTGGTTGGGGCGAAATACAAAATCGCCTAACATGTGGTAGGGGCGACCCGGTGGGTCGCCCCATAAAGGGAAATCAAATGCAGCGACGCAGGAGCCTTCGCCTGCCCGAATACAATTATGGAGCAAACGGTGTCTTTTTTGTTACTGTCTGTACACATCTGAAACAATGTATGTTCGGCACTGTCGTGAATGACTTGATGCTCGCAAATGAATGGGGACGGATTGTAGAAGAAGAATGGCTGCGGGCGGAAATCATTCGCCCCAACGTTGAGCTGGACCTATTCGCGCTAATGCCTAACCACATCCATGGAATCCTCATAATGCATGACGATCAAGAGCAAGCTCTTCAAGTGAATGAGGCGTCCAAGTCTACGACGCTCCAATCGGGGTCGCTCGGCGCGATTGTAGGGCAGTTCAAATCCATTGTTAGCAAACGCATCAGTCGCTTGCCAAACCCTCCAAATTATCCAATTTGGCAGCGAAACTACTATGAGAGCATAATTCGCACACGGGAAGTTCTGACGCGCGCTCGTGAGTATATCGCCACGAATCCAATGCGATGGCGCGAGGACGCCTATTATGTTGGTTAAGAGCAAATTCGGGCGACCCGCCGGGTCGCCCCTACCAAACAGCCGGTAGATTCAGGCGACGCGGCAGCATACGCCAAACCATAGCAAGCCAATACCTTGGCGGCGGAGGCAATCCCATGGGCAAATACATCGTACGAAGGCTCCTGACCGCCATTCCAACGATACTCGTCATTAGTTTTATTATTTTTGCCATCCTCGAATTATCCCCCAGCGACCCCACCGGCAACCTCCCCTTAACCATTCCACCTGAAGTGCGGGCGAAGATCCGCGAAGCGCTCGGCGCCGACGCTCCCTTCGCCGTCAAATATGTCAAGTGGCTGAATCAATTCTTCATCGCCGAGCCGCTGAACTTCATCGAGTCAATCACCGACATCAAGTTCCCCGGCTCTGAAGACCGAACGCGCGTCATCTCCTGGGCAACGCGTGGACCGGTGATCGACATCATCGCCGAGCGCCTGCCGCAGACGCTGTGGGTGGTAGGCTCGTCTTACATTCTCGGTGTCTTGATCGCGGTGCCAGTCGGCATTTATTCGGCTTATCGGCAGTATTCCATATTCGACCAGGTCGGCACATTTCTGATGATGGTGGGCTTCTCGGTGCCGACCTTCTTCACCGGCTTGATGTTTATCATCGTCTTCAGCGTCAATCTGAAGTGGTTCCCATCGGTGTATGACACCACGCTTGTGGTCACTGACATAGCGACCTTGAAGAAGCAGCTGGCGCAGATGATCATGCCCGTGACTGTGCTGACCTTGTACACAACGGCGCAGATGAGCCGCTATACCCGGGCGTCGACGCTGGAGAATTTGCAGCAAGATTTCATCCGCACGGCGCGCTCGAAAGGCTTGACCGAACGCGTGGTCGTGGGTCGCCATGTAGTGCGCAACAGCTTAATCCCGGTGGTCACCCTAATTGCGCTGGGCATCCCCGGCATCTTCGCCGGCGCGCTCATCACCGAGCAGATCTTCCGCGTCAACGGCATCGGCCAATACTTGATCATCGCCATCCAGGGCGGGGACTTGCCAACGGTGCAGACGGTCACCTTCATCTTCGCCGTGCTGGTGGTGCTGTTCAACATCGTCGCCGATGTCCTCTACGGCATTCTCGATCCGCGGGTCACCTACACCTAGCCGCTCGGCGAGTATTGAAGACGGAGTACCGACATGGCAAAAGAACGGGCAACGAACTCGGGCGCTAGGAACCAGGATGGCAAGGGTCAGCGACAGGCGCTCACCGAGGCTGACATGAGGTCGTGGGAGTTGGCGCCGCGCGACAGTCGTTTTGCGGCAAGAATGATTGATAGTGTTTTTCAAGTCATCATCGCTATCCCGCTCTTTATCATCTTTGCAGGCGCTATGACGAGTTCTAGCGTATTGATGCTTGGTTTAATGTTAGCCGTAGTGCTGCTCTACCCGATCATCTTCATGATCCGGATGGACGGGCAAACCCCAGGCAAAAGGCTCCTCGACATTCGAGTGGTGAAGGACAACGGAAACCCCCTCAGTGTTGGCGATATAGTCGGTCGCGAAATCATTTATTGGATTACGTCCGGCTTGCTAGGGGCAATCTGGCTTCTCTTCGACAAGCGTCGAAAAGGCTTGCATGATCACGCGGCCGCCACGCTAGTCATATTGAAAGACAGCGCGACGACGAAAGCGAAGAATCTGGAGGCGGTTGAACAATTGCAGGCGCGCACCTTTGTCGGCGACGCCTGGAATCAATTTCGCAAGCACAAGCTGGCGATGATCGCCATCGCTGTGCTGGCGGTGATCATTCTCGGCGTTCTCTTTGGTCCGCTGGTTTGGACGCTTGACCCCGAATACATCGACATCGTGGCTGCGTATCAGGTTGCATCGCCGCAACATCCCTGGGGCACGGACAGCTTGGGGCGGGATACGCTGGCGCGCGCGCTGCAGGGCGGGCGCGTCTCGCTCATGATTGGCATCTCGGCCATGCTGGTGTCGATCACCATCGGCACCGTCATCGGCTTGGCTTCCGGCTATTTCCGCCGGCTGGACAATCCGCTGATGCGCATGACCGATATCTTCATCGCTCTGCCGCAGCTTCCGCTTCTGCTGGTGCTGATGATGCTCTTCCGCGAGCCGCTGAAAGGCGCTTTCGGCGTTGAAGGCGGCGTCTTCATCTTGATGGTCTCCGTCATCGGCGGCTTGCAATGGATGCCGACGGCGCGGCTGGTGCGGGGCGAAGTGCTGACGGTGAAATCGCGCGAATTCATCACCGCGGCCACCGCCGTCGGCTCGCGCGACGGTCGCATACTCGCCAGCCATATCCTGCCCAACGTGATGAGCCCGGTCATCGTCGCCGCCACCTTCAGCATCGCCAGCGCCATCATTACCGAATCGGCGCTGTCCTTCCTCGGCTTGGGCTTTCCGCCCGACTTTCCCACTTGGGGGCGCCTGCTCTTTGATGGCAAAGATTACCTGACCATCACCTGGACGCTGGTCTTCTGGCCGGGCCTGCTGATTTCGCTGACGGTGCTCTGCGTCAACTTCATCGGCGATGGCTTGCGCGATGCGCTGGATCCGCGGCTGCGGAAGTGATATTCTCTGTGCACTCTGTGCCTCTGTGGTGAAACCCTTCTACGTGCTCGCTATTCTGCGAGGTTTCGGCCCATGCCCTACATCAAACAGATCACCATCGACCAAGCCACAGGGCTGCTCAAGAAAGAGCTGGAGAAAGCGGTCGCGCGCGCCGGACGCGTTTGGAATATCGTGCAGATCATGTCGCTCAATGGGCGCGTGATGAAGTCGGCAATGGAAATGTATGGCGCGACCATGTTCGCCGACTCGCCCCTAACGCGAGCGCAGCGCGAGATGCTCGCCGTCGTGGTCAGCAAAGCCAACCACTGCGTCTACTGAATTCGCTCGCATGCCCATGACCTCCGTGCCGAGGTCGCTGGTTTTGCCGATGATGAAGCGGCAGACGCCTTTGTCGACGCCATTGCGCGTGATTGGCGGGCGGCGCCGTTGAGCGATGTCGATCAGGCCTTATGCGCCTACGCCGAGAAACTGACGCGCGCGCCGACCGAGATGGGCGAGCTAGATGTGGCGCGGCTGCGAGCGGCTGGCCTGGATGATGTCGCCATTCATGACGCGACTCAGATTATCGGCTTCTTCAATTACATCAATCGGGTCGCCGACGCTTTGGGCGTCGAGCCGGAGCAATTCGTCCGCCCCTGGGGTGAAGACGGCAATCTCAGCGCCGCCGGCGGCTCGAAATAAAATTCGGCGGTGTTTGCCGCCGCGCATAGACGATACTGTTCCAGTTCATTTGCTTATTCGCCTGGCAGCCTGGCTCGCGCCAGCGCCGGCAATCCGTTTCCCATATCCGGCTCTGCTGTCCAGCGTCGCCGAGCCCTCCCGAACCTCGCTAGCGTTTGATATTCATTTGTATGGAATTTGTGAATCGCTACTCCCGTGATATGCTATACATAGAATGAAAGGGATTGGCCGCTCTTGACATTGACCTGAAGTATGACTGTCGAGAATCACTATGCCCATTACAGTCAAGTGGAATGACCGCTCCAAAGCATTCATCGAGAGTCGCTTTCAGGACCCATGGTCTCTGGATCAGTTCATTGAAGCGCGCAAGGCTTGGTATCGGATGATCAAGTCAGTCGACTATTCGGTGCCAATTCTGCTGGATTTGCGCGAAACCAATACGGCGCCAAAGGGCGCGCTGCGGCAGTTCAACGCCATCCACCGCAGTCCACACCCGCGCCAGGGTCACATTTACATCCTGGGAATGAACGCGATTTACGAGAAATTATCCGCGCATCTCTTTGACGGCGTCGTCGACCCCGGCAAGTCTGTGATTCTGGTGGATTCCATTGAGCGCGTCTTAAACCCGGAATAGGCGGCGCCATCCGCCCGCGCTCCGGCTGGCTGGCAACATCGCGTGTTATTCTCTCGTTGAGATTTAGTTTGTCGTTGACTCCCTTTCCGCGGCGGGAAATATGGTCATGATATTCCGCCCGGCTTGTGGCCCTCGCGTTTCCGCAAGAATCAGAGTGTTTACGGACCTTATTCCGTTTATGATTTGCATAGTGCTTACCGACCGAGGGATTGGGCATGATCAGGGATAATTCGAGCGAGAACCAGGCGGAACTGGTGGCCGATGTCTGCCGCTTTCTGCGGGAGCGCCATCCGCAGTCTGTGAGCCTGCCGGAGTTGGGGGCGCGCTTCCACATCAGTCCCTATCATTTGCAGCGAATCTTCAAGCGAGCGACCGGCATATCCCCCCGCGAATACGGCGCCAATCTGCGCCTGGAGAATTTCAAGGCCAATATCCGTGGTGGCGAGCGCATCACCGATGCTATTTTCGACGCCGGCTACAGCTCATCGAGCCGGCTCTATGAACAAAGCGACGCCAAGCTCGGCATGACGCCTTCGGCTTATCGCAAGGGCGGCGCCGGCATGACGATCTTCTACAGCGCAGTGCCTTGCCCGCTGGGTTTTCTGCTGGTCGCGGTCACCGAACGCGGCATCTGCAAGCTGAGCCTGGGCGATGGTCCCGCGACGCTCACCGCCGATCTGGAGGCTGAATTCGACCGCGCCGAGCGCATCCCGGATGATGAGGGCGTCGGCTATTGGGTCCAGCGGATCATCGCTTATCTCGAAGGCTGGCAGCCGAATCTGAATCTGCCGCTGGATTTGCGCGCGACCGCCTTTCAGCTGAAGGTCTGGGGCGAACTGCAAGCGATCCCCGTGGGCGAGACGCGCAGCTACAGCGAGGTCGCCGCCGCCATCGGCCAGCCGACCGCCAGCCGCGCCGTCGCCAATGCCTGCGCTCGCAATCCGGTCGCCCTCGTCATCCCTTGCCATCGCATCATCCGGGCGGACAAGCGCCTCGGCGGCTACCGCTGGGGAATCGAACGCAAGCGAGCCATCCTCGAGCGCGAGCGGCAATATCAGCAGCAGGCAACGCCCAATGGCGAAAGCGATAGTTAAGCTCACCATAGAGGAACAGACGTCGTTTCAAGTAAGTGATGAGAATGATTGCAGCATAGAAGAAATCCAAAAAAATCGGATGATTGTAGGGGCGAGCCGGCGGCTCGCCCGATTTTCTAACGATAGCTTTTCAGTTTTCGCATCACAAACTTGGTTTTACTTGGGAAACACAGCGATAACATAGCCAGTATTGAAATTAGCTGACCTCGGCGCCTTCAATCCAGGATGGACCCTGGCACGTCGTGGCGAGACTGTTGCTTGCGTCCTGTATCAGAATTCCGGTAAGATGAAAAATATGCCGGGGACTTTACGGGGGAAATAATGTCCATTCGAAATCTGCATGTTTTGATACTAGTCAGCGTCGCCTACGTCGCGGCGCAGATGGTCGCCGATATCTCCAATCTGCGCGATTTGGTGCTGTTCGGCTACGGTGTCAGCGCGTTTTCCATCGCCTATCCCTTGACCTTCACACTGCGCGATATGGCGCACAAGCTCGCTGGACCCCATGTGGCGCGCACGCTGATCATCGCCGCCGCCGTCATCTACCTCATCGTGCAAGCCTTCTTCGCTATCATCTCGAGCTTGCCGCCGGAAATGACACCTGAGGAAAGCGTGGCTATCGGCCAGCTGCTCACGCCCGAATGGCGCTTTTTGCTGGCGGCGGTGGTCGCCTCGGTCTTGTCGCAGCTGGTGGACACCGAGGTGTATACCCGCTGGGTGGATCGCTTCGGCGGCGAGCATCAGTGGGGGCGCGTGCTGGTCAGCAACCTGATCGGCATCCCGCTGGATCGCATCCTATTCCTGCTGATTGCCTTTTTGGGGAGCATGTCGGGCGATATGCTGTGGGATTTCTTCTGGGGCACGACGATCGTGCGGCTGGTCTTCGGCTTCATCTCGATTCCGGGCATCTACCTGGTCGAGGAGCATTCGGAAGATTGGATCCATATCGCGGAAATCCGTCACACCGACCCGCCCTCATTCGCCCGCGCGAAGAACAAGTGACCTGGCGCGCGATACCTGTTACCTCACTCTATCGACGCGAGCCGCCACATCGCCCATTTGGTGCGGCGGTTTCGTTGTTGATTCATTCCCTATCATTCTGATAACCTTCCGCCGGTTCTGGCTGCGTCAAAGGAGTTCGTATGCCCATGCGATCGTTGCAGGTCCTGGTTGTCGTCGCCGTCATGTACGTCGCGGCGCAGATGCTGGCTGATATTACCGCGCTGCGCATCTTGTCCATCGCCGGCTTGAGCATCAGCGGCGGCACGCTGATTTATCCCATCACCTTCACCCTGCGCGACCTGGTGCATAAGGTGTCGACCGCGGGCATCGCGCGCATCCTCATCTTCGCCTCGGCCGCCATCAATCTGTTCATGGCAATGCTGTTTTGGCTGGTGGCGGAATTGCCGGCCGACCTGGCCGTGGGCGAGCAAGCCGAATTTGGTATGGTATTGGCGCCGGTCTTTCGCATCACCATCGCTTCAATTGTCGCCGAGGTCATCTCCGAGCTGATCGACACCGAGATGTACGAGGTCTGGGTGCGGCGCTTCGCTCAGCGCTGGCAATGGGGACGAGTGCTGGCCAGCAATGCCGTCAGTGTGCCGGTCGATACCGCGCTCTTCACCGTGCTGGCTTTCTGGGGCGTCTTGCCGACCGAGGTGATGCTGAGCTTGTTCCTGTAGAATATCCTGGTCAAATTCGCGGTGACATTCCTGTCGATCCCGGGCATCTATCTGGTCAAGGAGCAGCCGAAGGAGTGGTTGACGACAACATAGGCCGACGATTAAGTGACGCCTCTGATTGCATACGGGCGACCCAATGGGTCGCCCCTACAAGGCTTGCCCCATTGCGTGTAAATGCGCAGTTTTCAGCGCTATTTACGGCTTAAAACCCCAACCCAATCCCCTCCCCGACCGCTTGTGTCGACGCGGCGCATAAAGAGGGAGGGGCTTTTTTCGCAGATGCCTGTGCCATTAGCTCCCCTTCCCTCCTTGTGGGACGCCCCCCGACAAACGGGGGGGATTTGCGGGGGGAACCAAAGGGCCGGGGGATGGGGGGCAAAAATGCGAGTCAATCGCCTAGTGTCGGACAAGCCCTACATTTTATGCTATGGCGAAAGCCTCTGTGTCCTCTGTGCCTCTGTGGTGAAATAATCACCCCCGCGCCCAAGCAAGCGAATCGGCGCTGACCTCGCGCAGGTCCAGCCGGCTCAATGCGCCGGTCGCCACATCAACGAGCATGATGCGCGATACGCCATCGACCGAGCGGGCGAAGCTGACGGCGCCGCCATCGGGCCGCCACTTGGGCAAGCTGTCATAGCGCGATTCCACCACCAGCGGCGAGACTTCCAGGGTCGCCAGCTCAAGCAGATAGATGGCCGAGGCGCCGTCTCGCCCGGAGGCGAAGACGATCCGCTTCCCATCCGGCGACCAATCGGGCGAGGTATCGGGCGCGCCATGGTCCGTCAATTGCCGAACCTCGTTGGAAGCCAGGTCGACGCGGTAAAGGTTCCAGCCGCCGCCGCGGTTCGAGGTGAAGGCGATGGACGCGCCCTCGGGCGACCAAGCTGGCTGACGGTCGCCGGCTTGATGTGTCGTGACGCGCCGCTGATCGCTCCCATCGGGCCGGACGATATAGATATTGTTGTCGCCTTCGCGATTGCTGGCGTAGGCGATCCAGCCGCCATCGGGCGACCAGGCGGGAGATTCGGCGATGGCGACGGAAGCCGTCAGCCGCCGCGTACGCCCGCTGGTGAGATCATAGGTGACGATATCGCTGCCGAAGTTGAGATACGCGGTCAGCGCTAGGCGCGCGCCATCGGGAGAAAAAGACGGATCGGTGAAGAAATCGAAATCCAGCCGCTCTTTCAGCCGGTGATGCAGATCTTGTACGATGACGACGGGCAAGCCCGTCTCCAGCGTCATATAAGCGACGACCGGCGCGGGCAGCAGAAGCGCCAGCAAGTAGCGCAGCAGCATCAGTATCAGGGTGGCTATCAATATCAGAGCGGTCAGGCGGAGGAGGCTGCGGCGCATGACGCGAAATCAGGCGGCCCGAGCCAAAAACCGGCGCTGCGCCAGATAGGCTTTGATCTGCTCGGCGGCGATTTCCGCTTCGACGCGCATATTGTAGAAGGCGCCGCGCCCCTTGTAGAAGACGCCCACCAGATACAGCCCCTCCTGCCCCAACACCCCGCGTCCGTTGGGATGCTCGCTGACATCGCGCAGGGGCCAACCGCGGATGCCGTTGGGTCCGATATCCCAATCGCAGCTTGTTTCCGGATAAAACATCTCAGTGCTGTACTGCATATCAATATCGAGGTACTGGTGCAGGACGGGCAAGAAACCGGTGGCCATGATCACCAGATCAAGCTCGATCGTGGTCCCGTCGGCCAGCGTAACAGCGCGTGCGCCAAAGCGGACGGGATGCCGCGCTGGCACAACCTGCCCCTGCCGCAGCGCATTCAGCAGCTCGGGTCCTCGATAGCCGGTGCCGGCGCCAGTTCGGGGCGGCGCTTCCCATACGCCGAAGTCCCCGGCGTTGTACTTGACCGCGCCCGTCTTCCGCTGCAGCCAGACGCAGGCGCGCTCCGGCAAGCGCTCGCCCAGCATCATCCAGGCGTGGCGCGGCAAGCCGTAGGGATAGCGCGGTCGCAGGTCGACGCCACTGCGGATAGAGAGCCAGGTGAAGCCGCCCGCCGCCACCTTGCCGACCGCCACCGCGATATCGGTGCCGCTGGGTCCGTTGCCCACCACCAGGGTCCGTTTCCCGCGCGCCTGGTCGGGATGGCGGAAATCGCGCGAGTGCAGGATCTCGCCCTCAAAGCGCTGCATGCCGGGGATATCGGGCAGCTGCGGATTATCATAGACGCCGGTCGCCGGGATGACGGCGCGGTAGCTTTCGATGCCTTCGCTGGTTTCCACCTGCCAAAGTCCATCCCGACGGGGGGCGACGCGATAAACCTCGATGCCGCTTTCGATAGGCAGCTGCTGGTCCGCCACCCATTCGACTAGATAGCGGTAATACTGCTTGGCCGTCGGGTGGATGCCCCAATGCAGGGGGAATTTGCGGCCCGGCAATTCGCTGAAGAAGCGCGATGTGTTCAAGCGCAGCGAAGGATAGAGGCTGTTCCAGGTCACCGCCAGCGTATGCGAGCGGTCAATGACGCGATAATCGAGCCCGGCTTGGCGCAGGGCGTAGGCGGCGTTGATGCCGGCCGGTCCGGAACCAATGACAAGCACATCGGCTGTCGGCATCAGCTTCCCCCGGCTTTCGGCAGCGCGGTGGCGGTCTCGCGGATGTAAAAGTAGAGCCGTGTGGGCGCCGATTCGTGCGTCGCCGGGAAATGGCGCGCGTCTTCGGTCGTCCGCGGCTGCACATGCTCCAGCGTCTGGCCAATCAAGCCGCCAATCCACTGCGCTTGAAAAGTGGCTTCTTCGTTGTATTCGGCAACGGGAAAGGCGACGAAACCGCTGGCGATGGCGACGAGCGCGATCCCGAACATGAGCGCGGCGATGCCTCCGATAGTGACCAGGGCGCGTCGATTGGCGCGGCGAACATCGATTGGCGTCCTGGTCAGGCGCGCCAGGCGCCGCAGCAAGCGCGCGCGATCGTAGCCGCCGCTGAAATCCAGCGCCCTCTGCTCCGCCAGCGCCGGCGGCAGGGCGATGACTTCGCAGAGTACGGGCAAGATGGGCAAGCCTTTCGAACGCGCCTTTTCGAGTTCAGCCTGCACATGCGGGTCGGCATTGGATTGGCGCGACACGAGCACAATCAGAAGCGGCAAAGTGAGCTGCACACTGTCAGACAAGTCGTCGCGGATGCGCTCGGCCAGCGGCTGCTGGTCCTGGGAGTAGGTGATGCGGATCATCGGCAAGAGCATTCCCAGCTATTGTGAAAAATAGTACAAACTATTTTCTCACATATTACCGTGGCTTCCAAGTATCGCATTTTGGGGAATGACAATCAACGGCGCGCTAATG
The DNA here is from genome assembly GCA_011523705.1 of Chloroflexota bacterium. GTDB lineage: Bacteria > Chloroflexota > Anaerolineae > Aggregatilineales > Phototrophicaceae > UBA6055. The sequence continues at coordinate 3,221 of WTGC01000173.1, read as the reverse complement.
GAGCAACGGGCGGCTCTCGCGACGACGATGTAAAGCTTGTCCGGTACTGTGCTTTGCTTGATGCCCAATGAGTCTACCCCTCCCCCGGCCCCTCCCGACGGGTCTGTGTCTACGCGACCCCGAAACATCGGGGAGGGGAGCTAAACTCAACAGACTCGGGGATTCTGCCAGAGGATTCGCCAATGAATGCAGATCTCGGCAAAACCTTCCCCCCGTTGATATGGGTCGCGTAGACACTGACCGCCGGGGGACCGAGGGGGGTAGACCCAATCGCGCGCAGATTCACTTTGGTAGTGGACAAGACTTGTAGACACACGCGCGCCAATGCCGCCGCCCACGCAAAATACCTTGCGTATTGTTGTGACCAAAAAACAGGATGAATCAAGCACTCGCAAGGTCTAGCTCCCCCTCTCCCCTTGTGGGAGAGGGGGCCGGGGGGTGAGGGGTAAGCCGACCGCAACGTAAACAGGGGCGACTTACCAAGTCGCCCGCCGCCCAAATAAAGGTGATTCTGGCGACCGACCCGCTGTGTCTACGCGCGGCGATGGCTGGCCCCTGCAAGACCTCGATATGATTGACTTGTCGCGGTCAGCGGCTGGGCGCCTCCGGTATCCAGCGCGCGACATCGACGGACTGCGCCTCGCGCAGAGCCGCCGGGTCGCCAATGGGCAGCCAGAAGGGCGACTCCACCACCGCCACCGCATGATCGCGCGCCGCCGCCGTAACGAAGTCGGTGATCTCAAACTCACCCCGCTCGGACTTCGCGAGCTGGTAATCGAAGACCGCCCGGGTGAATTTGTAAGCGCCGCTGTTGCAGGGCGCGGGCGCGGTGTAGGTTCCCGCTGGCGGTTTCTCATCAATGCGCAGAAAGCCCCCGGATTCGTTGCAAACGACAACGCCATAGCGTTCATAGTCATCGCGCGCGGTCGACAGAATGCCAAAATCCACGCGGCTCAGCTTGCGCAGGGCGGCCGCCGAATAGAGATCGTCGCCATTGACCACCAGAAAGCCTTCGCTGGCGAGTTGATCGCGGCAGCAGAGCAGGGCGTGTCCGGTGCCCAGCGGCTGCGGCAGCTGCTCAACCAGCCGGTAATCGGCGAAGATGTCCTGCGCCGCCATGAATTCGGCGATCTGTTCCTTCAAATGATGGACGACAACGAGGACGCGATCGACGGCGCCGTGAAGGCTCCTCAGCGACCAGGCGAGGATCGATCTGTCTCGCAGCTCCAATAGGGGTTTGGGCTTGTCGAGCGTCAGGGGGCGCATGCGCGTGCCAGCGCCGCCTGCGAGGATTATGCCATCCATCGCCGAGGGCGGTCAGCGCAGTTCATTGTAGTAATCGGTATCGCCGTCTTCTTCTTCGGCGAATTCGCCCTCGCGGAAAGAGGGGATGATCGTATCGTCATCGCCGTAAAGATCGTGGTAGCTGTTGATGTCTTCGTCGTCGAGGTCGTAGCCTTCGTCTTCGAGTTCGTCATCTTCGAGTTCAATATCGATGTAGTCTTCAATCAAGGTCTCCACATCTTCCAGCAACCCTTCGACGTCGTCCAGGTCCTCTGCGCTGGCTTGAGGCTCGTCGACATCGTCCAGGGTTTCCAGCGAAACCATTTCCGGCTCTTCAGGCTCGGCCAGCAGAGATCGCAAGTCGATGGCGGCTTCCGGCAGCGCCTCAATTTCGGGCAGGTCGTCGAGGTCTTCCAGCGCCGCCAAGTCGTCCGGCGTTGGTTCTTCAATGTCTTCCAATTTGGCTTGGGCGTCACGCATCATCATCTCGATGAGCGACGCCATTTTCGCGTCGTCGGCGTCCTTGTCGGGTCCGGCGCCGGCGCCTGGCGGATTGCCTGACATGCGTTCTCACTTCCCTTAGGAACTCAATCCAGCGTCCCTTTTACTATATCGCAAAAAGACGCGTGCAGGCGCAAATCGTCGGTTAATTCGGGATGGAAGGCGGTCGCCAACAGCCGCCCCTGGCGGACGGCGACGATGCGCCCATCGTCCAGCCGCGCCAGCACATCAACGCCCGGCTCGACAGCGGTGACGACCGGCGCGCGAATGAAAACGGCGTGAAAGGGCGCGCCCGCCAGCCCGGCAATCTGGAGGTCGGTTTCGAAGCTGTCGATCTGCCGCCCGAAGGCGTTGCGATCGACAGTGATATCCATCGCGCCAAGGATCGGCTGTTCATCAATGCCGATGTCCTTCGCCAGGAAGATCATGCCGGCGCAGGTGCCCCAGGTCGGCCTCGTCCGGGCGAAGCGGCGCAAAGGCGCGATCAAGCCATATTCGCTCGCGAGCTTGCCGATGGTTGTGCTTTCGCCGCCGGGGATGATCAGCCCGTCCAGCCGGTCGAGTTGATGCGGCAAGCGCACTTCGACCGCTTCAAAGCCGAGCTGCCGCAGCATCTTGATATGCTCGATGAATGCGCCTTGCAGCGCCAGTACGCCGATTTTCATGGCTGTCTCTAATGCCGCCACTAGTGGATTCGCAAATATCATTATGCAAGCATGGCCATCAAAACTGTAGGGGCGACCTATCAAGTCGCCCGTATTTTGTAGACCCTCGCGCGACTGTGCGGCCGCCCGCGTAAAACACCTTGCGTCTCGCTGTGGGTAAGTAAGTTAATATATCAGGTGCTCGCGAGCTCTAGCTCCCCGTCCCGCCTTGTGGGTGCGCGTAGACACTGCACTACGGGAAGGGGCCGGGGGATGGGGGGGGTAGAACAGCGAGTCATGCGCCTTATACCGGACAGGCTCACCAGATTCTCAAATTGTGGGCTCATCGCTGTGAAAGAGTTGGAACAAGATATTCAAAGCGCGACGGCTCGAAACTACTCCAGCACCTCCGCCCGAATCAACTGCGCCAGGCTGTTTCCGATGATGCGGAATTCCCGCCCCAGCCGCAGCTGCATGGGACCGTCAAAGGGCGCGATATGGATGACCTCGCAGACTTGATCGGGGACCAGACCAAGCGCCTCAATGTATTGCAGGCGGTCCGATTCGCGCGTGATCAGCCGGCTGATGCGGATGCGGGCGCCGGCGCCGATTTGCGACAGAAGGACGTCGCTGGCCGGCGGCAGCGTCCCCGCCGCGTCCGGTATCGGCTCGCCGTGGGGACAGGTTGTGGGTTCGCCCGTCATCTCGAACATGCGCTGGATGACCGCCTCGCTCAGCCCGTCGCTCAGGCGCAGCGCCTCTTCATGCACGGTCAGCCAGTTGATGTCCATC
>WTGC01000104.1 GCA_011523705.1 Chloroflexota bacterium | reverse complement strand
CCTCCCTGATGCATCGGGGAGGGGGCCGGGGGGAGGGGTTGGCAGCCCGCAAAATTCATCGCGTCCCGCTTCTTTTAGCTCCCCTTCCGTAGCTCGCTGGGGAAGGCGCGCGCCGCGTAGACACTGGCGGTCGGGGATGGGGGACAATTTGCCACCTGCCCTGCTCACGACATCGCTCGTCAACACGATTCAAATCGGCAGCCTCTACGCGCTGATGGCGCTCGGCATCACCCTGACCTTCAGCGTGATGAAACTGCCAAACTTCGCCCACGCCGAGTATGTGACTGCCGGCGCCTACGCCGCGCTGATCGTCTCCTTGTCTGGGGTGCTGAATCCCCTCGTCATCATGATCGCCGCCTTCGTCGTCGGCGCGTTAACCGCTCTCATCAGCCATTTGGCCGTTTTCAAGCCGCTGGAAGGACGGGATGTGTCCTTCTACACGCTGATCCTGGCTTCCTTCGCCGTCGGTTTGATCATACGCTATATCTTGTTCACGATGGCTGATTACTTTAATCTCTTTGATCTACGGATTGCCATACCGCTGCGCGTCCTTTTTCGCGAAGGTTACTTGATTCTGAGCAATTTGTTCGCCTGGGTAGTTCCCACGAGCCTGGTATTGGTCATCGTCCTCACGCTGCTGCTGAACCGCAGTCCGCTCGGGCGCGAAATGCGCGCGCTGGCCAACAATATCAATTTGGCGCGCGTCATTGGCATCCCGGTCGAACGCGTCAAGAATTACACCTGGCTGCTTGTTGGCGGCTTGGCGGGCGTGGCGGGCGCGCTCTGGGGCTTGCAGACGGCCGTGCACCCCTTGATGGGCTGGGGCGCGATCATCTCGGTTTTTGCTGCTGCCATCCTCGGCGGCTTGTCGAGCTTTTCCGGCACCATTCTTGGCGCGTACGTGGTCGCCTTTTCGGAAAATACGGTCATACTCTTTCTCAACGTAAATTACGGCGTCGACCTCGCCTACAAACCGGCGATACCCTTCATCATTATCATCGTCGTCCTGCTGTTTCGCCCACAGGGTCTCACCAAGCTCATCAGACGCGCCGGAGACCTGGGGCGATGATCAACATCGACATCGGCGCCACCGCCATTTCCATACTGACGCTCTTCGGCATCTACTCGCTCATGTCGATCAGCCTCAATCTGGAATACGGCGTCGCCGGCTTGCCCAATTTCGGCAAAGCCCTTTTCATCTCCATAGGCGCGTACACGGCCGGCATCACTTACACGCGCCTGCTGCCGCTGCTGGCGGGCGCCGAAACCATCCACCCTTGCGGACCGACCATGGGCGGCGCGCTGCAGCTGCGCTCTGAAATTATGGCGAGCCAACCGATGGCCGGGTTCATCAACTTTGGCTTGACCCTGATTTTCGCTGCCGTGATCGCCAGCGCCGTCGGCTTCGCGGTCTCTTACGTCACCCTCCGCCTCAAGGAAGAGTGGTTCCTGGCGCTGGTGCTGCTGGTCGGCGGCGAGACGGTGCGCATCCTGGTGCGCGGCGCTGACGACTTTATATGCTCGCACAATGGCATCTCCGGTGTGGCGCAGCCCTTCTTTTTCGTGGCCGATCCGCGATCACGCGCCCTGCTTTTCATGCTGCTCTCGCTGGCGCTGGCGCTGCTGGCTTACCTCTACAGCCAACGGCTGAATCACTCGCCATTCGGCCGCATGCTGAAGGGCTTGCGCGAAAATGAGGAGGTCACGCGCGGGCTGGGCAAAAACATATCGCTGGCGCGCGCCCAAATCATGGCGGTCGGCTCGTTGATAGCAGCCGTCGGTGGCGTTTTATTCGCGCTGAATACCGGCTTTGTCAACACGAACGACTTTGTCGTCAATCTCACCCTCGATGTCTGGGTCATGGTCGTGCTCGGCGGCATCGGCAATAGTCGCGGCGCCTTGCTCGGCGCGCTGCTGATCGCCATCATGGATCGCTTTGCGCAGATTGGCGCCATCGTGCTCAACATGGGCGGCTCCGATATCGAATTCAATTACGTGCGTTTCATCGGCTTTGGCCTCATCCTGCTCTGGATGCTGCGCTATCGTCCCGCAGGCTTGCTGCCCGAATCCCGCTTGACCACCGACGCGCACGATGTGGTCAAGCGGCTTATCAGTCGTATGGCGAATCCGCTATGATCCCCACCCCAAACCCCTCCGCCACCACATCGAAATTTGTAGCGGCGACACTGTGTGTCGCCCACAAGAATATATGGTTTGGCAACGGGCGATTCACAGAATCGGCCCTACTAGTCTTGTCCGGTACTAAAGTGAATCTGCACCCGATTGGCTCTACCCCCCTCAGTCCCCCCATATCAATGGGGGGAAGATTTCGCCGAGATCTGCATTCATTGGCGAGTCCTCTGGCAGAAGCCCCGAGTCCGATGAATTTAGCTCCCCTCCCCGATGATTCGGGGAGGGGCCGGGGGAGGGGTAGAACCATTGGGCGGCAAGCACAGCGCAGTACCGGACAAGCCTTACAGTTTCCCATTATCTGTCAAGCCATACACGATCCATCGGCGCTGACAATATGACCCCGCTGCTCGAACTGAAAAACCTGCGCAAGGACTTCGGCGGCTTGCGCGCCGTTGACGATGTCTCGCTGACCGTGCCGGAAGGCGCCATCGTCGGCTTGATCGGACCGAACGGCTCGGGCAAGAGCACCTTGATCAACTTGATTGCCGGCAGTACCGATCTCAGCGCCGGGCAAGTCCTCTTCGCAAGCCAGGATATCAGCGACCTCCCTTCCGATGAGGTCTTCAAATTGGGCATCGCCCGCGGTTATCAGGAGCCGGCGCTCTATTTCAAAATGACCGTCCTGGACAACGTGCTCCTGCCGGTCAAAGATCAGCGCGGCGAGCGGCCCTGGTATGCCCCTTGGCGCCGTTTTTGGCAGCATGAAGAGAACGCCCATGCCGAAGCGGCCGTCCAGGCGCTGGAACAGGTTCAGCTCCTGCAGCACTACGACACGCTGGCCTCAGACCTCTCCGGCGGGCAGATGAAGCTGCTGGAGATCGCCCGCTGCCTGATGGGCAGGCCGAAGCTGCTGCTGCTGGACGAGCCAACAGCCGGCGTCGCGCCCAAACTTGCCTACGAGATCTTCCAGCAGATCGTCCGCCTGCGCGACGACTATGGCATCACGCTCTTGATCGTCGAGCACCGGCTAGAGATCCTGTTCGACTTCGCCGATTACGTCTACGTCATGCACTTGGGCAGCTTGCTCGCCCAGGGCGAGGTCGACGAAATCGCCAACGACGCCACCGTCCGCGAGGTGTATTTTGGGGATTAGAAAGTCAACCCCTCCCCCCAACCC
>WTGC01000233.1 GCA_011523705.1 Chloroflexota bacterium | reverse complement strand
CTGCTGCGAGCCCGTCGCCAACGCCAAGTCAGACGGAAACAGAGCAGCCGACAATGATCGTCGCGAGCGACACGCCGACTCCGACGGATGAACCGGCGACAGCAACGCGGTATATCGCGCCGGCGAATATGACGCTGACCGCCATCCGCGCCACGCTCGACGCGCAGCCGAAGTTGACCGCTGCAAGCCCGTCGCCGACGGCAAGTCCGACGAGAGAACCGGCGAAGGCGACGCGGGATATTACGCCCGCGAACCTGACGCTGACGGCTATCCGCGCCACGCTCGACGCGCGCCGGGAACTGACTGCTGCGAGCCCGTCGCCGACGGCAGGTCCGACGAGAGAACCGGCGAATGTGACGCTGACTGCCATCCGCGCCACGCTCGATGCGCGCCGGGAACTGACTGCTGCTGGCCCACCGCCGACGGCGAGTCCGACGGAAGTATCGGCGACGGCGACGCGGGGTATCGCGCCGGCGAACCTGACGCTGACTGCCATCCGCGCCACGCTCGACGAGAGCCGGGCATTGACTGCTGCGGGTCCATCGCTGACGGCAAGTCCGACGAGAGAACCGGCGAAGGCGACGCGGGATATTACGCCCGCGAATATGACGCTGACCGCCATCCGCGCCACGCTCGACGAGAGCCGGGAGTTGACAGCTGCGGGTCCATCGTTGACGGCAAGTCCGACGGAATCTGAAACACCGACTGCGAGGCCGGAAATGGCGCCGCCGAATCTGACGCTGATCGCCATCCGCGCCACGCTCGACGAGCGCAGGGAGTTGACAGCGGCAGGTCCATCGCCGACGGCAAGTCCGACAGAAACCTTCGCAACCACAATTCCGAGCACAACCCCGTCAGAGACGGAGCCGCCGACCCTGACCGAAGTCGCGCCATCAATCTCAGCGACGCCGACGCTGCTGCCATTCTATTTCGCCTACCTAATTCCGACGCCGACCGCTTTCCGTGCGGAAGAAATCGGCTTCCGCCTGGGCTGCCAGGTTGCCGAAGATTGGTTACCCTATGAAGTGAAGGAAGGCGATACTCTGCTGTCGCTTGCGCTATCGTCAGGTGTCAGCTTGATGGAAATGCGCGACGGCAACTGCTTTGAGCCGATTCGCGGCGTCTTTGCCGGGGAGATTCTGCTTGTGCCGCGGTTTATGGAACCGCCTATTAAATTACCTGCGCCCGAGTTCGCGTTAGACGATTCGGCGAGCGCGACGGTTGGCTGCGATGACCAATCGGCTCGGATTGTTTCGCCGGCGCCGCTGGAGCATGTGGATGGAGTCTTCGCACTAGCCGGAAGTGCGTTAATCCCGCCCGGCGGCGAATATCATATCGCGCTCAAGCCGGGCTGGTCAGAAGAATACTATCTGTTCTTGGTCTCGGATCAAGCCGTCAGCAGCGATGTGTTGGGACTGATCAATACTGAGATTTTCGGCGCGGGCGCGCACCGAATTCAGTTGACCGTGGTCGATCGACGCGGCGAGCAAATTCAGGGCGGGACATGCGAGATACCGGTTATATTTGATGCGCCTTAAGGCGGGCGCAGCGGATCGGCGGAGACGGGATTCGGTCGGCGCCAGAATTCCCGCCGGAGGGAGCAGAGGAGCGATGCAAGTTGTAGGGCGACGGCTAAGCAATGCGCTGACGTGCGCTGTAGCCAGCGTCGCGCTCGTATTGGCGCTTGCCTTCGGCTGGACGATTTTGCAGATTGCCTCCGTGAATGACCTCACTCGTTCGCTCGCGGGAACGACTACGGCAAGGCGCGAAGCCTATCGCGCTACCGCCACTGCCATCAATGTCGATCGCGAGCGCGCCAGTCTGCGATCCGGCTCGTCTGTCGTCCTGCTGCAACTGGATTTGAACAGCCCGACGCCAGAAAAGCCAGCAACTGTGCCAGCCGCCTCGGCGACAATGCCCGCTCAAACGCCCGCGCCTGAAGACATCAGCCTGCCCAAGCTGCTGATGCCGCTAGATCCACCAGAGGGAAAATGGCTGTCGGGAACACAGGCGCCAAGCCGCGCGCCGGAGGCTTTCCGCGCGCACAGGCTGGTGAATATTCTGCTTTTGGGCAGCGACGAGCAAATGAGCGATGATAATTTCATCCGCACCGATACGATGATCGTTGTCTCTCTCAATGTGGAAACCGGTACGGTATCCATGTTGAGCTTTCCGCGTGATCTCTTTGTGTACATCCCGCACGGAAGAATGGGACGTTTGAACACCGCATATGGGATCGGCGAGAATCTTGACTGGGAGCCCGGCGGCGGATTTGGTTTGCTGCGCCAAACCATTTTCTATAATTTCGGCATCAATGTGCATTACTACGCGCGGGTCGATTTTTCCGGGTTTGAGGCGATCATCGACCGCTTGGGCGGCGTCGATATCGCCGTGGACTGTGCCTATCGCGACTATTACCCGGTTGGAACGGGCGACGAGCGATGGTCAGGTTCGCGCGGCTATCGCCTGCGTACGCTGCCGGTGGGCTACTATACATTCGACGGCTTCGATGCGCTCTGGTACGCGCGCACGCGGAAGTATACCGATGACTTTGATCGCGGACGCCGGCATCAGCTGCTCATTCGCGCGATTTGGCGCAAGGCGCGCAGCCAGGGCTTGGCGACGACGCTTCCTCAGCTCTGGCCCGAGCTCACCAAGATCGTCGATACCGACTTGCCCTTCGAGCAAATGCTTCGCTTATTGCCGCTTGTCATCAACCTTGAACTTGATGACGTGCAGAATTACACCTTCCGCAAGATCTACCACACCAGAAACTGGACGACGCCGGATGGCTGGCTTGTGCTGCTGCCGAATCGGGAAGCGGTTACCGAGTTGATGCAAGCGCTCTATACGCCGCCCTCCAAATATCAGGCTGCGCTCGCGGGCCCCCGGATCGCGGTGTACAACGCGTCCGGTGAGGAAAACTGGGATATTGTCGCCAGCGAGAGGCTGCGCTGGGGCGGTTACAACGCGATTGCCCTGGGGCGCCTGGACACTGGCGAAGACTTTCCCAGCAATCAGCTGATTGATCATGTCGCGGCCGAAAAAGGCAACCTCGTTCCCCGAATCCTGCGTGCCTTGAATATGTCAGAAGACCAAGTCATTCTTGCGGTCAAAGCCGACCGAGACTTTGATTACGTCGTGATCATTGGGAACGACTACGAATCCTGCACCTTTGGCGTCCTACCGCTTGATGGCTGAGTCTGCCATCTGCGAGTTCGAGTTCACGTTGGACTTCTCTCATGGTGGCATAGAGCCGAATTTGTGTTATAATACGGATGGTGACGGGGTATGGCGCAGTCCGGCTAGCGCGCTTGCATGGGGTGTAAGAGGTCCCC
>WTGC01000003.1 GCA_011523705.1 Chloroflexota bacterium | reverse complement strand
GCCCGCCAATCTTGATGCTGTCTTCGGCAAACTCGCAGTGCCCATCCGCTTGAACTGCGCTAAATGGCAGCATGGCAAGCAGCGCCGCGATGCTGACAATCACACTAATCCGTTTCATGACGTTTTCCTCCATAACTGAAATCAGACGCATCATTGCAGCGCAAAACCGCAAAATGATACCGGGTCGCTGCCAAGGGTCTCTTAGATACGTCTGCGCTAGATGTGGAACGCTGACTCTGCGGCAACTTGCGCGATCATGACGTCGTTCCGAGAGACGCTCCACATCGAAGCGTACGAGATAAACGGCGCGGCGCTAAAAGACTAGTGGCAGGCACAGACTAAGGTTAACTTGCGCGCAACTATGTGTCAAGCAATGGCTCAAATTGGCGCACTCAACAGTGTGTGGCGCCGAAGGTCGCGCGTTGACGGGCGCCGCCCTGTCCCGCTCCAATTTGACAGAGCATACCGCGCATAGTATATTCCGTAGACGTCGTCTGGACCATGCGCGTCAGGCTCCTGCTGCGCATGCGCCGACAAACATAAGCAGCGGCTTACGAGAGCAAATGCGAGTTAGAATGGGGGCGCCAGCGAGCTTCTTGTCAGAAAGTTGATTGACCACAACGTAACATCACGCACTTGCAAATGAAAGGAAAGTCAAGATGAAAAGAGTCAAACTGCTCCTGCCCCTTGTAATGCTAGTCGCGATCGTGATTGGCATCAGCTTGTCAACCTCGGCGCAAATGTCTGAGCAGGTACTAAAGTCAGCCCATGACGCCGAGTGGACGGGCTTGGATCCGCACGTTGCCAGCACCGTTTCGAGCTTCTACGTGCTGGCCAACGTGGTCGAATCGCTGACGACCTTCAACGACAGCATCGAGCTGACGCCGCTCCTGGCAACGGATTGGTCACAGTCGGATGACGGTCTGACCTGGACATTCAATCTGCGCGACGGCGTTCAATTCTCCAACGGCGTGGCGATGACAGCGGAGCATGTCGTCTTTTCGATGAACCGCATTATCAATCCCGAAACCGGTTCCGGGCGCGTCGCATCCGTTGGCGGTCCTGACGCGGTTTGGGAGGCGGCCGACGCGCAAACGGTAAGTGTGACAACGCCGGAGCCGAATGCGATTCTGCCTATTCTGCTGGCTGCTCGCTCCACATCCGTCGTCCATCCCGACAGCGTCGATGAAAATGGCGTCATCGTTGTACCGATCGGCACCGGTCCCTTCACCGTCGAAGATCTCGATGGCACGATCAGCATGCGGCTGGTCAAGAATCCGAATTACTGGCAAGAGGGTTTGCCCTTGCTTGACGCCGTCGAAATCACCGTGATCCAGGAAGAAGCGGCGCGCGAAGCGGCTTTGCTCGGCGGCGAGGTGGACTTCATCACCAGCGTCGCGCCCCAGGCGGTGCAGGCGCTGCAAGACAATCCCGATGTCAATATGCTCGTATCGCCGGCGCTGGCGTACAAGTACATCGGACTTAACTTGACGCGCGAGCCCTTTGACGATGCCCGCGTTCGTCAAGCGATCGCCTACGCCATCAACCGCGACGACCTCTGCGCCGCCGGCGACTTCGGCTTGTGCACGCCGCTCTACGGTGGTCCCATCGATACCGGCAGCCCTTGGTACTTCGACTACGCGCCCTATTCATACGACCCGGACAAGGCGCGGGCGCTGCTGGCGGAAGCGGGCTTGGCTGACGGCTTCGAGATGGAGCTGATGCCCACCTCGACTTACCAGGACACGGTGCGCCAAGCGCAAGTCTTGCAGGCGCAGTTGGGGGCGGTCGGTATCAGAACCACCATCAACGCGCCGGAATGGGCGGAATGGCTGGAGCTTGAGGGCAATTACCGCTATGACGGCTACATCTGCAGTTGGAACGGCTTGGTCGATGTCGAGCATTACTTCTACCTGCAGCACCGCACCGATGAGGTCTTCAATTTCACCGGCTACAGCGATCCCGATTTTGACGCCCTGGTCGAGCAGGGGCGGCAGGTATCCGGCTTTGATGAGCGCTACGCCATCTATGAACAGGCGAACCAGATCCTGGTGGATGCCGTGCCTTATGTCTACTTCTATAACCCGGCTTTCACGCGGGCGATGAGCCAGAGGGTGAAGGGCTATGTCTTGCGCTCAGACAACGCCAACCTCTACATGAACACCTATCTCGAAGGCTAAGCGCCTTTTGGGCGCGGATCGGGCATTTCCGGTTCGCGCCCCAGTTCCTCCCCGCCGACGCTCCGCGACTGGTTCCTGGGGATAACTCGATTTGAATTATCAATACGTCGTTCAGCGATTGCTTCTGGCATTGGTTGTGGTGCTCGGCATCACCTTTGTCGTCTTCATGATTATGCAGATCGTCCCGGGCGACCCGGCGCGTGTCATTCTTGGTCCTTACGCCAGTGACGAAGCTGTCGCGGGATTGCGCGGCCGCCTCGGGCTTGACCGTCCCTTCTTCGAGCAATACTTCACCTGGCTTTCCAAAGCGGTGCGCGGCGATTTTGGGCAAAGCCTGCTCAATAGCCAGGATGTCGCGCCGCAATTGCAGGGCCGGATTGGTCCCTCATTTGAGCTGGCTATGGTTTCGCTGGTGATCGGCTTGGTCATCGCCTTTCCCATCGGCATCATTTCGGCGCTCAAGCCGGGCAGCGCCATCGACATCATCGCGACGATTTTCAGTCAAATCGGCGTGTCTGTCCCCACTTTTTGGATGGGCATCGTACTCGTCATCGTCTTTTCGTTAAACCTGAATTTGCTGCCGCCCAGCGGTTATACGCCGATTTGGGAGGATGCGGGCGACTGGCTAGCGCATATTATCTTGCCCGCCTTCACCGCCGGTTTCGTTAGCGCGTCGATCCAGACGCGTTTCATCCGCAGCGCCATGCTGGATGTGCTCAATGCCAATTATGTGCAGACGGCGCGCGCCAAGGGGCTGCCGGAACGTACAGTGATCACGCGTCATGCCTTGCGCAACGCCCTCATCAATATCGTGACCATTATCGGCTTGCAAATCACCGCGCTCTTCAGCGGCATCGTTATTGTCGAGGTGGTCTTTTCCTGGCCCGGCCTGGGACGACTGGCATTCAACGCCGTGGAGGAACGCGATTATCCGCTATTGCAGGGCGCGGTCATGGTCGTGGCGATCATGGTCACACTAGTCAACCTGTTTGTCGATCTCTTATATTTTTTGCTCGATCCACGGATCGAATATGCGTAGAAGAAAGCGCTGGCGGCGGTGTCTCTCTCCGACTCCCTGAACAAACGTGTGGCATCCGCTGACCAGCCACTGGGACCGGCCAATACGCTTTGGCGCGATGCCTTTCGCCGCCTGCTGCGTCATCGGCTGGCGATGTTCGGCGCCTTGATTCTGCTCGTCGTAGTGGTGATGGGCATATTTGGTCCGGCGATCACGCCCTTTGACCCCAACGGAATGGATTTCTCCGATCGCTTCGCCGATCCGTCGATTGAACACTGGATGGGCACAGACGACTTCGGACGCGATATCTTCTCGCGCATCATTGTGGGCGCGCGCGTTTCGCTGCAAGTCGGCTTTATCGCCGTCAGTGTGGCGACCATCATTGGCACCGGGCTAGGCTTGATGGCGGGCTACAGCACCCGCATCACCGACGAGGTCATCATGCGGGCGATGGATGTGCTATACGCCTTTCCGGCGATTTTGCTGGCGATCGCCATTATGGCTGCCCTGGGCAAGGGCATTGGCAACGCTATGATCGCGATTGGCATCGTCTACATCCCCATTTTCGCCCGAATCGCCCGCGGCGCTGTGCTCGGCATCCGCAACGATGAATTCATCATCGCGGCCAAGGCGATGGGCGCCGGCGATGTCCGCATCCTCTTGACGCACGTCCTGCCCAATGTGCTTTCGCCGATCATCGTGGAAGTTACGTTGAGCCTGGCATTTGCCATTCTCGCCGAAGCGGCTCTGAGTTTCTTCGGCTTGGGCACGCAGCCGCCCGATCCGAGTTGGGGAAGGATGCTCTCTGAAGGGCGGGCTTTCTTCCGGCAATCCGGCTGGATGGGCGTTTTCCCGGGCTTGGCGATCTTCTTCACGGTGATGGGCTTCAATTTCCTCGGCGATGGGCTGAGAGATGCGCTTGATCCCAAACTTCGGCGCTAGCCTGGGCGAGCTGCCGGCGCCGCGCTTGCTGGGAACGGCGATCCTTTCGGCGAGCGCGCTGCTGCTGGAGATCGCGCTGACCCGTCTCTTCTCGCTGATTTTCTTCCCGCCATATGTCTTTCTGATTCTGTCGGTCGCGATTCTGGGCATCGGCATCGGCGCGGCCGCCACGGCGCAGCGTCCGGCATTGGCGCGGCGCGTCGGGCTTTCGCTCGGCAGCCTGGCCGCAGCCGCGTGTACGCTTCTGCTGCTACTCTTCGCTGACTTCGGCCGCCCGGTTGACATGCAGATCCTGCTCTTTGTCCTGCTTGCGCTCCCTTATGTTTGTTTCGGATTGGTCATTTCATTGCTGTTCAGCGAGCATGCGCCGGCCAGTCGAATCTTGTATATGAGCGATCTGGTCGGCGCCGGCGGTGGCGCGCTCTTGGCGATTCCGCTATTGAACCGCTTTGGCGCGGTCAACGCGATCCTGCTGGCGGCAGTCGGATTCTCGCTTGCCGGGCTGTATTTCTCCGGCGGTCGTGAACGGCTCGCCGTGGTCATCTGTATCGGCATCGGCGGCGCTGCCTTTGCCGCCAATGTCGGCGGTCCGTTTCTGACGATTGAGCCATCAAAGCTGGCGCCGGGAAAACCGATAGTAGCGGCATTGAGCGAGGGCGGACGAATCTTGCGGACGCGCTGGGACGCCTTCGCCCGCACCGATCTGGTGGATCCCGGCGCTGGGCGTCCGCTGCGCATCTATGTCGATGGCGGCGCCGCGTCGGTCATGCCGACGGAAATGGCGCGAAACGAGCTCTTGGGCGACATTGGATTCTTCGCCTTTGCCACCGAGCAGCCCGAGCGTGTCTTCATCATCGGACCCGGCGCCGGGCTGGATGTTTGGTTCGCGCTGCAGGGCGGCGCCAAGGAGATCTTCGCCGTCGAAGTCAATGCCGCCAGCACTGACCTGGTCGAGGCTTGGAGCCTTTACAATGGCGCGCTGTACGACCGGCCGGAGGTGACAATCATCGCCGACGATGGCCGCAGCACGCTTCGGCGGTCGCAGGAGAAATACGACCTCATTTATCTGTCGCAAGTGGTGACGCTGGCGGCGGAACGCGGCGGCTATGCCCTCTCTGAAAACACGATCTACACCGAAGAGGCTTTCTCCGATTATCTGGATCATCTGAATGTGGACGGGCTGATCGCCCTGAAACTTTATGACGAGATCACCTTGACGCGCGCCCTTTCTACCGCGCTCGCTTCATTGCGCGGCCGAGGATTGGACGATCAACAGGCGCTGCAGCATTTGATGGCTTTCGTCGATGGGGTGAGCAACCCACCGGCGCCGTTGCTGCTGATCGGCGCGGCCGCTTTCAGCGAAGACGACTCGCTGGTGCTCGGCGCGATCGCGCGCGATGTCGGCTTCACGCCCGTGCTGCTGCCGCAGATCTTGGTCCAGCCGCCGCTTGATGCGGTTGCCAGCGGCGCTCAATCATTTGACGCGATCATCGCGGCCTCGGAGGCGAACATCGCGCCGGCGACCGACAACCGACCCTACTTCTTCCAATTTGAAAAGGGCATTCCGTCCAGCCTCGCTGCGTCGATTGCGCTGACTGTAGCTGCAGTGGTCGTCGTGACGCTGGCAATCGGGAGGCAGTGGCGCCGAGGCACGACGCTGTTGGAACGCGGATATCCCATGCTCTTCGGCATGTTAGGCATCGGATTCATCGCGCTGGAGATTTATGCCATCCAGCAAACTCGGCTTTTCCTGGGCCATCCGACATTTGCGATCACACTTGTGCTGGTCACATTTCTGGTAGGCGGCGGCCTTGGCAGCGGTTTGAGTCAAGCCTTCGCAGATCAGTTGATGGAGCGCCGTCCGCAACTGGCAACAGCTGGGATCTTGGTACTGTCCATACTTTGGAGCTTGCTTTGGGTCCCGCTCAGCGCTTTTTTCCTCGCTGAGACGCTGATGGCGCGCGCCGTGATCGTGGCGCTGTCGCTGCTGCCGTTGGCTCTTTGCATGGGCGTTCCGTTTCCTCAAGCGCTGAAGCTAGTTGGCGCTCAGGAGAAGCCTCAAGTAGCGTTGGCTTGGAGCATTAACGGCTTGATGACCGTTGTCGGCTCCATTCTGGCGGTCGCGCTGTCGATCACGCTTGGATTCAGCGCTGTGCTGTGGCTGGGCGCCGCTGCTTATATGGCGGCGACGGCAATCCTGGCGATCACTCATCGAAGGCGCGGATCATGACAATCGAATCGGCCCGGGAGATCAGTGAAGCGATCGCGCGGATGGCGAAGGTGGGCCGCTGTTGGTCGCCATCTTTTGCGCCCGATGGCACAGAGCTTGCCTTCGTCAGCGATTTAACCGGAAGCCCGCAAGTTTGGCGGGTCCCGGCAGCGGGCGGTTTTCCCGCCGCGGTGACCGCCTTTGACGGGCAAGTTTCGCAAGTGATCTGGTCGCCCGCTGGTGATTGGCTCGCCGTGGAATCGGCGCCGGGCGGCGGCATGAATTCGCAGATCGACATCGTCCGCCCTGATGGCAGCGATCGTCGGCGCTTGACTGCGGGCGGGATCAGCAACAACTGGCTGGGCGGCTGGGCCAAGGACGGGGGAGCAGTCTTTTTCTCTTCGAATACTGATACCTTGGATTCGATGGCTTGCTTTCGAACAGCGATTGAGACCGGCGCGGCGGAAAAGCTGACGAGCGCCGGCGGGACCGCGACAATCGAAGACATCAGCGCAGATGGCGCAAGGCTTCTCATCAAGCGCGTCGCCTATCGTGGCGACAGCGACGTGTTTCTGCTGGATGCGCCCACCTGGCGCGAGCAACTGCTGACGACGCACGAACCGCCCGCCAGCCATGAGAACGCGCGATTTTCTAATGACGAGAAATATGTATTGGTCATTTCCAATCACGACGCGGACATGGCTTGCCTATGCCGCCGGTCACTGGAAAATGACGCGCCATGGGAAACCTTGCGCTCACGCCAGGATGCCGAGCTGGCTGAGTTCACGCTGAGCAGCGACGGCGAGCTGGCGGCGCTCGTTTGGAATATCGCGGGCCGACACGAACTGGAGCTTCTCAGCCTGGCCGATCTCGAGAGCCGCCGACTTATTGAACTGCCGGGCGAGATCGTCGAATCGCTGCGTTTCTCTCCAGATGGATCGACTTTGGCGATGTGCATTACCGGCGCGCGAACCCCGCAGGAAATCTGGTTGCTGAATATCGAAAACGGCAGTCTTGAGAGATTGACGCGCAGCCCGCATGTCGGCGTAAACCTTGAGCAATTGGTCGGCGCGAGCTTGCTGGAGTATCGCGCTCATGACGGTTTGGCGCTGACGGGTTTGCATTATGCGCCGGCCGGTGGCGATGCGCCTTATCCCACCGTTTTGAGCTTTCATGGCGGGCCGGAAGGTCAGGAGCAGCCCCGATTTCGTTATGATTATCAGGCATTGCTGGCGCAGGGGATCGCTGTCTTCGCGCCGAATGTGCGTGGCTCCTCAGGCTTTGGAAAGCGCTTTGTCAACTTGGACAATGGCGCGCTGCGTTTCGATGCCATTCAAGATATCGCCTCGACGGCGCAGTTTCTGATTGACAACGGACTTGCAGAGGCGAGCCGCCTGGGCATCATGGGAGGCTCCTACGGCGGTTACATGACGATGGCGGGATTGGCGGCCTTTCCGGACGTTTTCGCTGCCGGCGTCAACCTCTATGGAGTGGTCAATTTCAAGACCTTCTTCGAGCGCACTGAGCCCTGGATGGCGAGCATCTCGAAAATCGAATATGGCGATCCGGAGACGGAGGGCGATCTGCTGGACGCGCTATCGCCCATCCACAAGCTGGCTCGGGTCAAGGCGCCGACGCTGGTGCTTCATGGCGCCAACGACACCAACGTGCCTGTACACGAAGCTGAGCAAGTCGTCGCCGCGCTGCGAAAGCGAGAGCTGCCGGTGGAATACATCCTGTTTCCCGATGAGGGACACGGATTCTACAACGAGAACAATCGTGTCAAAGCCGCCGTCGCCATCGTCAATTGGTTCGTAAAATACCTGTTGGTCGCAGACACGGCGTAGCGGATTGAACCGGGCAATAGGGTCAGAATGATGGCGCATGGGATGACGAATAATCAAGCTGAAATTCAACCACCGAGTACACCGAGTTAAATTGAGTACACAGAGATATTGGTAATTCTCGACCTTTTTTCTCAACATCTGCTGCCGTCGGATGGCAGAAAATTGTGGCTGCCATCTAGCTGTCTATACAGATTTGCTCGGTGTTCTCTTTTCTCTCGGTGTCGTAGGTCTGTGTCTACGCGACCCTCGGTGGTAAAAGTAATTTGATGCGATTGCCCAGGCAGATTGAAAGCAATTAAATGTTCAAGTCCGCGAGATTTGCTAACATTGTGTAATGGATGGTGGTCGTAGAGGAAGAGGGCAAAACCATGAGCGAAATGACAATTGGCTGCGCGTTATGGACCTTGGGCGCGACGCCGGATGTGGCGGCGCTGGCGCGTCAGATGGAGATCGCCGCCGCGATCGGCTGCAGCTCGGTGCAGCCCTGGATCGTGAATGTCGAATATGATCCCTGCATACTGGATCCCGAAGTGGGGACGGCGGATGATCGGCGCGAAGTGAGACGGATCGCCGAGTCTCTGGGACTGACCTTCAGCGGCTTCTGTGCACAGCTGCAAGGGGCGGTCACCTGGGGCGGCCTCGAAGAAAGCGAAGGGCTGCAGTGGCGGATCGACAAGACGAAACAGGCGCTGGATACCACGGCCGAATTGGGCGGCGATATCGTGACGACCCATGCCGGCGTGCTGCCGGAAGACAAATCGGAACCGGCTTATCAGACGCTGCTCGCTTCCGTTGGCGAGATCGCGGAACACGGCGCGAAAGTCGGTGTCTACTTCGCGCTTGAGACCGGGCAAGAATCGCCCCAGGCGCTCGGCGACTTCATCGACGAGATCGGCAATCCCTGGCTGAAAGTCAATTATGATCCCTGCAATCTGTTGCGATTCGGTTCCGAGTCGGGCACGATTCAAGGCGTGCGCATTCTGGGTGACAAGATCATCCACACGCACGCCAAAGACTGGAATCCGGAGACAATGCAGGCGACCTGTGGCGAGGGCTTGGTGCCTTGGGATGGTTACATTCAGGCTCTGCACGACATCGATTATGCTGGCGTGCTGGCAATTGAAGATGAGACTGGCAACGAAAATATGATTGAGTCGATAGGGCGCAGCTACGCCTTCCTGCGAGGCTACCTCGATGCTTAATGTCGGCATTCTCGGTGCCGGGGGCATCGCCGCGCTCAGCCACTTGCCGGAGATCGCCGCCATCGATGGCATGCGCGTCACGCATATATGCGGGCGGCGAGAGCGCCGTCTGCGTTTGCTCTGCGAGCGCTTTGATGTGCCGCGATATTCGACGAATTGGGCGAGCCTGCTGGGCGATGAGACTTTGGATGCGGTCATAGTCGCGCTGCCGCATCCCTTACATGCCAAAGCCGGTTTGGCGGTGCTGGAACGCGGTCTGCATCTTTTCATGCAGAAGCCGCTCTGCACGACGATCGAGGAGGCAAATCAATTGGTGGCGGCGAGCCAGGCTCATCCTGCGCAAGTGGTCTACTGCCGTCCTTCGTTTGACGCGCCCGTCTACGAGATGCGGCGGCAACTGACGACGGGGGCAATTGGCAAAGTCTCGGGCGGGTTCGCGCGGCATAGCCATGGCGGTCCTGATATCTATTACGCCGAGGTCGCCGACACTTTCGATGAAGCCCGCGCCGAAGACGACTTGTGGTTTTACGACAGCGACACAGCTGGCGGCGGCGCGTTGATTGATATGGGCGTTTATTCCATCGCCAATCTGGTCGCGCTCCTGGGCGAGGTGGATTACGTCATTGCGCGCATGACGACCGTGGACAAGCCGACGGCGCTTGAAGACACGGCGACGCTGATTCTGGAATTCGCCAATGGAGCTTTGGGGACGGCGGAGACGGGCTGGTGCGATCCGGCGCGCTCTTCGTACCTGCGCATCCATGGTACGGCCGGCAAGCTGATTCTGCGCGACGACGCAATTGACTACGTCCGCCCAAGCTCATACGAGCGCGAATGGGCGCCGCCGCTTGTGGATGAGATTAAGCCGACGCCCGTCCCCAACCAGCACGAAGAATGGCTTCGCTGCATCGAGCGGGGCGCCCAACCGGCGCTTTCCAACTTGTGGACGGCGCGTCATATCATGGAAATCATGCTCGCCGCGGTCAAGTCGAATGAATCGGGCGCGCGTGTCGCCGTCCACTCTACTCCGCGAAATACATAGCGCGACACCGTTTATAAGTCCACGCCCAGCGCGGTGAAGGATAGCGGTGGCAGGCTCATCTGCGCGGCGCCGTCGATGATCTTCGGCGCGTAGATCGCCCGCGTCGTCAAGCGGTTGGGATGTTCCCAGCTGTTAAATGCCTTGGGGTCATTGCCGGAAAGCTGCTGCGCCGAGGAAATGCGCTTCGGTGTGACGTCCCCCCAGCGGATCTCGATGGGCATGCGCTCGGTCAAACTGCGATTGACGATAAATATCGCGTTCTTGCCAGCGGCTTCGTCGTGAGAGGCCGAGACATCGAGCAGCGGCATATCGCCGAATTGCTTGGTCTCGTAACGCGGCGACTCGACGAGGAGGTCCAGCGAGTTGCCGCTCGCCATCTGGCTGAACATCAGCAACGGATAATAGATCGTCTGCTTAAGCAAGCTGTCAGTGGTGGTCAAAATCGGCGCGATGACATTGACGATTTGGGCGATGCAAGCGATCTTGAGCACATCGGCGCGGCGCAGGAATACGTTCAGCCATTGCGCCACCACGAGCGCGTCTTCCAGGTTGTAAACCTCTTCAATCAGATGTGGCGCTTCAGTCCAGCCGCCGCGCAAATCCGATAATTCACGCGCTTTGTACCAGACGTTCCACTCATCCCAGGACAAATGCACATCATGTTTGGATCGCGTCTTGGCTTTGACATAACGCAAGACAGCGGCGACCGTATCGACGTACTCTTCGAAGGCTGCGCTGAGACTCAGGAAGCTCGGCGTGTCATCGTCCGAGTTGTTAGCGTAGTAGTGCATCGAGTGGTAATGAACCAAGTCCCAGCATAGCTCCAAGCCGATGCGATCCCAATCCGGATAAGTCGGCATGTGCGAACTTGAAGAACCGCAGAGAACCATCTCGATGGACTCATCCTGCAGCCGCATGAGCTTGGCCGCTTCCCGCGCCTTTTTGCCGTATTCGACCGCGTCCAGATGGCCGATCTGCCAGGGACCGTCCATTTCGTTGCCGAGGCACCAATACTTGACGCCGTAGGGATCTTCGTTGCCGTTCGCCGCGCGTTGGTTGGCGTAATGGCTGCCCGTCGGCGCATTGCAGTATTCGACCAGATTGGCGGCGTCCTGTATCGTGCCCGTGCCCAGGTTCACGGCGATCATTGGCTCCGTGTCGATCTCTCGGCAGAAATGTATGAATTCATCCGTGCCAAACTGGTTGCTTTCGATCGATTGCCAGGCGAGCTCGCGGCGGGCAGGCCGCTGGTCTTTAGGTCCGATGCCATCTTCCCAGCGATAGCCGCTGACGAAGTTGCCGCCCGGGTAACGCATCGAACGGTAGTTCAATTCGCGCAACGCGGCCAGTACATCCACACGCAAGCCATTTTTATCGGCCTGTGGCGATTCCGGTTCGTAGATGCCCCCGTAAATGCAGCGGCCCATGTGCTCGGCGAAGCCGCTGAAGAGCAGCGGCGATATCTCGCTGATGACGCGTTTGCTGTCGATGGTGATGCGGGCGGTCTCAGAATTGCTCATTCCTAATCCCTCGATAATGTGTCAACTCAAAGCAAGAAACTCGACCGCTTTAAGAGTCGAGCGCGCCTCAATTCTAGCGTAAAGGATTGTTGGCGCAAACGGAAACTTTCGACGAGCCGTCCAGGCGCGGGCGCTGTCATCCGCTCGCTGTCAGGTCCAGCGTCGACGCGCGCC
Organism: Chloroflexota bacterium; assembly: GCA_011523705.1. Taxonomy (GTDB): domain Bacteria; phylum Chloroflexota; class Anaerolineae; order Aggregatilineales; family Phototrophicaceae; genus UBA6055. The sequence goes on along the minus strand of WTGC01000003.1, from coordinate 9,594 downwards.
AGATGTCGCGATTGTATTCCGCGATCGTACGATCTGATGAGAAGAATCCGGAACGCGCCGCGTTGAGGATCGACATCGTCGTCCAGCATTCCTGATCAGCGTAAGCCTCCTCCACCTTGGCCTGGCAGGCGAGATAATCGGCGAAATCGGCACAGAGCATATATTCGTCATGATAGATCAGCGAGTCGACGATTGGGCGGAAGATATTTGTATCGCCGCCGGAAAATTGCCCGCCCGCGATCCAGTCGATCGCCCCGCGCAGGTCGGCGTCAGCGTCGATGTAGGCGCGCGGATCGTAGCCGCTCGCTTTGGTCGCGAAGACTTCTTCCGTCGTCAAACCAAAGAGGAAGAAGTTCTCGGCGCCGACGCGTTCGCGAATCTCGACATTGGCGCCGTCCAATGTGCCGATCGTCAAGGCGCCGTTGAGCGCGAATTTCATATTGCCGGTGCCGGACGCTTCCTTGCCCGCCAACGAGATCTGCTCCGATACATCGGCCGCCGGATAAATGAGCTGCCCGGCGGTGACATTGAAGTTGGGGATGAAGACCACGCGCAGCCGGTCCGCCGAAGCCGGATCGCGATTGACCACGTCAGCCACCGAATTGATCAACTTGATGATCAGCTTCGCCATGTGGTAGCCGGGCGCGGCTTTGGCGCCGAAAATGAAGGTTCTTGGCGCTGGATTCGCATTTGGATCCAGCTTCAGCCGCTGATAAAGATGAACGATATGCAAGGTCTTCAGCAGCTGCCGTTTGTATTCGTGCAGCCGCTTGACCATGATGTCGAAAAGCGAATCGGTGTTGATGGTCAAGCCGCAGCGGTCGTCGATGTATTCGGCCAGTTGCGCTTTGTTGGCTTTTTTCATATCGCGCCAGGCGCGCCGGAAGTCCGCATCGTCGACGTATTCCTCGAGACGGGCCAGCTCGTCTAGATTGGTCAGCCAACCATCGCCGATTCGCTCGCTGATCAATTCCGACAGGATTGGATTCGCCAAGCGCATGAATCGGCGCGGCGTGACGCCGTTGGTTTTGTTGCCGAATTTCTCCGGCCAGAGGGCGGCGAAGTCGGGGAATACATGGGTTTGCAGCAGGTCGGATTGCAGCGCGGCGACGCCGTTTATTGAATAACTGCCGATGCAGGCGAGGTTGGCCATGCGCACCTGTTTTTCCGCGCCCTCCTCAACAATCGACATCCGCTCAACACGGCCGATGTCATTGGGAAAAGCCATGCGCACTTCATCCAGGAAGCGGTGGTTGATTTCATAGATGATTTCGAGGTGGCGCGGCAGCACCTTTTCCATTAGCCAGACGGGCCATTTCTCCAGCGCCTCCGGCAGCAGGGTATGCTGTGTCGAAGCGAATGTAGCTGAACTGATTTTCCAGGCGCGCTCCCAATCGAGCAGGTATTCATCGAGCAGCAGGCGCATGAGCTCGGCGATGGCGATGACCGGATGCGAATCATTCAAATGGATCACCGCAACCTTCGGCAATTCCTCCCATTCGACATTCTTGATCATGAAGCGCTTGATGATATTGTTCAGCGAACAGGCGACGAAGAAATACTGCTGCTTCAGCCGCAGCTCCTTGCCTTGGGGCGTGTTGTCGTTGGGATAGAGCACCTTGGTGACATTCTCAGAACTGGTCTTCTGATCCACCGCGCGCGAATAATCGCCCACGTCGAAGAGTTGCAGGTCAAATTCGCGGGTGGCGCGCGCGCTCCACAGCCGCAGCATGTTCACGGTCTTGGTCTTGTAGCCGGGCACGAGCGTGTGATGGGGCTGGCCCATGATCGTCTGCGCCGGAATCCAGCGAACACGGTAATTGCCGTCGCCGTCGGCATAACTCTCCGTCGAGCCGCCGAAGCCGACTTCCACCATGTCGTCGGGCTGCGGGAATTCCCAAGGATTGCCGTAATAGAGCCACTCGTCGGGGCTTTCGATCTGCCAGCCGTCGCGGAATGACTGGCGGAAGATGCCGTATTCGTATCTTATGCCGTAGCCAACCGCGGGGATATTCAGGGTCGCCAGCGAATCCATGAAGCAGGCGGAAAGCCGCCCCAAACCGCCGTTGCCCAAGCCCGGTTCGATATCCAATTGACAGAGCTCCGCCAGGTCAATGTTGTGGCGCCGCATCGTGTCTTGCGCAAGCGCATAGGTATTCGTATAGAGCAGATTCTTTTCCAACTGCTGGCCGACTAAGTACTCGGCCGACAAGTAATAGACGAATTTGGGATTCTGCCGGAAATAGCAGTCGACGTTTTGCTGCCAGTTATACATCATATAATCGCGGACAGTATGCGCGAGCGCTTCGTAGAGATCGTGTTGCGTCGCCGTATAGATGGCTTGACCGCGTGTGTAATAGAGGTTGTCGCGAAAAGCTTGGTCAAAAGCTTGCTGAGAGTGCTCTACTTCAGTGATGTTCTCGAAATTCGCTATCACGATTATTCTTCCTCCAAGCTGATCGGCGAGCACAAAGCTGCGCTCGCGGCAACTATTTGATAGTAGGGGCTGCTACCCTAGCGCGAAATGCACCTATGATAATAGCGTTAATTGTACGCAGGCTACAACCTCGCCGCTTCGCTTTGCAACGACGGCCGCGCTACAATTGCGCGCGTGCATTGTATATGAAGGTCATCCAATGAAACGTCCGAACATTCTCCTCATTTACACTGATCAGCAGCGCTGGGACGCGCTGGGCGCCAACGGCAACGACGAAATCAGAACGCCAAACCTGGATTCACTGGCGGCGCGCGGCATGAACTTCAGCCGTCATTTTGTCCAGAATCCAGTCTGTATGCCCAGCCGCGTCAGCATGCTTTCCGGTCAATATCCGTCGACGCTCGGCATCACGCACATGGGCGTGCCGGTTCCGGAAGATCTCATGACGCTGCCGCGCCTGCTCAAGCAGTACGGCTATCGCACGGCGAACATCGGCAAGCTGCACTTTCTGCCGCATGCCAGCCGCGATCACAGCCTGCCGCACCCATCGTATGGTTTTGATCACTTGGAAATCGCCGACGAGCCCGGCGTTTACGAAGACGCCTATCGCGCCTGGGTACGGCGTCAGGCGCCCGATCAGATGGATTGCATCAGCGCGGGCTTGCCGCCCAATACCGGCGTCTGGCAGCGCGCCATGGGCATCGAGGATGGCATTGTACATCGGGGCGAGCCGGAAGGGCGGCACGACTTCAAACGGGCGATTCCCTTCGCCGCCGACGAACACCTGACCTACAGCGCCTTCGTCAGCGACCGGACGATAGAATTCATTGAGCGCTCTGGACCTGAGCCCTTTCTTTGCATCGCCAGCTTCTACTCGCCGCATGCGCCCTGGATTGCGCCGCAGAAGTACCTCGATATGTATGACGCGCAAGAACTCTCCCTACCCGAATACCCGCCGGATGTCGACAGGCAGCGGCCCGCCGATCCGGCAGCGCTGTTCTCCGATGACCAGTTGCGTTCGGCAAAGCAGGGCTACTACGCGATGGTCGGCGAAGTCGATTATTATGCAGGGCGGATCCTGGACGCGCTCGAAGCGGCCGGGCTGCGCGATGAGACAATCATCGTCTTCACTTCGGATCACGGCGAGTGGCTGGGCGATCATCTGCTCTTTGGCAAAGGCTACCCGGCGCCCGATGTTGTTAGCCGCGTACCGCTGGTCATCGCTGGACCAGGCGTCAATGAGGGCGGCCGGTATGACGGCATCGTGGAGGCGGTGGATATCGTGCCGACGCTGCTGGAGTTGGCCGCTATCCAAACCCCGTCATTCATGCAGGGTGAGAGCCTGGCTGGTTTAAGCAGCGGCGGCGGGTCGCGCCAGAAGGAAAGCGCGCTGACAGAGGCTCATGGCTGGAAGAGCCTGCGAACGCCGCAGTTTCAGTACCTGATTCATGAGGACGGGCGCGAGAATCTCTGGGATCTTCAGGCCGATCCGGGCGCTTACCATAATGTCGCCGAGCAAGAATCATACGGGTATGCACTCGCGGACTGCCGACGCCTGCTGCTGACGCGGCTGCTGGCGATGGAGCGCCCGCGCCAGCGAACCTGGATGTACTAGCGAGGCTATCCAAACGGGTGTTCGGCAAGCGTGTGCTCAGCAACGAGCGGCCAAAGCGCTTCGATAGCGCGAATATCGTCGGCGTTCAGTCTGATCTTCTGCGGGTCGCGCGCGAAGGGGGAGTTCAAGATGCCGCGCCGCCACATCACATATTTGTGGAAGGAAACGCCATAGACCGTCGCGTAATTCAGCAGCGGCAGCAGGCTGTGGCTGACGCGCTCAGCCTGCGCGATATCCCCCGCGCGATACAAGTTGTAGATTTTGACTTGCGCGTCCACCAGTCCGCCGGCCGGCATATTGCCGCAAGCGCCCCGTTTCAGCTCATCAATGAGATAAGTGCCGTTGGCGCCACCGAAAACGCCGGCGCAATTGCCCGTATCCAGAGCCAAGATCTCGTTGATGTGCTGCAGAATCGGGTTCGTTTCTTCTTTGATGTAGAGGATATTGTCTTCAGCAGCGAGCAAATCAACCAGCTCGCGTGGCGATAAAGGCGTGCCAATGGGCGCGGGCGCATTCTGAATGATGAGCGGGCGGTCAAATTGCGCCAGCGCCCGATAGTATTCTCGCAGACCTGCTTTCGACGCTTTGCGCAAGTAGGGTGGCATCGCCATCAGGGCGGTGGCGTCACAATTGCAGGCATGCTCGGCGAATTCAAGCGCGATCCGCTGGTTTAGCCCTTGCACGCCTACAACGAAGGGGACGCGTCCGGCGATGGCGTCGCCGGCGAATTCGACCACTGCCCGCCTTTCGGCATCGCCCAGCGTGAAGAATTCACTGGCGAGAGCCGGCACGACCAAGCCGTGTACGCCAGCTGTCAGGCAGTATTCGATCTGATTCGCGAAGCTCTGCCAATCGATGGCGCCGTCTTCTTCAAAGGGCGTTTGCAAGATCTGATAAATGCCGGCTAACATTTATGTTGCCTCCTGCGGCTGCAAGAGCGCCTATTTCTCGGATACGATTTTTCAAAGCTAGCGAATGCCTGTAGGGGCGAGCCGGTGGCTCGCCCGCCATCCCGCGTTCTCAAATACGGGCGACCGATAGGCTTGCCCATACAATATGCATATTATACCGAAACGCCCCTACAAGATTGCGCTAGACTCGTAATTATGCGGCGTTCGCCTATTTCGAAATGAGTGGAGGCAGCGAAAATATGAGCATCAGCAAGGTCGAAGCGATTCCTCTGCGCATCAAGCGCGACGAGGCTTATCTGGGCGGCATTCCAGAAGCGGCTGATCCGGCCGCCTACTTCACGCGCCCGCCTTATCGCGCGCTATATTCGGCTTACTTCGAGACGGCGTTCGTCAAGATCACGACCAAGGACGGGATCGTCGGTTGGGGCGAGGCGCTGGCGCCGGTCGCGCCAGAGGTCGTCTGCGCGATTATCGAGCAGCTGCTGGCGCCGGTTTTGATGAGACGAGATCCGCACGATGGCAATGTGCTCTGGAATGTGATGTACGATCTCATGCGCGAGCGCGGCTATTATGGCGGCTTCATGCTGGATGCCATCAGCGCTTGTGATACCGCGCTTTGGGACCTGCGCGGGAAGCTGTTGAACCAGCCCGTCTTCAAGCTGCTGGGCGGCGCTTTTCGCGAGCGCGTGCCTTCTTATGTCTCCGGGCTGCCGCGCCCGACAGCGGAAGAACGGGTCGCGCTTGCGCTGGAATTCGTCGACGAGGGATTCGACGCCTTCAAGCTGGCTGCTGGTCATGGCCTACGCGCAGATGTCGCCAGTGTCAAGTCTTTGCGCGATGCTTTGGGCGATGAGGCGACTCTGCTGCTCGACGCGCACTGGGTGTACACGTTGGATGAAGCGGTGCAGTTAGGGCATGCTTTGGCTGACTTGGGCGTGGGCTTCTTTGAGGCGCCCATCAATCCGGAGGATATCGAATCGCATGCCCGGCTGGCAGCCGCCGTCGCCGTACCCATCGCCCACGGCGAGACCGAGCGCACGCGTTATCAGTTTCGGCCCTGGTTGATGCAGAAAGCGGCTGACATTTTGCAGCCCGATGTCGGCCGCGCCGGCATCTCGGAAGTGATCAAGATTGCGGCAATGGCGGAAGCTTTCAATGTAATGATGGCGCCCCATCTCAGCGTGGGGCTGGGCGTCTGCATCGCGGCGACCATTCACGTCGCAGCGGCAATCCCCAACTTGTACTTGCTCGAATATCAACCGCCGGTCTTTGAAATCGCGAACATGCTGCTCGAATCACCATTGACCTGCAAGGCCGGCCATTATGAGATTCCGTCAAGCGTTGGGCTCGGCGTGGAACTGGATGAGAGTCGATTGCGCGAACTTCAGGCGTAGCGGCTGCGATCCAATCCCGGTATGAGCGGGGGATTCGGCCGTACGATCTGCAAGCGCTCGGGCGTCAGGCGCGCGGCGAGTTCGTCGGACACCTGGTAACCGAAGCGGAAATTGCCCCAAGACGGACCGTAACGGAAAACGATGATGCGCCGTTCGCCGGGACTCACTCGCTCGGCCGAGCCATGGCAGAGCGAGTCGACAAAGAGAAGCGCGTCGCCGGCGTCCATAAAAATGTTGAGGGCGCCTTCTACATCGTCAACCGAGGCTACCTCCCGGTACATACCGTGTTTGCCCTCATCGGGATGGGGGAAATGCGCTTTGTGGCTGGCTGGCACGACCATGGTGTTGCCGTCGCCGGGTCCGATGTCGGTCAGCGCCATCAGGATGTTGATCTGCCCGCAGTGGAAACGTCCATTGTAAAAGCGGAATTGCGTGCGCTTGGTGCCTTCGTGGCCGCCGGAATGCAATCCGATTGCCTCGCCGGGACCTCGAACGTTAGCGAAGCACTCGTCAATGAAGAGCGGTCCGTGATTGTAATCGAAGCTGTCGGCGCCACCGACAAAGTACTTGACCTTATCAATCCACGATGGATGGTCGATCAGCTTTTCGAAAGCCTCGCCGCCTTCGTAGATCTGCTGCAAGTTGATGCCATCGTCATCCCCGTAGGTATGACCGTGCACATAGCCCTTCCATTCGCCCCGCTTCATCGGCAGCAGGGCGTCGATAGAGTCGTTGATATCGGCGACTTCCTGCTTGGACAGCGCGCCTTTCAGCAGTAGGAAACCGTTGAGGTCAAAGAAGTAGCGCTCTCTTTCAGTAACTTGCATCAGATTCTCTTCCTCGCAACTGAATTACTCAAAACAGTGTAGCGCAAAAACCGCTGCTGGCGCATCGCCCTGGCTTTCGATGATTTCGACCTGCAAGTGATCGGTCTCGATTGGCTCGTCGAAATCGAATCGGTTCACGGTCTGATGATTGTCGGTTACTTCGGCAAGCACGCGGCCAGCGCCATTTGTCAGGCGATAGTGCTTGACGGCGAAGGGCATGACGTCCTCCGGATGTCCGCGGGTCACCGTCTCCATGGCGTGGTCGAAGTCGGTATCAAACATCAGCGTCACGCGGCTGATGCTCTGTGGGGCGAGCCATTTGACATCCAAGGTTGGAGCAACATCATCGGGGTCGGCCACCCAGGCGTTGACCTCAGCGACCGGGCGCGCCAAGCCGTTGCAGCCGTTCTGCGGATCGAAGCCATTGATCGGCGGCGCGAATGTCATCGCCATATTCTGTCCCTCGGGGCGGCGCGGGGGCGTCCAGAACTCGAAGGCTTCCACGCCGATGTCGTCGTATGGCTGCTGGTCCCGCCAGTACTGAAGCGCGAGCAAACCGGTGACGCGCATATCGCTCAGATGAAGTCGCAGGGCGGGATTCTCCATGACGCAGACGAAGACGTAGCGAGAATCATCAATTAGCTGCTCAAAGTCCAGCTTGATCACTTGATCATCTCCGGCCGGCAAGTCGAAGTTGAGCGTTCCCAAGATGACATCCGGTGTGTGATTATCTCGCTTAGAGCTTTGGCGCAACTGCACTTCAAGTTCTGTCTCTACAGCCGCATCAACTGTGATCGTCATGCTAGGGACGCGGCCTCGCTGCAGGGGCAACATCTGGGCGTAAGGGCGCTCAAGCGCGATCCGCGGTCCATCGTCCGGCAGCGCATCCAGACAGAGCTTGCTAGAGGCGGTCACCGTCGCTTGCCTGACGAGGTTTGCATCGTCATCCAATCTGAATTGCGGGATGTAGCCGCCGACCCGCTGCAAATCGCGCTGCAGGAGCAGGACATTGTCTGGTTCGGCGATGTCCCGTGGGAGCAGCCCGCGCTGAACACAGTGCGCCGCGGCCATGCCCACCGATTGCGCCGCGCAAGCCAGCGTTAGCATCACCCGCGTCGAGCCGAAGGCGACATGCGAGGCGCTCATAATGCGGCCGGTGATGAAAAGGTTGCGGATATTCTTGCTGTACTGCGTGCGATAGGGCACCTGATAAACGCCCTTGGCATGCCACTGATCACAGCCGGGCAGCTCGCTGAAAACGCCGTCAGCCGGGTGCAGATCAATCGACCAGCCACCGAAGGAAATGGCGTCGTAATGCTGCCTCTGCTCGATGACATCCTGCTGAATCATCATGTAATCGCCTTCGAAGCGCCGGCTCTCGCGCTTGCCGGGGATCTGCCCGACAAATTCCAGCGTCAGCGTCTCGGCATCGGGGAATTCGCCCGAGTTCTTGATGTGGTTCCAGACGCCGTAGACGACCTTCCATAGCTGCCATTTGATAGTCTCGGTTTCATGCACGGTATCGAGGCGGCCGCCGTATTCAATCCACCAGAGGCGGCAGCCGTCAATGGCGGTGTTGAAGCTGCGGAAGCGCGGGATCTGCGTGATGTCTTCCAGCGCGTAACTAGGCGGCACGAACTTAACCGGCTCGCCGATGTCTTTGGTATAGAAGTAAATCGAATGCCCGAGCAGATAGCCGTACTCTTTGCTCGGGGCAAACTGCTCGCCGAATTCCTCGCTTGATTCGGCGCCCATGCGAAAAGCGGCGCCCGCCTGAAACGCGACGATGCCATCGCCGGAGGCATCGCAAAAGAGCGGGGCATACAAGTTATACTGCGTCGAGTTTTGGCTGCAGAAGGCGGTGACCGATTGGATCGTCTCGCCGTCCGACTTGCTGACGCTGACCGCAGCTGTATTAAGCAGGAGGGTGATATTGTCTTCATTGTCGACTTTTTCAAGCAGCACCGTATCAAAGATCAGCGAATTGCCTTCTCTGTTGCGATACATATTCTCGACCAGGATCTCGTCGATGACGCCGCCTTCGCGCGCCCAGCGATTGTTGTTGTTCATGTGCGAAGTGGCGCCCAGCGCCCAAAGGCGGACTTCGCTGCTGGCGTTGCCGCCCAACACCGGGCGATCCTGCACCAGCACAACCTGGATGCCAGCGCGCGCTGCAGTGATGGCGGCGCAGGTTCCCGCCAGCCCGCCGCCCACGATGACCAGGTCGCTGTCGATCCGTACAGTCTTCGGGGACCGAACGTCAGCAGAGAAGGGCTCGCTTAGCATTCTAGGTATCTGATTGTCTTGTTTCATTGTCTACTCTCAGTAGTTGCAAGTTAGTCGTGAAAACTTCTCCCTGCTGCCAACCTCATCCAAGAAACTCCCCTTCCCTCTTTATGGGGGAAGGGGC
>WTGC01000057.1 GCA_011523705.1 Chloroflexota bacterium | reverse complement strand
ATCACATCGTTGACCGGCGGAAAATCCTGCACCACGATTGGTCCGCTGATCGTCTCGGCAATCTCGCTGTAGAGGGCGAGGATCGCGGGGTCGGATTTGTCTTCTAGCGGCGGCGGCGCAATCATCACGCCATCGGCGCCGGCCGCGAAAGCCGCTTCGCTTAGCGCGATGCAAGTCGACAGCTCGCTGTGGCTGGTGCCCACGACGATGGGGATTGCGCCAGCCACCGTCGATACCACCGTATCCATGACCGCTTTGCGTTCGTCGACGCTGAGCTTGGCCGCCTCGCCCATGACGCCGAGGATGGTCAAACCTTGCGCGCCCACGTCCATCTGGAAGCGCACGAGCCGCCGCAAGCTCTCGAAGTCGACGGCGTAATCGGCGTGGAAGGGCGTCGCCAGGATATTGAAGATGCCGCTAATCTTGCCCACGTTTCATGCTCCTATCATTTGTTTGCCGGCGACGTAAACCGCCTTGATGTTCTCCAACGCGCCGAGATCAGCCAGCGGGTCGCCATCGATCACGATGACATCGGCGGCTTTGCCCGCTTCCAGGCTGCCCAGCATGTGATCGAGCCTGTTGACCTGGGCGGCGACGATGGTGGCGCTGCGCAGGGCGTCGTAATTGTCGCGTTTGACACCCAGCTCGACCATGAATTGGAGCTCGGGCGCGACCACATCATGCCCGACCACCGGGCTGCCGGCATCGGTGCCGAAGGCGATGGTCACACCCGCTTGCGCCGCCTTGACCAAGCCGTCAAAGCGTTCGCGGCTCTTTACCGCGGCTTGGCGCTCGGCGATCTTCCATTCGGGGATGTCGTGTTGGCGCGCGACCTCCGCCTGCGCTTGCATCACCAGCGGCGCAAAGGTCGTCACAATGGGAATGTCCCTGTCCAGCAGCAGTTGAATCGTCTCATCGCTCATATCGCCGCCGTGCTCGATGACATCGACGCCGAATTCAGCGACGCGGCGGATGACACTGTCGAAGGTGGCGTGCGCAGTGATGCGCAAGCCCATACGATGCGTTTCATCAATGACGGCGCTCAGCTCCTCATCGGTGAATTCGATGGTGTCGTGGCTGCCCATGATCTTGATGAGATCGGCGCCGCCCTTGACCTGATCGCGCACCGCCCGCCGCATTTCATCGGGCCCGCTGGCTTCGCGGCAGCACCAGAATGTATGCCCGCCGGTCTGGATGATAGCCTCGCCGACGATGAGCAAACGCGGGCCAGGGAAGATGCCTTGCTCCACCGCTTGCTTAGCGAAGAAGTTGCTTTGATTCATGCCCAGGTCGCGCACCAGGGTGATGCCGGCGCGCAGGCTCTTGAGCATATTGCCAGCGCATTTATAGGCGCTGATCTCCGGCGGATCGTCCAGCGATTGGCGCGCCAGATCGTGTATGCCATCCCAAGCCAGATGGGTGTGCGAGTTGATCAAGCCGGGCATGACCGTCAGCCCGCGGCAGTCGATGACTTCGGCAGCGCCTTCGCCCATATCGCTCATTGGACCGACCGCTGCGATTCGGCCATCTCTGATCTCGATGTAGCCGTTCTCAATAATCTCATCGCCGCGGCAGGTTAACAGGCGCGCGCCAGCCAGGACGCGATGCGGCGCCGGCAAATCAAACATCGGCTTGATGATTTTCTCGAATCGCCAGGCGGGCGCTTCTGGCATGTGATGTCTCCTATTTCAATTTGTCGTGTGGGTTTGCCAAGGCAAGACCCCAAAAAATTCCTCTGTGTTCTCTGTGTTGCCTCCGTTCCTCTGTGGTGAAAAAACAAGTGATACGGTGACGACAACGCATTAGAAGACCTGCGTGACGCGCGCAGCGTCGGGGCGCACAAACTGGCCATCGCCCGCGGTGCCGACGATGTTCCCATCCTGGAAAACCGTCTTTCCATTGACGATAGTCCGCTCGACCACCCCTTTGAAGGTCATGCCATCGTAGAGCTTGTCGCAGTCGCGCGCTTGCGTGAAGAGCATGTCGGGATGAATCGTTGTCTCCGCTTCGGGATTGTAGATGGCGAGGTCGGCGGCAGCGCCGATGCCGATGTGCCCGCGCTCGGGATAGATGCCGAAGCGCTTCGCCCCGTTGGTCGCGACCAGGTCAACCGCCTTGTTGATGCTGATGCGCCCGTTCAGCGCCTCGTGCATGACGCCGAGCAGCAGTTCTTCGACGCCCGGCGCGCCCGGCGGCGCCGCCCACAGGTCCTCGCGTGCGCGCTCCTTTTCCTCCACCAGGAAGGGCGAGTGATCGGTCGTGATCGCCAGCAGCGAACCATCGACCAGCCCGTCCCAGAGGGCGGATTGATCGGCTTCGGCGCGCAGGGGCGGATTGATCTTGGCATAGGGACCGCAGCGTTCCAGGTCGGCTTCGGTGAAGAAGAGATAATGCGGGCACGTTTCGGCGCTGACCCTCGAGCCGGTCGCTTGGAAGCGGCGGATGACCGCCAGAGCTTCCTCGCCGCTGACATGGGCGATGTGCAGATTTGCGCCGATGCTCTCGTTCAGCGCCAGCAAGGTGGCGATCGCCAGCGCTTCGACGTGGGGCGGGCGCGATTCGCCATGCGCCGGCACATCGTTGCGCCGGGCGGCGATCAGCTGCGCCGTATGCCATTCCAGCAATTGGTTGTTCTCGGCGTGTACCGCGCAGACCAAGCCCGTCTCAGCGACCAGACTCAGCGCTTGATATAGCTCTGGCACATAGGGCAGGCACAAGCCCTCGAATTCGTCGTCGCGTCCTTTGGGGGCCGCGGTCATGAAAATCTTGAAGCCGATCGCGCCTTCGTCGACCATGTTCGCGATTTCGCCCGCGTCCAGCAAGCCGGGCGCGCCATACAAGCCGAAGTTGACATAGGCATCGCGCTCGCCCAGCGCCTTGCGCATGCGGAAGACCTCGCCGGTCGCGCAGCAGGGTTTTGAGATCGGCATCTCAAACACCGTCGTGACGCCGCCGGCCGCGGCCGCGCGCGTCTCGGTGGCGAAGTCGCCACGCTGCGGGTAGGCGGGGGCGCGGCAGTGAAAGTGAATATCAATGGCGCCGGGCAGCAGCAACTTGCCTGCGGCGTCAATCGTCTCGTCTGCGCTGATGCCGGCCGAATCGGCGACCAGGGCGGCGATGCGCCCGTCGCGAATACCGACGTCGAGAGTGGCGATATCCGTCTCCAGCACGACTTGCGCGCTTGTGATTAGGGTGTCTAACTGCACAGAGCCTCCTCTATGGGCGAGTCACCGCCGCCGGTCAGCGTCGGCGGTCTGTGTCTACGCGACCTAAGCGACCTCGCCCCTACAATTTCCAATCCAATAAGAATCCGGTAGGGGCGACTTACCAAATCGCCCGTCCGCCTGAAGACAGCGCAGTTCAATAAACCGTCCGCCGCAGGAACTTGAGCAGAATGTCCGTAGTCGCTTGATAATCCGCCAGCGTCACGTGCTCATCGGCCGCATGCGCGACTTCGTAGCTGCCGGGACCGAAGATGATCATATCGCCGCGGGCCACCTCCATCAAATGCTTGGCGTCGCTGCCGGGCAGGTAGCCGAAGGGACCCGGATCATCGTCGATAACTTCGCGCGCGCAGGCCAGAAATGCGTTGGCGTAGTGGGAATCCAGCGCCGAATCGAACCACGGTGAATAGACGAAATCGCCGATGTCGACCGTCGCCGGCGCCAAATTGACCGATTCGATGACGGCGCTCAACTCCGCTTGAACCGCTTCCGGATCTTCTCGCGGGATCATGCGGCGGTCGAGATAAATGGCGCAGGAATCGGGCACGGCGTTGGCGGTGCTGCCGCCTTCGATCAGGCCGATATTGCAGGTGGGCGAGCCGACCACCGGATGAACGCGCTCGGACAGCTCCCGATGATACCGGTCCAGCGCGCCGATCACTTTGGACATGGCCACGATGGCGTTGACGCCGCGGTCAGGGTTGGTGGCATGGACGGAGACGCCCGTCGTGCGGACTGCCGCGCGCATGACACCCTTATGCGCGATGGCGACTTTATTGCCGGTCTGCTCGCCAACGACGATGAAATCGCAGGGTGGCAGATGGCCCGAATCGGCCAGCCATTTCGTGCCGAGCTGCCCGCCGACCTCTTCTTCGGCCGCGGCAACAAGTATGAGCGAGCCTTGTAAGCTGTCCTGCCGCGCCGCATCCATCATCGCCAGCATCATGGAGGCGAGCGGCGCTTTATCGTCTATACTGCCCTTGCCGTAGAGCGCGCCATCGCGGACGGCGGCGGCGTAAGGATCGACGCTCCATCGCTCAGCTTCGGTCGCGGCGATGGGCACGGTGTCGATGTGGGCGTGCAGCATGATTCGCGGCTCGCCCGTGCCCAGCGTAGCAATGGTATTGAGCGCCTCGGGCTTGGCAGCCGGCGCCAGTCGCCGCACTTCGCAGCCGATGCCGCGCATCTGCTCCGCCACAAAATCGGCGATGGCGCGGGTATCGCCCGGCGGATTGGGCGAGGGAATCTGCACCAGCCGCCGCAAGAGCTCGACGCTATCCATCTATATGCCTTTGATGTTCTTATACTCTTCCAGTTCTTCCGCTGTGTATACCTGCATCAGCTCCAGCTCGACGCCGCCGGCTTCCTGCTCGAGAAAGGCGACCCAGCCCTCGGGATGGACGTGGCTGCCCGTGACCTTGCAGGCGGCGCATTCTTTCAGGGTGGCGCCTTTTGCCTGCGCTTCTTCCAGCGCGTCATCGATATTGGGCACGGCATAGCAAATATGGTGCAAGCCTTCGTAGCCGCGCTCCTTGATCCAGGCATCGTAGCGCCCGCCCGCGTCCATGGATTGGCAGAGCTGATACTCGACATCGCCGACATTGAAAATCGCGGTGACATTGCGGGATTTCTCATAGTCATGAATCTCGGCATCATGCCCGACGCCAAGAAACTCCTGATATTGCCGCAGCGATTCCCGCGCGTCGTTGACGGCAAAAGCCATGTGCTTGATATATCTGTCGTGCATGATGGTCTCCCTATAGTTTTCGTTTAGTTTGCGGGCGAGTCGCCGCCTCGCCCCTACAGTTTTCGATTGTTTGTGGGCGAGACAAGTCTCGCCTCTACAGCTTTCGAATGCTATTTGAAGCGTTCCCAATGCGTCAAGTCGCGCCAGCTGATTTTCTTCCAGGCGCGCATGCCGGCCCCGGCGCTTTCCGCCCGGTGACCGATGCAGATGAACATCTCCGGCGAAAAACTCTCCGGCAGATTGAGCAGGATCTTGACCGCCTCCTTGCTGAATGAGGTGACGGGACCGGAGGCCAAACCCAGGGCGTGCGCCGCCAGCATCATCGTTTGCGCGGCCGTGCCAATGTCGATCAGCAGCGCGCGGTCGGTCGCGGGCAGATGGTGCTCGGCGGCCACCTCCCAATTGGTGCAGATGAGGATCAGGACCGGCGCCCGTTGGAACATGCCCGGCGAGACCAGTCGGATCAAACGGCGCGTTTCGGCGTCTTGGATGACGATGTAACGGTTGGGCCGCAAGTTGCCGCCACTTGGCGCCCAGCGCGCCGCTTCCAGAATGGCTTCGATCTGCTCGCGTTGAACCGGCTCGTCGGTCATCTCCCGCACGACCCGCCTCGTCTTGATATTGTTCAGCACCGCCTCGCTCATGATTCGCCCTCCGCCTGGGCGCTGTGGCGCAGCAGACAGGCAGCGACCGCGCGGCAGCGTTCATCGAGGGCGGCGGTGTAGCTTTCGACATCGGACATGGCCATGTGCATCTCGGGGATGCGCTCGATATTCTCTTGCAGGAAGGCGCGCGATTTTTCCGAAGACCGTTCTAGCATCATGCCGCTCAGGCGCTCGGTCGCCGTCAGCAGGCGCAGGGGACCGTAATGCGCCGGCTCGTCCATTTGAATCCGCGCCGACGTGATCAGAAGCGCCAGCAATTCGACCGCCTCGTCTTCCTTCAGCACCCAATTCTCGCTCATCAATTAAGCTTTCCCCTCCGCCAAGACCGAGAGATTCAGCCTGTTTGACAGTCTAATTCGACCGCGTTATCATCGCAGCTACCATCGGGATTGTCTACAATTTACAAGTGGAGAGATTATAAGAAGCGCCGATGCCAGTGTCAAGCAATCCGCATCTTGAAGGGACGCCTGCGAGCGAGCCTCTGCGCGCGCGGGTTTGCTGGGCGGGCGATCTCCTTGCCGTGGCTCGGTTGGAATCTTGGTGATGCGCGTCATCGTCACCGGCGCCAATGGCTTCCTCGGCGCCAATATCGTCGCCGCATGTCTGGACGCAGGCGTCGCCGTCGCCGCCCTCGATCTGACCTTCGACAATCCAGCCTACACGCGGTTTGCCAGCGAAAATCTGCAACTGATCGAATCGAATTGCGTCGAAATGCCCGCCATTGCCGCCGATGCGCTGATACACGCCGCCTTCATCACGGCGACGCCTGAAGAACGGGGCGAAACTCCAGAATCGAATCTGCGCGCCAATATCGATCCATTGTTATCGGTCATGGAGTATGCGCGGCATCATGGCGTCGGGCGAGAGATTTACGTGAGTTCGGCGGCAGTCCATCGATGTACGCCCGAATCCGTAGTCTTCGAATCGCTCCCGCAGCGGCCGCTTGGCGTATATGGCGTCGCCAAGAGCCTGATGGAGCAATTGGTCGAAACCATGCGAAGTGTGCACGGGCGCGATTGCCTCTGTGTGCGCCCCGGAAGCATCTATGGTCCCTATGAGTATCGCCGTTCAACCCGCCCTCGATTGAGCAATGTCGCGTTGATGATGATATCGGCTTTGACGCGGCGCGAGATTGTGGTCGATCAACCCGACGAGCGCAGCGAGTGGACCTACGCGCCGGATATCGGGCGGGCGCTGATCGCGCTCCTCAAAGCGGATTCGCTGAATTACGCCTTGTATCAGGTCGCGAGTGGCGATGTGATATCAAACATGGAACTTTCACAAAGGATCGCGAGCCTGATGGATGGAGTGATCGTGCGGTTTGCGGAGCCGGAGGCGCAACGGGTGGCGCAGCGGAAAGAAACGCGCATTTTGGACACCAGCCGCTTGGCGCAGGATGTCGGGTTCAGCGATTGGTCAAAGATGAGCGAGTTGACGCTCAGACGAAGTCTCGAAAGTATCTCGGCGAGCGCGGCCGATGCTTAAAGTCCTTCTCGCTGGGCTCGGCGTTCGCGGGCGGCATTGGGCGGAGGTGATCACGCGGTCGGAACGCGCCGACCTGGTCGCCTTCGCCGATCCGGCGCCCGAGGCTCTTGCGCGGGCAGCCGCTGAGTTCGGCGAGCGCCCTGCCTTCTCCAGCGTCGCGGCGGCGCTGGATTCGCTCGACCGGGTGGATGCCTTGGTGCTGGCGAACCCGCCGATGGATCGCGAGGATATCGTTAGATTGGCCTGCGCCCGACGCATACCGCTGCTCATCGAAAAGCCGCTGGCGCTGAACCTCGCTGAAGCGGCGACGCTGGTCGAGATCGCCGAGTCGGCCTCGGTATCGCTGATGGTCGGGCTGAACTTTCGTTATCTGGCGGTGACGAAGGCGATGATTCGCCTGTTGGCGGAGAAGGCCGTCGGGCGCCCGGAGTTCGCGCGCTTCACCTACGAGCGCTGGCGTGACGGACGGCGACCTGACTTGAATGATTATCCCCTGGTCATGGCGCATCCGATGCTCTGGGAACAATCCATACACCATTTCGATTTGATGCGCTACGTCTATGGGCAGGAGCCGATTCAAGTGCAGTGCCAGACCTGGAATCCGTCCTGGAGCATGTATGCGGGCGACAGCAATGTGTCGGCGCTCATCGAGTTTGATGGCGGCTTGCGCGTGAATTACCAGGGGACCTGGCAGGGCAGTTGGGCGGCGCCCGGCTTTGAATGGCGCACCGATTGCGCGGACGGTATCATCGCGCAGCGGGATGAATTCGGCGCGCTGCATTTTGCCCGCCGTGATGAAGCGGCGTTACGGTCGGTGCCGCTGCCGCCGCATGAACGCTGGATCAGGGAGACGACCGCTCTCTTCGCCGCCTTTGTCGATCATGTCATCGACGGCGCCACGCTCCAGTGCAGCGGTCGCGATCACTTAATGTCGCTGGCGATGCTGGAAGCCTGTATCCAATCAAGCGCAAACGGCAATGGCGTCCATTTGCGCGATGTCCTCCCCGCGCATGGGAAATTATAGACGTACGCGCAGTGAAGCCGCAGCCCACGAAAAGGACTTTGAGAGTCGCTTCGTGCAGAAATCTGGAATAATCAGGTGTGCGCAAGGTCAAGCTCCCCTTCCTTAGCTCGCTGGGGAAGGGGCCGGGTCACGTAGACATAGACCTTCGGGGATGGGGTTTGCCGCCCGCAAGAGACGCAAGATTGCGCGAATGCGAACATAGCCTGCGAAGGACCAAACATGAGCGAAACATTTGTCGGCATTCAAATCGGCGCGATCAGCTTTATTGACGAGGGCGTCGAAGAAGTTCTCGACATCCTGCAAGAGAAAGCGGGCGTCAACGCGCTGCTGATTTCGGCGCTGAGCTGGAGCATCGGCAATGCCGGTCGCGCCGCCTTCGGCTTCCCCGACCATGGCGCGCAGGAAGCGGATAATCTGCGTGGCGGCGCCTTCTTCGCGCCGGATCCGCGCTATTACCGCAAGACCTTCATGAAGCAATTCGCCGCGCCCGATGAGTTGTATGAGGGTTTTGATACGCTGGCCGATGTCATACCGTCGGCGCGCCGGCGCGGCCTGGATGTTTACACCTACTACTGCGAGACATCGAGCTCGGCCATCCGCTCCATTTGGCAGCCGGGCTTTCCACATTTTCTTGATCGCGATCATCGCGGCCGGTTGGCGACGCGCCCCTCGCTGCTGAATCCGGATTACAAGGCATTCTGGCATTCAGTATTTGCCGATTGGCTGAACAATCATGATCTGCGCGGCATCATGTGGGGGATTGAACGACAGAGCCCGCTGATGGACATCTTCCGCGGCGACAGCTCGACCGGCTTCGACGATTTCTATGTCGCTGAGGCGCGAGCGCGCAATATCGACATCGAGCGTGCGATCAGCGGCTACTGCGCGATAGACGACTTGCTGGGGCGGGTTCGCGGTGGCGACCGGCCAAAAGAAGGCGTCTTCGTCCTTCTGCTGCGACAGCTGCTGCGTTATCCCGAAGTCCTGCTCTGGGAGAAGCTGTGGCTGGAATCTCATCATGCCTTTTACCGCGAGTTGTACGGTCTGGTGAAATTCTACGACCCGAGCTACGAATTCGGCATTGGCATCTGGCAAGTGATCAACACCTACAATCCCTACTTGCGGGCGCAATATGATCAGTCGGAATACGCGCCCTATGCCGATTGGTTCAAGCCGGTGCTTTATCATACGCCGGCCGGGGCGCGCTTCGCTGAATTTGCCGCGTCCTGGGGGGCGGGCATACTGGCCGATGCCTCGCTCGATGGCGCCTACGACGCGCTGGCGACCGTGCTTGGCCTCGAAGAATTCGTCGCGCCGCGGACGGAGGGACCGATGGCGGGCTTCAAGCCGGCCTACGTCAAGGAATGGACCGCGCGCCTCATCCAGGAGACGGGAAAGCGCGTCTACCCCGGGATCGGCGTCGGCGTTGGGCATCATGGCAAAAGCAAAGAAATCACACCGCAGGAAATCGGCGAAGGCGTTCATGCGGGTTATGATGGTGGCGCGAGCGGCGTCATGATCTCGCGCAATTATTCGGAAGCGGAATTGCGCAATCTGGCGGCTGTCGGCGATGCCCTACGCGAACGCGGCTTGATTTAGGAGGCGGCGATGACGATAAGAGTGGGTGTTATCGGCGCCAGTTTCGCGCGCGCGGCTTACTTGCCGGCGCTGCGGACGATTGAGGATGTGGAAGTGGTGGCGATCGCGAGCGTCCGGCTAATCAGCGCCCAGTCGGCCGCCGACCAATTTGATATTCCGCATGTCTACGACGACTGGCGGCGCATGCTCGGCGAGCGCGAATTCGACCTGGTCTGCATCGCGACTCCAACCGTATTCCACGCGCCGATGACGCTGGCGGCGCTGAACGTTGGCGCGCACGTGCTCTGCGAAAAGCCGATGGCGATGAATCAGGACGAGTCAGCCGCGATGCTGGAGGCGGCTGAGGCGGCCGGTCTGCTGCATATCATTGGCCATGAACTTCGCTTCAACCCCAACCGGCGCAAGATTAAGTCGCTGATCGATAGCGGCGCAATCGGCGAGGTGCGTTACTTGAACATCCATAACGTCGGCCCTACATGGGGCGATCAGACATGGCGCCGGGCGGGCGACTGGCTGTTGCGCGAAGATATGGGTGGCGGCCGGCTGGGCGCCAGCGGCTCGCATATGATTGACTTGCTGCGCTTCTGGCTGGGCGACATCGGCGCCCTCAGCGGGCTGGTGGCGACCATGGCGCCCGATCGCTTCGATAGAGATACCGGCGAAAGCTGGCGCGCGACGGCGGATGATCACTTCAGCTTCACGGCGGAGATGCGGAATGGCGCGCTCTGCACGGTCACTGTGAGTTTCAGCGGGCGCCAGGGCAGCGGCAGTTATGCGCTGATTTCCGGCGCCGAAGGCACGATTATACTGGCGGATAGCGACGAGAAGCTGCTGGTGGCGTCCGCTGGCGAGGACTTTCAAGATATGAGTTTGCGCGATCCCAATGCCGATCGACCTGGCATCGGAACCGGGATATGGAACGTCTCCTTCGTCGCTCTAATGGAGGAGTTGACGGCGACGATTCGCGAGAAGCGTCAACTGGCTTGGGGCGCGACATTTGCCGACGGCCATCAATGTCAAATCGCGCTGGACGCCATCCGCCAGAGCAGCCGCGAGCGGCGCTGGGTGTCGCTCTAACCCCATTTATGGTTGCGATTTCTGCAGTGCTATAATATCCACTCAGGAAGTTGCGCGAGGAAAAATCATGGTGATTGAACGCGTCCAGAAAATGAGCGTCGAAGAGTTCCTTGACTTCGCTGAAAGCAGCGAGGAATGGTATGAGTACATCGATGGAGAGCCAATCAAGATGACAGGTGGGAAACTGAATCATTTTGACATCATCTCGAATATTCTTTTCGAACTCCGGCTCCTGCTGGCTGAGACAGATTGCCGGACGCTGCCAAACGGCATGCTTGTTAGAGTTGGCGACGCGAGTTTAGTGTCCCCGGATGTGATTGTCGTCTGCGGCGAGCCGAAGACGGAAGCGGATACCCGCATACTGCTCAATCCGATTGTGGTCGTGGAAGTTATATCGCCGTCTTCAATCGACCGTGACCGTGTGTTGAAGCGGGACCTTTATGAGGCGGTTGATTCGATACAGGCCTACCTGATCGTGGATCATGATCGCATGTTGGCGGAGCTTTATACGCGAGGCGAAACCGGATGGCATTCGCAGACATTCTCCCAGCCCGACGAACAGATCCCGCTGGAAGCGTTGAATTGCAGTTTGCCGCTGCGTGATATTTATCGCAATGTCGAATTTGAATCCAAAGATTCATCAAGCGCGAATGAAGCGGAAGGCAGCGTCTGAGTCGCTGGCTTCTATCCTTTTGACCCCATCCCCAGTGAAGCGTCAGGGCGGGGAGTTTAGCAGACAGCGCATGTCTGTGAAGTGGGCCACGCCCTTGTGAGCGTTTTTTCCAGCCGTAAGACCGGTGTTGATATAATGGATTCAGATTGAGTTGAGCGAGGAAGAATCATGGTTATCGAACGCGTCCAGAAAATGAGCGTCGAAGAATTCCTGGACTTCGCTGAGAACGCTGAGGAGTGGTATGAGTACATTGACGGCGAGCCAATCAAGATGACAGGTGGGATACTGAATCATTTTGACATCATCTCGAATATTCTTTTCGAACTCCGGCTTCTGCTCGCTGAGACAGATTGCCGGACGCTGCCAAACGGCATGCTTGTTAGAGTAGGCGACGCGAGTTTAGTGTCGCCGGATGTGATCGTCGTCTGCGGCGAGCCGAAGACGGAAGCGGATACCCGCATCCTGCTAAATCCGATTCTTGTGGTGGAAGTCATATCGCCGTCATCCGTCGATCATGACCGTGTGGTGAAGCGAGATTTCTATGAGTCAGTCGATTCGATTCATGCCTACCTGATCGTGGATCAAGATCGAATGATGGTTGAGCTTTTTGCGCGCGGCGAAAACGGATGGCATTTGCAGACCTTCTCCCAGCCCGACGACGAAGTGCCGCTCGCAGCGCTGAATTGCAGCCTGCCGTTGCGGGATATCTATCACAATGTCGAAATTGAATCTGGGGATTCAGCAAGCGCGAATGAAGTGCAAGGAAGCGCCTAGTTGGTGGATTGGAACATTTGTAGACTCATCCCCGGCGAACAGTGTTAGCGCGTAGTTTTGCACTCCCGTGTGAGCGCTTTTCCCGATTGTTAGACCGGTGTTGATATAATGGTTTCAGATTGAGTTGAGCGAGGACGAATCATGGTTGTCGAACGCGTCGAGAAAATGAGCGTCGAAGAATTCCTGGACTTCGCTGAAAGCAGTGAGGAGTGGTATGAGTACATTGATGGAGAGCCAATCAAGATGACTGGCGGGAAACTGAATCATTTTCGGCTTATCAACCGGCTCCAGGTACTCTTCGAGAGGCTGCTGCCTGAGTCCGATTACGAGGTGCTGGGAAGCGGCATGCTTGTT
Source organism: Chloroflexota bacterium (assembly GCA_011523705.1). GTDB lineage: Bacteria > Chloroflexota > Anaerolineae > Aggregatilineales > Phototrophicaceae > UBA6055. The sequence continues at coordinate 9,554 of WTGC01000057.1, read as the reverse complement.
AGAGTAGGCGACGCAAGATTAGTGTCCCCAGACGTGACTGTTGTCTGCGGCGAGCCGGAGACAGAAGCCGATACCCGTATTTTGCTCAACCCGATTCTTGTGGTGGAAGTCATATCGCCGTCATCCCTCGATCATGACCGGGTCATGAAGCGCGATTTCTACCAGTCGGTCGATTCGATACATGCCTATCTGATCGTGGAGCAGGATCGCATGTTGGTCGAGCTTTATGCGCGCGGCGAAACCGGTTGGCAATTGCAGACATTCTCCCAGCCCGACGATGAAGTACCGCTGGCAGCCGTGGATTGCCGCCTGCCGCTGCGGGATATCTATCAACGAATCGAGTTCGGAGAAGCTTAGCCGGCTAACCGCGCTGAAGACTCGCAACAAAAAGAGGGCGACCTTTGAAATCGCCCTCTTTTCATTTCCGGATACGCGCCGCTCGATCCGCGCCGCCGGGACCGGAATTCGAGAGAATTACTCCGCTTCCAGCAGCGTGACCTCGCCCAGCGTCTCCAATTGTTCCTGGATTGCGCTGGCATCGCCCACCACAACGATGATGAAGTCCTCCGGATGGATATAGGCGTTGGCGATATCGAGAATATCCTCTTTGGTGACGTCTTTGATGTGACCCAACCACTCGTAAATTCGGTCGAGATCGACGCCGCGGATCTTGTACGACGCGACTAACTCGACGAAGTCTTGGTAGGTTTCGAGGCCGAAGACGAACTCGCCAACGATGCCATCGCGGGCGTCGTTGATCTCTTCGTCCGTGAGCGGCTCGGTCTGGATGCGCTCAATCTCTTTGAAGACTTCCTCCAGCGCGGGGACTATCACATCGTTGCGAACAGCCGCGCTGACGACGAAGCGCCCGGTATCGGCTGGGTAGCTGAAGCCGGAACCGATGCTGTAGGTATATCCCTTTTCCTCGCGGATGTTTTGCACCAGGCGCGAGGTGAAGGTGCCGCCCAGGACGTGGTTCATCACGCGCGCGGGGAAGTAATCGAGGCTGGCGCCCTGGATGCCGATATTGCCCATGAGGAAGTTGGCTTGCGTGCTGCCAGGGCGGTCCACGAGCAGGAAGCGCTGGCCGTTGTGCGCTGTCAAGGCCGGATAGGTGACCGCTTCGGCGCTGCCTTTCCAATCGGCGAAGAGCTCTTCGGCATAGGCGAGTCCTTCAGCGGTGGTGATGGCGCCAGCGATGATGAGAACGGCGTTGTCAGGCCGCCGGCGCGACTCATAAAAGGCAATCATATCGTCGCGGGTGATCGCCTCCAAAGACTCGAAGGTCACCGGGTTGCCATAGGGGTGGCCCTCATAGAGCGTCCGCCCAAATGTACGACCGGCGACATAGCCCGGATCGGCCAAGCTGGCTTCAAGCCCGCTGATGCGTTCCGCGCGCTCTCGCTCGACTTCGCTTTCCGGGAAATTGGCGTTCAGGGTCATATCAGCGAGCAGGTCGAAGGCGAGTTCAGTGTCTTCAATCAAGGCGAAGACGCCGACGGACAGGCTGTCGCTGCCGGCGCCACTGCCGACGACGCCGCCGACTTGCTCAATCGCGCCGGCGATATCCTGGGCGCTGCGTGTCGTCGTGCCGCGCGTGATCAAGTCGCCGGTCATGCTTGCCAAGCCGGGCAAATCCTGCGGCGCGGCGGTCGAGCCGCCGGCGAGATAGATATCCAGAGAGATGATGGGCATGTTGGGCTGCTCGATAACGACAACTTCCAAGCCATTGTCCAGGACGTTTTCAGTGATGGTCGGGAAGTTGAATTCGTTCGAGTCCAATGGCGGCGGCGGCTCATCTTGCTCGATGACGTAGCGGTAATCCGGCTCAGCCTCGACGACATCTTCGGCGGCATAGGGTTCCACTGGCGGCGGCGCTTCGGCATCGGTTTCCACCACGTTGAAGACGTGACGATCGCTCTCTTCCAGATACTCAGTGGCTACGCGCTGGATATCTTCGCTGGTGACCGACTGGTAGCGATTGATGCCGGTGAACAGAGCCTGCGGGTCGCCGGTATAGTAGTTGACGCTCTGAATGCTCTCCGCCAAGCCCAGAGCGGTTTCCAAGCCGAGGATGTTGCGGCTCCTGATGCCGGCGATCACCTTGTCAAGTTCCTCTTGCGGCACGCCTTCATCGATGATCTTCTGAAGCTCTTCGTAGGACGCCGCTTCAAGTTCAGCCAGGTCGACGCCGACATTGCCGAGCAGGATGAAGGCAAAATAGCCCGGACCACGATTGCCGTCTATCCAGGCGTCCGCTTGCAGCGCCATGCCGGTATCGACCAGTCGCTTCGCCAGGCGGCTGGAATCGCCGACGCTCAACACGCGCGAGAGTACGCTAAGCGCCGGGTAGTCCTCATGAACCAGCGGCGGAATCTCATAGGCGACCAGAAGCGCCGGCAGGTTGATGAACGGATCTTCGATCGTGATGTATTCGGCTTCTTCTTGATCAACCGGCACGAACTCTGGAAGCGCGGGCGGGTTGTCGCCGCGCGGGATGGGACCGAAGAATTCATCTATCAGGGAACGAGTCGTGTCAAAGTCGATGTCGCCAGCGACCACCAGCGTGGCGTTGTTGGGAACGTAGTAGGTCCGATGAAAGGCGAAGATCTCGTCTAACTGCGCCTGGTTCACGTCTTCAATGCTGCCCCAGCCATGCGTCTTATACGGCTTGTATGAGAAGGGGACGGTCACCAGCGCGGCTACAGCCGTACCGTATGGTCGGTTGTCTATTGCCCGCTGCAATTCTTCGATGACCACGGCTCGTTGCGTATCAAGGCTTTGCTGCGTGACATTCAACCCGCCCATACGATCCGCTTCAATCCATAGCGCCAATGGCAATTGATGCGATGGCACCGTATCGTAGTAGGCGGTGTAGTCCTTGCCGACATAGGCATTGGACGAACCGCCTACGGGCTCCAGCAACTGATCCATCGTGCCGCCGGGAATATGCGGCGAGCCTTCGAACATCATATGCTCAAAGAGATGGGCGAAGCCACTCTTGCCTTCTGGGTCGTTGGCGCTGCCGACCTTGAACCAGATATTTACCGCGACGGTCGGCGCCGATGTATCGCGCGCCAGGATCACTTCCAGTCCGTTTTCCAGCCAGTAATGCTCGAGGTCGAGCGCTTGTTCCGACTCGGCGAAACTGAGCCCGCTGGCCAACAGCAGGACCAAGATTAACAGCATGCAACGCTTCATAGGTTTGATCTCCTTTCGATGCACAATTCCACTGTAGCATGAATGGCCGTGGTTAGAAAGACGTTTGGTCATTGTAAAGCGTTTGTAAATCTCAGGCGGGACTCAACGCGGCAATACGAATTAGCTATTAAGCGAATATGGCATCTTGGAGGGACAGCGGAATGATAGCAAGCCTTGCGGGAGCGACTATACGAGTAGCCCGCCTGCTTGTCGCTTCTTCGCATGCACAACTTGGATTTTCTGTTGTGCTCAGCTAGGAGCGACTGCGATGGGCCTAGTCTGCACAACCGGTTTTAAGTTGTCCGGGCGCAGAAGGTATGGAGATTGTCGCCGCACACACTTAAAGCTCAACGCACCTTGGCGATCTCCAGCGTCCAGCTTGCGGAAATCTTGCTTAGTTCTAGATAAACCGTACAGTCGTCTTCCGCTTGCACCAGGTTCTCGGCGCCGTTAATGGCTTGTCCAGCGGAAATATTGAATATAATGCTGACCAAGTCCTTCCCGCATGTCTCTAATGACGTGGCTTCGACTCTAGCGCTGCCTTCAGTGGTCAGCTTGACGATATAGAAGCCCTTATGTAGCGCCAGCGGACCCAATACTGGCTGCGCCCCTGCCTGCCCGCTGAATTCCTGCCGATCGTCTGAGCAGTCGAACAATCCGCCGAGAGCCAGCTGTATGATCTCATTGAGGGCAGCTATTGGATCGTCCTCAATCTCCTGCAATTGCGTTTGAATTGCTTCCCCCAGGTTGGCGGTATCACAGTTGCCGTCGTCTTGAAGCAACGCTGGCATGGCGCAAATGAGCCCAAGGACTGCGAGCAGGATTATTCGTTTCATATTGACTCCCTAAGAATGCGGAGAAAAGCCCCGGAGACTGCGCGAATCAGATGAACAGGCGGGCAATCTCCAGAGAAAATCCCGGCAATACGGATTCGCCGGAGAGGCTGCCATCGGCGCCGACGAATTCGCGTTCGATGGCGCCGTCCGCTCCGAGCCGGTGTACTTCGGCGCTCCGCTGCTCGGGCATGATGATCCAGACCAGTTGCGTACCGTGCTGCAAGTAGATGGCAGCTTTGCGCCTCAGCTCTGGAAGCGTGTTGGTTGGCGACTTAACCTCGACGGCGATGTCAGGCATTACCGGTACCCATCTCTTGTTGAGAGGCGCACTTGCCGTACCGGTTCGTCTGAACGCTACATTGGGACCAAGAACCGTGCTTCGGTCTTCAAGCGAGTAGTAGCCAATTTCCACCGTGGGGATACCCAGTTTGCGTTGCGGGTCGAAGAGTAGAAAATAGTGAAAAATGGCGCCGGCAAGATAGCCGTGCTCCTCACCCGGTGGCGCCATTTCTATGATCTCTCCATCAATAAGCTCAAAGTATCTGTCGGCGTTTTCCGGCTGGCAGACGAAGCGCCAGAAGGCGTCAACGTCGTAAACACGCTCTTTGACTTCCATTTTTGTCTCCAGCGCTGAAGCTTCGGTCAACACAATCTTAGCACGCGGCGATTACCATTTCAAAATGACTTGGATTATGGACAGGCAATGGGCGACCCATGGGTAGCGTAGACACTAACCTCCGCTCGCCCCTACAAATTCTGGCGCACATCGAGCGAGACTACAACACCGGCGCGCCCGCCGCCCTGGGGATGAATTGCCCGGCGCCATTGCGGCCCAGCCACTGTTCGCCATCGACCAGCTTCCGCCCGCGCTGATAGACCAGGACCGGCACACCCTTGACGGTCATACCTTCATAGCAGTTGTAATCGACGCGCATGTGATGCGTCTCGGCGCTGATCGTATGCTCCTTCTGCGGATCCCAGACCAGGATATCGGCATCCGAGCCGACGGCGATGGTGCCCTTGCGCGGGTACATGCCGAAGATTTTAGCTGGGTTGCTGCAGCAGAGCTCGACGAAGCGCGTTGGCGAGAGCACCCCGCTGTTCACCCCCGATTCCCACATGACCATCATGCGGTCTTCCAATCCCGGCATGCCATTGGGGATCTTGGCGAAGTTGCCGATGCCGAGTTCTTTGCCCGGCCGGCGATAGGACGGGTCCTGCTTTTCGTAGCCGACCCAATCGGCGCCCCCCGTGCGCTCATTCCATTCTTGCCAGGGTCCGTGCCCGCCGTCATACCAGAAGTCGCAGTGGTCGGTGCTAACCACTTGCAGCGTGCCATCGCGGACCGCCCCCCACAAAATGCCGTGGTCGTGCGCGCTGCGGATTGGCGGCGAGCAGACATACTTCGCCCCTTCAAAGCCGGGCGCGCCCAAGTGTTCGTCGACGGTCAGGAAGAAATATTGCACGCAGGTTTCGCCCATGACCGGGTAACCGAGCGCTCGTCCCCGCCGCAGCGCGTCGATGGCGCTCTCGCAAGTCATGTGCACGACGTAGAGCGGGCAGCCGGTCAAGCCGGACATGACAACCGCGCGGTTGGTGGCTTCCCCTTCGATCTCGGGCGGGCGCGACGAAGCGTGCCAGACCGGGTCGGTCTTGCCCGCTGCCAGCAGCGCCGGCGTCAGCGCCGCTTCGACATCGCCGTTTTCCGCGTGCACCATCACGATCATGCCGTTGTCGGCGGCCACGCGCATGGTATTGAAGAGAGTGGCGTCATCAATCATGAAGACATTCTTGTAAGCCATGAAGAGCTTCAAGCTGGTGATGCCCTCGTCGATCATGGTCGGGATTTCTTTCATGACGGCGTCGTTTAAGTCCGTGACCGCCATGTGGAAGGCATAGTCGATCTGGGCGATATCGCGCGATTTCGCCCACCAGGTCTCGAGCCCGTCATGCAAGCTGCCGCCGATCGGCTGGACAACGAAATCGATATGGGTGGTGGTGCCGCCGAACGCGGCCGCCATGTGTCCCACATCAAAATCATCATTGCTGATGGTGCCGCCGAAGGGCAGGTCAAGGTGGGTGTGTACGTCGATGCCGCCGGGCATGAGATATTTGCCTGCGCAGTCGACGACATCGTGGTTGCCGCCGTCGAGATTCTGACCGATGAGCACAACGACCTCGCCTTCGACCAGCACATCGGCTTTGACCATGTCGCTGGCGGTGATGACCTTTCCATTCTTGAATAGTGTTCCCATGGTTCTGTCTCCTTTAGAAATGGCGGCCACGCACGTAATCAGCGCATGGGCGTCGGCATTGCCTTATCACTCAGCTCTATCAAGTGGGCTAATTCCTGGCTCCTGCGGATCAAGAGTAAATTGACGTTTGTGTATCTCGGGCCGCCTTCTGGCATGGCGGTTCACCGACGGCAACGCCGTTCCAATGTTGGTGAATATGGCATGCTTCGTGAGAAAGTATTCCAGCAACGCTGACCCGGCATAATCTACCGACATAGCAAGACAATGACCCGGCGCCAATGCCAATCGTTCTACTTGCCACATCAGCCCAATTTCCCGTATTCGCATGCGGGTGATCGGGTGTGGCTGGGTTGAAGGATTCAACGATTTTGTCGGCCGCGTTCAGCACATAGTTATACCACTCCGGCGCGCTTCGCTGCATCAAGTCCAGGGTGCTGTTGATTCCGTAAACGAACCACTCCGAGCCTTCGATGATCGGTCGGCTCAGCACACGTTGGGATGGCGCCCAGGGGTCGGTAGGCCGCGCGATTGCCACACGCTGTGCTGAGGACGGGCACTGATTATTTTGGTATGCATAATAGCCGTTTTTCCATTCTTGCTCGCTTTGGCATTGCCGATCCACAAAGCAGCAGTTATCCACGTTGGACGGTTCAGTACTCGTGGCGAGCGGGGAAACGGCTTGCCGAGCGGCAGCTGGAGCAGGGGGGATATCGGCGACATACTGGACAGGTGCTGTCGCCTGAACGCGACCCGTCCTGGCCATCCAGCCCGAGGCAATCTTGAGCCAGCACCAAATTGCGCCGCGCGCTGACCGAGTAACGTCATAAATGTCGCCGGCGCGGGCTTTAGCTACCACTTCACTGTTTGTCGTGGGCTGGCTGCGGATGTTCATATTACCATACACATAGATTTTGGCATTGCGATAGCAAAGCGCGCCCGTCCCTCCGCCCGATACTACCGCCGGCGCGAGCGGCTCCGAGCTGAGTGAGCGGGTGTTGTCTATCAGCCAGCCGTCGCTAACTTGCAGCCAACACCAGGCCCCGAATCGTTTCGAGCCAATGATATCGAGGCGCTCCCCAACCTCTGCATGGCGGACGCGCGCGGTCCTGTAACCAGCTTCATCCAGAATGGCCGTCTTGATACGTGGGTAGACCGATTCTCGCGATGAACAGGGTTCTTCACTTGTCTGCGCCTGCGTCATGGAAATCGTCAGGCACAATGTGAACAGGAAAACAGAGACGGGAATCATCCTGGCTATCATGGATCCTCCGAATAGAATTGCTTCGAAAGGCCGAACAGAAAACGTGAAGGTGATTGTATTGTGAGCCAGTCTCAGTTGCAAACCTGAGGGCAGGCGCCTCACTACGGAGATCAGCTAGGGCGCGGAAAATCATACTGAAATATATCTAAAGAGACCGCTGGAAAGTTGGCTTTCTTGGTCATTCTGCGGTGAAATCTGAGTCAAATCTCGACGCCGGCGTAGACTTCCGCCAGCGGCAAATCGCAATTCAATGCCGGCAGCGGAATAATGGCGTCCAAGCCAGCAAATTCCTGTGTTCGCCAGTTGTCGTCTTGGCGCGAGTCCACTTCGACATGCGCTTTGAATTGGTCGATGACGAGGTAGACCTGAAGAGAAGGGATGCTTTGGTATTGTTCGCGCTTGAAGCCGCGATCTCTGCTGGCTGTTGTCGGTGAGATCACTTCGGCGACCAGCGTGGGGTTAAACAAGTTCATCGCGCCTACATCAAGCTCCGGCTCGCCGCGGACGATGCTAAAGTCTGGATAGAGATAGCGCGTTGGACTGATGCTGTTGCGAATGGCGCTGGTGTAAAAGTGAAAGTCGCCGCCTCGTAGTCGCAGTCCCAGCGCGAAACCCACGTTAAACATTATTTCCGCGTGATAAGCTGTCCCGCCCGTCATCGGATAAACCTCGCCGTCAATGTATTCGTTCTTATATTCGCTGGCTTCGTCAAAAGCGAAGTATTCCTCGACGGTCATTTGGCGGATGCTGTCGATTGCCATTGTCATTCCTCGCGCTCGCTACTAGCGATAGTATATCAGTTTCGTTTCATGCCAATTCGGTGGCGCCAAAACAGAGGACAATAGGACCTACGCAAGAGCGGGGATGATCTCCTCGCCGTACTCGGCCACGATGCGCTCTTCCTCGCCGCACATCAAATAGATGTTGAATTGCGTGACGCCGGCGGTTTCCAGCGCTTTCAGCTTGGCGATGTGGTCATCGACGCCGCCCAATATGCCAAAGGCATCAACAATGTCCTCGGTGATGAAATCGAGATGATCGGCGTCTTTGTCGGCGTGTTCTTTGTAATCGTAGCCCTTGCGCCCTTCGATATAAGCGGTCAAGAAACTTGGAATATCGGGGCTGTCCATGCCATAGCGCTCGACGATATCGGCGACATGGTTGCCCACCATCGCCGGGAACCAGCGCGTTTGCTCGCGCGCTGTTTCCAGGTCGCCGACCCAAACCGGCGCCGCCGACATGATCTGGTAATTCGACATATCTTTACCGGCGGCCTCGCCCCCGACGATCGCCTGCTCGCTGAACCACCTGACGAGCCCGGGATCCGCCAGTTGAATCACCAAACCGTCTCCGCTGCGTCCAGCGCCGGCCAGCGCCTTCGGTCCATAGGCGGCGATCCAGATCGGCAGGTCATAGCCGTTCGCCCAAGGCAGCTGCGCCGAGGTATCGTCGTAGGCCACATCGTCACCGCGCACCAAGCCGCGCAGGGCATCGGCGAAGCGCTCCATATTGGCGACAGTCATCGGCTTCTTGCCTAGCATGCGCCGAGAACTATCGCCGCGGCCAATGCCGACTTCGATGCGATTGTCGCTCTGCACCGCCAGCGTGGCGTACATGCTGCCGGCCACCGACCACTCGCGCACGCCCGGGTTGGTCACCAGCGGGCCGAAGATCATGTCATCGGTATGCGCCATGCAGAGCGCCATCGTCAGGTAGCATTCGCGCCACAAGACATGCGAGTCGAAGAACCAGCCGTATTTGAAGCCGGCGACCTCGGCCTGTTTGCAGAGCGCCACCGTTCGCTTCGGGGAAATATCGCCTTTGAATGTGATGCCAAAATCCATGTTGAAACTCCTTCCGCCCCCACTCCAAACCTCTCCCCGACCGCCATTGTCTACGCGGCGCACAATTAGGGAGGGGCTCGGTTTGGAGTGGGGGGGGGCGGCGGTGCCACATGGGATTGGGCATCACATTCCAACGCGATATTTCCCCGAAGCAATC
>WTGC01000032.1 GCA_011523705.1 Chloroflexota bacterium | reverse complement strand
TGATGACCGGTTATTTCAACACCTTGCCGCGCGATTTGGACGAGGCGGTCATGATCGATGGCGGCGGCAGCTTCGTAACGCTGTGGCGGATTCTGGTGCCGATATCGCTGCCCGGGATTGTGGCGGTTGGCGTTTACACCTTCATGCTAGCTTGGAATGAGTTCCTCTTCGCGCTGACCTTGACGCGAACGAACGACATGCGCACGGTTCCCATCGGCATCCACTTGCTGATGGGGCAGCATTCCTTTGAATGGAACCAGATGCTGGCTTTGAGCGTGCTAGGCTCGCTGCCGGTGCTGATACTCTTCCTCTTGTTCCAGCGCTATTTCATCGCCGGTATGTCCGCCGGGTCGGTAAAGGGGTAAACTCCGTTCGGCGAGTTTTATCCAACTTACACGAAATGAAGATGCCACTATGTTGTTGAACATGCGAGATTTGCTGGCGGTTGCGCGAGAGAATCGTTTTGCCGTGCCGGCCTATAACATCAGCAGCAATATGCTGCTCAGCGGCGCGCTTGAGGCGGCGGAGGAAGCGCGCGCCCCGGTCATCATCGCCATCCATCCCGACGAGCTGGCTTTTGTAGGGAAGGCTTTTGTCAAAATGGCGCTCGAGCTGGCGCACGAGGCGACGGTGCCGGTGGTGATTCACCTCGATCACGGCTCGTCGCTGGAGCAAGTGATGGGCGCCATTCGCGCCGGTTTTACGTCAGTCATGATGGACAAATCGATGCTGCCGCTGGAAGACAATATCGCCGCTTGCCGGGAGATCACGGCGCTGGCGCACGCGGTGAATGTATCGGTCGAGGGCGAATTGGGCACGATTGGCGAGCTCGATGAAGAGGCGGAAGCGGGCGCGGACGAGGTCGTTTTCGTCGAACCGGATCAGGTGAAGATGTTCGTTGACGCGACCGATGTCGATACGCTGGCGGTCGCGATTGGCACTTCGCATGGCTTGTATCCGAAGGACATGAAGCCGGAGATCCGCTTGGATCTGCTTCGCGATATCAGCGCCAAGGTGGAAATCCCGCTGGTGCTGCATGGGGGCTCGGGCAATCCGGACGCGGAAATCGCGCAGGCGGTCGCGCTGGGCATCTGCAAGATTAATATTTCCGCCGATATGAAGAACGCCTTTTATCAGAAGGCGCGCGAGGTTTTGCAGAATCCGATTCTGCGCGAACCGAGCAGCATTTATCCGCCCTGCATTGAGGCGATGAAGGCCGTCTGCCGCCAGAAGTTTGATTTGTTCAGCACAACGGGCAAAGCGGCGCTCTATTGACTACGATTGTAGGGGCGATGCGGTGACTCGCCTGAAAAAGTATCGTATCGCCAAGACGGGCGAGACAAGTCTCGCCCCTACAGTTTCCCACTTGCTATGAGCGAGAGAATCGCGCTTGGCTTCTGCAACAATGTCGATTATGAGATCGTGTGGAACGGCACGGTTCTTGAAGATCTCGTCATCCACTATCAAATCCACCCAGACGAATTGAATACGCGCCGCCAGATACAGTCGGACCGCGACCTGCTGGTTTCAATTCTTGGCTTCATGAGCAGGGCTGAAGGCGGAGAACGCTTCGTCAGCGACTCGGCGCTCATTGAGCGATTCGCGGCGCGCTTCGAAAAGGAAGTCACGCTCGGGGGAACTTCGGTCCGTGCCGCCATCGCCATGCGGAAGCTGGGGCATCGATCGGCGCTGCATCTGATCACACTGAACGATCATGTTCGCCGCCTGATTCCGTCCGGCAGCCCCTATGTCTGCAGCAATGCGGAGGACTGCGTCTATCCGCATCTGATCGTGCAATTTGGGGCGGGCGACCGGATATGCGCGGGCGAGATTGACATTCGCGCGCGCCGGCCCAACCGCCTCATATTCCACTGCAACGCCGACCGGATTGCAATGAGACTCGCGCCGGATTTCGCTGACCTGATCGCTGAGGCCGAGGTGCTGTTGATATCCGGCTTCAACGCGATGCAGGACCAACGGCTCTTGGAGGATCGCCTGGAAACGGTTGCGGGCATGTTGGCGCGGCTGCCGGATGGCGCCAAGGTTTTCCTTGAGGACGGGGGCTATTTCGATCCCCGGTTTCGGCAAGTGGTTTATCGTACGCTCGGGCGGGGAGTCAGCGTTTACAGCATGAATGAAGATGAGCTGCAAGATCATCTGAAGCGCAAGGTGGAGCTGCACGACGCGGGCCAAGTTAGACAGGCGCTTGACGAACTGCACCGAAACATTCCGGCCGCGGCCATGGTCTTGCACACTGCGAATTGGGCGCTTGCCCACGGCGCTGGCGCTAGTGAGTTTGCTGGCGCCTTAAAAGCGGGCGTCACCATGGCGACGACGCGATTTCGTTACGGCGACGGCTTCACTAGTGCGCATTACCGCGAGATCGAGAATCTGGCGCCGAGCGATGAAAACGCAGCATTCGCCAAGGCAATCAATGCGATGGGCGGCGGCAAACTCTACTGCGTGCCGGTGGCGCAGGTCGAGCAGGCGGACGCAACAACTATTGGCTTGGGCGACGCTTTCGTAGGCGGTTTCCTGCCGGCGCTCCTGTCTTAGCCGCGTGGGCGCTTCTAGAGATTGCGGCCCCCTTTGCGCACATCGCCAACGCGTTGGGTAATGCCGAGGGAATCCAGGTGGTCCAGCACGGCGATTGCGTATTTCCGCGAGCTGCCAAATTTGTCTCGCAGGGTCTTGGCGTCAATCTCGTTGAATTCAGTGATATGCTGTCTGACCTCGGCAACAAGCCGATCGTAACTCTCGGCGGTGAAGGCGATATTATCGTTGACGTTGACGATCTGCCGCAGGTCGCTCAAGGCGCGCACGACGTCTTCGCCCGCCATGCGATTGAGATCGGCGATGCCCGGCGGCGAAAAGGGTTCCGCTTCCAGCGCCCCCATCACGCGCTCGGCGTTCTGCCGCTGTTCGCCGCTGAAGCGGATTGCGTGCTCGCGCAGACGAACGAAGCCGGATTCGAGGGTCAGCCCTTCTTCGTTCTCAACAATCGCGTCAAGCAAGCCAAGCTTGATGTTCAAGCGGCTCTGAAGCGCCGGGCGCGGCATGCCCAGCCGAAGGGGATTCGCCTGATGGTAGGCGCCAAGCTCCTTATCAATGGCCTGGCTGAGCCGCTGCCAGGACTCCGCCGACCAATAGCGCTGCGCGTCAAGCTGTCTAATGAGGCCGTCCTTCAAGGCTTCGGCGAGCGCGGTTGACAGTTCGTCGTCGCCGCAGCCCAGTCGCTTTTGCAGCTCGCTTCGTGTTTGAGGCTCGTCGCCTTTGGCGGCCAGCGCCAGCCGCTCAGCCGGCGTTCCGCGCAAGCGCAATTCCAGTTCAGTGATGATCTCCGGTTGAAATCGTTTCAGTCGACGGCCAGGATGGGAGTTGACGATAAGGCCGCCGCCAATGGTTTCGGCCGGTGACGGATAGCGCAGAATGAATCGGTCCCCGCGCGACAGGGGCATCGGCTCGCGCAGGCGAATCTGCAGCCAGCCCGCGGATCCTGCCGCCAAAGCATCGGATTCTAGCAGGCGCGCATGGGCGACGGATTCGGCGGCGCCGCAAAAGAACTTCACTTCGGCATTGTGCGCCAGTGGACGCTCGATATCGTGGAGCTGTGTGAAATGGGCATCGGCGAGCAGCGTGGGCTGTAGCTGTCCGGGATAGGTCAAGACATCGCCCCGCTGAATATCACCGCTTCTGAGGCCGGCAACATTCACGGCCACGCGGCTGCCAGGCATGGCGGTATCGACATCGCGCCGATAGCTCTGGAGCCCGCGGACGCGTCCGGCTGCTCCAGATGGCTGCAGCTCGACGTTGTCGCCGATGGAGAGCGGTCCGCCGGAGAGCGTGCCGGTGACGACGGCGCCAAAGCCGCTGACGACAAAGACGCGGTCGATTGGCAGGCGCGGCTGATGATAATTGACGCGCTGGGGAAGCTGCTTCAGGACACGCTGAAGCGTCTCAACGAGTTGGTCCAAACCCGCGCCAGTATGCGCGGATACGGCGACCAGCGGCAGCTCGCTCAACCCCCACTGCGCCAGCAACTCTTCGATCTCGAGCTCGACCAATTCGATCCATTCCGAATCGTCGATCAGGTCGATTTTGCTTAGGACAATGATAATATTGCGGATATCCAGCAGCTGAAGAATGGCGAGATGCTCGCGCGTTTGTGGCATGATGCCTTCGTCCGCGGCGATGACGAGCAGGGCGGCGTCAATTCCACCGACGCCGGCGAGCATATTCTCGATGAAGTCGCGATGGCCGGGAACGTCGACAATGCCAAGGGTTTCGCCATCAGGCAGATCAAGCCAGGCGAAGCCCAAGTCGATGGTCATTTGGCGGCTTTGCTCTTCGGCGAGCCGATCGGGATTGATGCCGCTCAGCGCTTCAACCAGCGCTGATTTGCCGTGGTCAACATGCCCGGCGGTTCCGATAACGCGCATGAATCAAGGGCTGCCGAAGCGGTCCAAATTGAGGCGATTGTTGGCGGATGCTCCGTCAGCGGAATCGCTCACGTCAAATTCGTGCAGCATGGCTTGATAGCGTTCGCGATAGAGCTCGGCGCGGGCGCGCTCGAGGTGCCAGAGCCGCTCAATATTGCTGCGCAGACCGGGAATCGCGCCTTCGAGATCATCAATGCGTCTGATGAAATTGGCGAATTCGCGGTCGTGATTGCGCCAGACTTCGTCGCTCGATAGCGTCAGCTGCTTCCAGCGCTTCTGGTCCTCATCGCGCCAGTCGTTCCATTCTTCGCGGAAGCGCTCCTCGCTCAAACGTTGCATTTCGGAGGCTTCGCTGATACGCCGATCGAGACGATCGCCGATGCGATTGAAGTCGTCTACGATGCGTTTCATCTCGCGATAAGCTTGCGCCCAGACTTCGAATCGCTCGATGTTCTTTTGAAGTTCTTCGTCATGCACACCGAAGCGTTTCGTGAGCTCAGCCAGTTGTTGATCGCGCTGCTGCACCAGCAATTGCTGCTGGTCGATGAATTGCTGTATCTGATCACGGCGTTCACGGTCCACATTGTTGAAGTCCTGAATGCGGCGTTCATTGCGGACGGCCAAATCTTCCAGGAGTGACAGCTTGGGCTGCAGGCTGTCAACCGACTTTTTGTAATCGGGCAATTCGGATTCCAGCTCAGCCAGCCGCCTGGCGTCAGTGCGGCGCTGTTCTTCCAGGAAGGCGAGGCGTCGATCCGGACCTTCCAGCTTCTTGGTCAGGTCGTCGACTTCCTGGTTGAGCAGGCGCATGGCGTTGGTCAGGCGGTCGCCTTCGGTTTGCATGTCGCTGACATTGGCAATTTGCCTTTCGAGCCGGTCCGCCTTTTCGCTCAACTCAGCTACCGCTCGCTGGATGTTTTCCCGTTGCAGCTCCAGGCGGCGCTCCGCTTCGCGCTCGGCGGTGAGGCGGCGCGCCTCGGCGTTTTCCAGCATCTTTTCCATATCCTGGCGCACCTGCTCGATGATGTCATGTTCTTTATTTGCCGGCAGCGATTCCTGCTTGATCAGAGCCTGGTCCGATTCCACCGTGTTGACGCGGCGCTGCATGCTGTCGACGGAATCAGACTGATGCGCCACGCGTTCTTGCAAGGTCGCGATCAAGGCTTTGTCGCGCCGGCGTTCTTCATCCAGCCATTCGATCATGCTGGCGATTTGGTTGATCTCCATCGCTTCATCTCCGATTGCCACAGCCCGGCGGCAAAGATTACGGATTAAGGCGATTATAACATTTACCGCAAGCCGCTTCAATCTTTGCCGATTGAGGGCGCGGAGGGAACGGTCTTCTCGGGTGTATGCACGTTAGCTAGCACGCGCCGCTTCTTTTGCCACCGAGTACAAGCAGTGGAGAAAATACCGTGGCAAGATGCGAGATGTCATCCTGCAATCACCAGTTGCCACTGTTCTGGTTGGCGAAAGCAATTCCTCATTGACAGCGCACAGCCGAATGCATATACTGCGCTTTGACGTGAGAAGAGTGTTCGCTATGAGACTTGTACGTATCCGTCATCACCATAGGTTCGATCCAGCCCGAGCGATGCGTGGCGCATAGTCGTACACGTTACTAATTCAGCAAGTCCTGCCTCGCTCATTCGCGGGGCTTTTTTGTGCGAGGGAGCGCCTATGTTGGCGGTCATCGATTATGGCGCGGGAAATTTGCGCAGCGTCGTTCATGCGCTGAAACATTTGAAGGTGACAGATATGCAAGTGGTTCAGCAGCCGGAGCAGCTGGCCGGGGCGGAGAAAATCGTCTTGCCCGGCGTCGGCGCTTTCGGCGCCTGCATGGCGCAGATGCGCAAGCAAGAGCTGGTCGCGCCGCTCAAGGATGCGCTGGCGGCTGGCGTACCTTATCTGGGCATTTGCGTTGGGATGCAGATGCTCTTTGAAGTCGGTGAGGAGATGGGCGAGCATGCTGGACTGGGCATTCTCGGCGGACGGGTGATTCGCTTTCCCCACTTTGCCAATCGCAAGGTGCCGCATATGGGCTGGAATCAGTTGAACTTCCGGCGAGAATCCGAGCTGCTGACGGGCTTGGGCGAGGAGAATTATGTCTATTTTGTCCACAGCTATTATTGCGCGCCGTCCGACCGCGATACGGTGGTGGCCTCCGTCGAATATGGCGTCGAATTTGCCGCCTTTGTGCAGCGAGGAAATATATTCGGCGTGCAATTTCATCCGGAGAAAAGCCAGAATACGGGACTGCGGATCCTGGAGAATTTCCTGCGGCTATAGGAGGCTTCAATGATTGTCTACCCCGCCATTGACCTTCGTGGCGGCAAGGTTGTTCGTCTGCGCGAAGGCGATCCGAATCGGCAGACGCTTTTCAGCGATGATCCGGTCGCGACCGCCCAAACATGGATTGATCAGGGCGCGACCTGGCTGCACATGGTAAATCTGGATGGCGCCTTCGATGACGAAAGTGACAATCTGAGCGTACTGGAAGCGGTGGCGAAAATGGACGTCAGCGTGCAATATACCGGGGGATTGCGTGACCTGGCCGCGCTCAGGCAAGCTTGGGATACTGGCGCCAGCCGCCTGGTGATTGGCACACTCGCCGTGCGCGAACCCGCCAGCGTGGCGGATGCGGTTGCGCTCCTTGGAGAGAACGCCATCTGCGTGGGGCTGGATGCCAAAGACGGCAAGGTTGTCTCTCACGGCTGGACCGAGTCCTCGGCCTTTACACCGGTTGAATTGGGCGCGCTGCTCTATGGGCATGGGGCGCGACACGCTCTCTATACCGATGTCAGGCGTGATGGCGGGCTTAGCGGCGCCAATATTGAAGACACGGTTGAGTTGGCGCGCGCGACCGGCCTGCAGGTGATTGCCTCCGGCGGCATAAGCCGGCTTGCAGAGATTGAGCAACTGGCGCGGAGCGGCATGGTCGCCGGTGTTATCATCGGCATGGCGCTGTACACAAAGCGACTCACGCTGGCGGAAGCGCTAAGCGCGGCGAGGCAAAGCTGAGCATGTTGGCGAAACGAATTATCCCTTGCCTGGATGTCATGGATGGCCGCGTGGTGAAGGGCGTGAACTTTGTCAACCTGCGCGACGCCGGCGACCCGGTCGAGCAAGCGATGATCTACGATCGCGAAGGCGCGGACGAGCTGGTGTTTCTCGATATCACCGCGTCGCATGAAGCGCGGGCGACGATGCTGGAAATGGTGCGGCGGGTGGCGGACAGCATCTTCATTCCCTATTGCGTCGGCGGGGGCATCCGCACGATTGACGACATCCGCGACACTTTGCTGGCCGGCGCCGACAAAGTCTCGATCAATAGCGCAGCCGTGCGCGATCCGGACCTCATTTCTGCCGGCGCCTGGGGTTTCGGCAGCCAGTGCATCGTCGTGGCGATCGATCCTCGCCGCGTTGACGGCAAGTGGGTGGTGCATATCAACGGCGGGCGGATTCCCACGGACAAAGAGGCGGTGCCTTGGGCGAAAGAGGTGGAGGACCGCGGCGCCGGCGAGATTTTGCTGACGAGCATGGACAAAGATGGCACCAAGTCCGGCTATGATATTGAAATGACGCAGGCGGTGGCCGAGGCTGTTTCGATACCGGTGATCGCCTCGGGCGGCGCGGGAACTGAAGACCATTTTCGCGAGGCACTGCAAGAAGGCGGCGCCGACGCCGTGCTGGCCGCGAGCCTGTTTCACTTCAACGAGTTGCGCGTGGGCGATCTCAAGCGCTATCTGCATGCGCGTGGCTTACCGATACGTTTGACCGGATGGGAGAATCTGGATGACGCTTGAAGCTGCGTGGCTATCCGCCATCAAGTGGAACGAGCATGGATTGATTCCCGCCATTGCGCAAGACGCACAATCTGGCGAAGTGCTGATGCTGGCTTTCATGAACGCGGAGTCGCTGAAACGGACGCTGGAATTGAGGCAGGCTGTGTTCTGGAGCCGCCGCCGGGCTAAGCTGTGGCGCAAAGGCGAAACCTCGGGCAACGCCCTGACGCTCAAGGAGATTCGGATCGATTGCGATGCCGACACGCTGCTGCTGCTTGTTGAACCGGCCGGGCCAACCTGCCACACCAACGCGGAAAGCTGTTTTTTTCGCGAGCTGGATGAATTCATCGCCGAGCCAAAGCGATACTGATCGGGAGCTAATCGTGGACGATATGCTGGATCAACTGGAAACCATTATCGCCGATCGGAAGCGCAATCCGGTTCCGGGCAGTTACACCAGCCGGCTCTTCGAAGCGGGGCGGGATAAGATCGCGCAAAAGGTCGGTGAAGAAGCGGTCGAGGTAGTGATCGCCGCCTTGCGGGAGAACCGTGACGAGCAACTGGAAGAACTGGCCGACATGTTTTACCACACGCTGGTTCTTATGGCGGAACTGGATATATCGTTTGATGACCTGAAGCGGCGGCTGCGGGAACGCCATCAACCTCGCTGACAAGTCTGTCCCGTTTACGTTGCGTACGCCAAACCCCACCCCCCCGAGCCCCTTCCCCGACGAGTCAGGGAGGGGGAGGTAAAGATGGTGAGACGCATGGTCTTTTGCGCGTGCGGCGGCGATGACGCGCCTGTGTCTACAGTCATAGTCTCATCCAGCTGCGTAGTCCTGATACGATGCGTAACCTTTCCACTCAGAAAGGGCGCCGGCAGCCACCGCATCGGACATATCCATTTGCGTCAGGTAGTAGGCGGCGGCAAGCGGCGAACTTGCGTCCAGCGCGCCCTCTAGGCCCGGCACGACGACCTGGATCATCGTGAAGAGGTCCGGATAGTAGAACCAAAGAATCGCTTCGCTATCCGTGTATGGTTGGCCGCGGAAGAAGAGCGGTTCGCCGTGCTCGGCCAAGGCGTCGCCCATGGTCATCATAGGCGCGAATTGAAGTATGATGGCGTCGACCTTTAGCGTTTCGTCGGCGGTGACTTGACAGCAGGGCGGCGCATCTGGCAGGCCAAATTGAAAAGCCTGGTCGCTTTGCTGCAGTACCGCGATTCCGTCTAATGCGCTCACTATTCTCAGCGCTTCAGCCAGGGATGTTTCGCCTGGGACGATGCTCTGCCAGCAGGGCGGCGCGCAGGGCTCGCCAGTAATCAGACTAGTGTCTTCCAGGAAGCGATCATCGACCAGTGTTCGCTGGGGCGGACCAATGGTGACATCACCCGAGGTCTCCATCAAGCTGCGCAACTGAAATATGGTGGGCGCGCCCCGATCAATTGGCTGTTCACCAAGGAAGATTAGCTTCAGGTCTCCGCCATTTCGGCGGGCGCGGATAGCCGGCGTGCCGGAGACGAAGGCGGTCTGGGCAAGTTGCGTATCGACCAGGAATTGAATCGAGCGATCAACGCACTCATCCAGCGCATTAGCATCCAGATTGAGCAAGCCGGAGGTGCTAGCGACCACATCATCCAGTGTGCCGCGCCGCGCAAACTCGAAGAGCAGATCATGCGCATCCCAAAAGCGCGACAAATCCTGCGCCGCCACGCACTCGGCGGTTTTGGCGAAAGTCGTCGAATATTGCGGATTCACCAAAGGATAGAAGCGAAACTCAAATTGGGCTTGACCCTTTCGCACATATTCTTCGACGAAGGTATCGACATTGGTCTGATAATTCTGGCAATGCGGACAGAGGAAATCTTCAAAGGCGACAACTGTTATGGGGGCCTCCGGATCGCCAAGAACAAGCCCGCCATCTACTCGCCGAAAAGTTTGCAGCCCGGCATAACGCCCATGCTCGATTAACACGGGAGCGGTTGACGTCGGGCGGATGGCGTTCACTAGCGCGCTGTGATGTTCCGGCAAAGCCAGGGCGATGGGCAAAGGCGCCGCCTCGCCGTATTGGATGAAAAGAGAAGGCGCCGCGCTGGCGCCCAAGGACAAGCCGTAGCGGGCGTCAATCGCATGTTGGCTCGCGCCGTCGGCGCATTCAGATAACAGGGCGTGATCGAGTCGCAATTCGTCGGCGAAGGCGGCGACGGTTTGATCGGTGAATCCACGTGTCGAAACCAGCTCAAACATCAGGTCGCGGGCGCGCCAGAACTGGCCCGGTGCAAGCGTGTCCGCGCATTCCGCCAGCCCCGCGCTCTGCGCCGACAGGGCGGGATCAATCACCGGATAGACGCGATATTCGATTTGGGCTTGCCCAGTCTGGACATAATCCTGAATGAAGCGCCGTATGACGGGCTCGTAGTTTTGACAGCTGGTGCACAGAAAGTCGGAGAATTGAATCAGCTTTACTTCGGCTGTCGGATCGCCGAGAATAAAACCGCCGTCAGCGGCGCGCGACTTCGGCAATTCGGCATAGGGGTCGGCGCCCTGCTGCGCCTGCGCTACGAGCGGATAAAAGCCGACCAAAAGCGTGAAAAACATGTACACAAAAAGTCGTGACATGGTTAGCCCCTTGTCTCTGGCTGCAGGGACAAGTCTGGCACAGATGCGCCAGGATTCAATGCTTGTGTCTCGCGTGATTCTGGCATTAGACTACTTGCATTTGCGCGCTAGGGGAAACTGGTGGAATGCCTAAAAGCCGATTCATCTGTGAGACAACTTTCCACGTGCGTTACGCGGAAACCGACCGCATGGGAGTCGTGCATCACGCGGTTTACTTTGTGTGGTTTGAAGAAGGACGCAGCGCCTATATTCGCGAACACGGCTGGAGCTATGCTGAAATCGAAAAGTCGGGCTATTTCTTGGCTGCGGGTGATCTCAATGCTCGGTTCAAACGGGCCGCGCATTATGATCAGCGTATCACAGTAAGAACGTGGATAGAAGACGTCAGGAGCAGGGCGATGACTTTCGGCTGTGAGATTGTTGAGGCGGACACGAAGGCAATCCTGTTTGAAGCTTCTCTCAAGCTGATCTGTTTGAACGCGTTGGGCGAAATCACGCGGATTCCAGATGCCTGGATGGCTTGGCTCCAGCCACACGCTGGCGTAGAATAGGGCCGAATCACGATTGGAATAGCGCTTCCTCGCGGTAAAGCCCGCTCCTATTCTTTCTGTTATCATTAGCGTATTGACTTATCGCCGTCATGATCCTTCTGGCGGCGCGTTTGGTTGCCATAGGCTGCGGCAGTTTGCTGAGGCCGGATAAACTCGAAGGAGCTCGTAAGGTCGCCGGGAAGAGTCTCGGATGTTCGCTTCGTGTTTTGAACCATCCTAGAAATACGCTATACTTATTGAGAGTTGCGATTTAGATTGATTGCGGGAGAGCGCACAAATGGTAACGTATGCTGAAAGGCCCTGGATCAGTAGCTACGATGTCGGCATCCCGGCCTCGGTTGAGATTCCGGAAGTGCCGCTGCATCAATTCTTGAAAGATACGCGCGTCCGCATACCCCACAATACGGCCTTGATTACGCCGGTGAATCTGCCCTTGGTGGGGCGTATCAGCCGGTCGATCACCTATGAAGAGCTAGACCGCGCCTCGGATGCGCTGGCGGCCGCGCTTGTCGATTTGGGGCTGAAAAAGAGCGACCGCGTCGCCATCGTTATGCCGAATTCGGTCGCCTTTGTGATCAGCTTCTACGGCATTTTGAAAGCCGGCGGGGTGGTCGCGGCGACCAACCCGACATATCCCGCCGAGAGAATGGCGCATCAGATCGACGATTGTGATGCCGAGTTTGTCTTGACGATGACGCTCTTCTATGACCTGGTTAAGCAGGTCCAGCCCAAGAGCAAAGTCAAAACGGTGATCGTCGCCAATATCAAAGAGTATCTGCCATCCTTGGCGAAGTTTCTATTCACGATTGCGAAAGAGAAGAAAGAGGGGCATTACCTGGAGGACGTCGAAGCAGGCGATCACTGGTTTCAGGATCTGCTGAACAAGTTTGATGGCCAGCAAGCGAATATACAAGTGCAGCCGGATGATCTGGCGATCTTCCAATACACCGGTGGTACGACCGGCGTTGCCAAAGCCGCCATGTCCAAACATCGGGCTTTGGTGGCGAATATGATGCAGACAGAAGGTTTTCTGGATCTATTTGATACGCCGGTTGAAGATGAAATCTTTCTTGGGGCGATTCCGTTTTTCCATGTTTATGGACTGGTCGTCGTCGTCAGCACCAGCGTATACCGTGGATGCAAGGTGGTGCTGGTGCCCAATCCGCGCGATATCGACGATGTATTGGGCAATATTGAGACCTTCCGCACCACGCTGTTTCCCGGCGTGCCGGCGCTGTACAACGCCATCAACAATCATCCGAAAGTGCAGAGCGGCGAAATCGACTTGAGTTCCCTGCACCTTTGCTTGAGCGGGTCGGCGCCTTTGCCGGAAGCGACCAAGACGGAATTCGAGCGGCTTTCGGGCGGCTCGGTGCGCGAAGGCTTCGGCATGAGCGAAGCGCCGACGGCCACCCACGTCAATCCCATCTTCAAAGAAAACCGCCCGGGGTCAATCGGTCTGCCGCTGCCAGAGATGGATATGCGAATCGTCTGCCTGGAGGACGGCGAAACCGATGTGCCGGTTGGCGAAGTTGGCGAACTGGTGATGGCGGGTCCGAATGTCATGGCTGGTTATCATGGCATGTTGGAGGAAACACAAGAAGCGCTGCGGGAGAAGGATGGCAAGCGTTGGCTATACACGGGCGATATCGCGCGCATGGACGAGGACGGTTATTTTTACATTGTCGATCGCAAGAAGGACATGGCGCTGATCGGCGGGTACAACGTTTACCCGACAACAGTCGAAAACGCTATCGCGTCGCACTCTGCAGTTTTGGAGGTGGGCGTGGCGGCGATTCCACATCCGGAGCGCGCCGGCCAGGAGGCGCTGAAAGCCTGGATCGTAGTGAAGCCTGGCGAGAGACTGGACGCGGATGAAGTCATCGAGTTTCTGGGAGACAAGCTGGCGCCGTATGAGATCCCGCGGCGAATCGCGTATATCGAGGAGCTGCCAAAGACAGCTGTCGGCAAAACGTTGCGGCGTGAATTAGTGCGAATGGATACCGAGGCAGGTTGAGACAGGACTGCGAACGCGCGCCCATTGCTGGCAAAGAAGCCTGAATGTCCAATGAGCGCCGACCGGGTCTATTCGTGTCCGTGACAGCGATCCAGTCGTATGGGATGAAGGACGGATTATCACCAATGGCATTGTTAGCATATAATATGATACTATTCTATATAGCGTTGTGACGAGTCTGTTAAGAATGCGGCAATTGACTATAAACGCTCAAACCTCTGTTGCGTACGAGAATTTCCTTCGCTATTCCAGCGAGGCAAAGATCATTCTGCTCCATCCGGACAGCCGCTTGCGCTCGGTCATCATGGCGCGGCTGCTGGGGGACAGTGACTTAAACGCGTTCTATTACGCGCTGGACCTGGACGACATCTGTCTGGCAAATTTCTTGCCCAGCCTAATGGGGACATTGTCGCGGCAGCATGTCTCGTTCGGGCGCCAAATCAACGTCTTGCCAGCAAACGTTTTCGACGATCCGTACAAGCACATGGATGTGATACTGCGAGCCTTCATCGCCGAGCTGTCTGAGTTGGGCGATGGAGACATTTGGCTGGTCCTCGATGAGTTCGACCGCGCGGACCTCGCTGACGACGTGAAGCGATTTGTCGAACGCCTGTCGTATGAGACGCCTGCGCGCTGCCGGATCGTGATAAATGGCCGGACGCTCCCGCGTATGCCGTGGCTATCGATGATTGCCAATCGGCAGGCTGTCATCATTCGCGATGGTCAAATCGTTCGGGAGAATATCTATGGCATGCGCAACGCGACCGACGCCAGCCTCAAAGTGCTCTCCTTGGGTCCGGGATATGTTTTCTTGGATGACTTTCTGATTGACAACTGGGAGGGACACCTTCCGCGGCTGCTGTTATTCTTCGCGATGGATCGACCAGAAGTTACGCGCAATCAGATTTGCGAGACCTTCTGGCCGAAATTGGATATCGACTCGGCGGTCAACGTATTTCATGTGACCAAGCGGCGCCTGCACAAGGCAATAGGCATGGATGTTCTGGCGCATGACGGGAGATATTATCGCGTTGACCGGGATACGCCGTTTTACTTCGACGCATTTGAATTCGTTGAAGCGCTGCTGGAGGGGCGACATGGCGATCCGGCGGAGCCTTTCGAGCTTTGGCAGCGCGCGGCGAAACTATATCGTGGACCATTCTTGCAGGGTCACGACGACGGCTGGATCCTGGAACGGCGAGAAGCATACCAAAATGCCTACGTTGAAGCGCTCGAGAATATCGCATCCATATGGGAAGCGCGCGAGAGTTTCGAATTGGCTTTGCACACACTCATTCGCGCGCTGGATACTGACTTTAGGCGTGAAGAAATTCACCTCAGACTGTTGCGGCTGTACATGCAGCTGGGCCGTCGAGCCGAGGCCGTGGCGCACTTTCGAAAACTCGAGCGCTGGGCGAAGACGAACAGAACCGCGTTGAGCGGACAGGTTCGCCAGTTGTTCAGCGATATAACAGCTTGATTTTGTCTTGCGGAAACGAGACCATAAATGGAGTCGCCCCTGGCAGGACTCGAACCTGCGACCAACGGTTTAGAAGACCGGTGCTCTGTCCACTGAGCTACAGAGGCATCAGCCGCGATTGTATGAGCGGCGCCTCGCGCTGTCAATGCTGCGCGCCCCCATTCGCCCTCGCTTTGGATTGTCCGAAAGCCAAGGCTGCTGTATAATATGACTAGTCAAAGCAGGTCAACTGAAGGCAAGAATCTGGCGCAATTGGTACCCGTCAAATGATCGAATTTCAGGTTCGACGATTGCAGCTTATTGGCAGGAATGTCAGGAGAAACGATGGTAAAAGATCGTGAACTTGTTGCCCAGCAAGAGCGCGAGTATGGCGCCGATAATATTCAGAAACTGGAACCGCGCGAGCATATCAGGCGGCGTCCCGGGATGTATGTCGGCGGCACCGACGAGCGCGCTCTTCATCACTTGATTTATGAGGTGGTGGACAATTCCATAGACGAAGCGCTGGCGGGCAGATGCGATTTCATCGCGGTAACGCTGCATGGTGACGGCGCGGCAACGATTCGCGACAATGGCGTCGGCATTCCGGTTGATAAACACAAGAGCGGAAAATCAGCGCTCGAGGTGGTGATGACCGAAGTCGGCTCCGGCGGGAAATTCGATAACGAAGCTTATAAGGTCAGCGGTGGTTTGCACGGTGTTGGCGTGTCCGCAGTGAACGCATTGTCCGCGAGCTTGACGGCGACCATTCGTCGTGATGGCCATGTTTGGGAGCAGTCCTACGAGGCCGGCATTCCGACTGGCCGCCGGCGCAAAGTAAGACAACTCAAGGACGGCGAAGAAACCGGCACCGAGATTTCCTTCGTGCCTGACTTCACTATCCTGGAGGAAAACGATTTCAGCTTCAGCACCTTGATGACCCGCTTCCGCGAGATGGCATTCGTGACGCGCAAGGTGACGATCCGCTTGCGCGACGAGCGCGTCAATCCCATCGCGCGTGAGGCGACCTTCTATTTCGATGGCGGCTTGCGCTCCTTCGTACGTTATTTGAATCGCAATCGCAAAGCGATTCACAACATCATTCACGTGGAGCGCGATATCGAATTTCTCGACCGCAACGAAAATCCCTACAAGATAGGCGTCGAAGTCGCCTTCCAGTATGCCGACGTGGCGACAACCACGGAGCTGGCTTTCACCAATACTATCAACACACCGGACGGCGGCACGCATATCACCGGGTTGCGGTCGTCGATTACAGGCGTTATCAACCGTTACGCCAAGAAGGCGGGACTGTTGAAGGACAAGGACGGCAACTTCTCTGGCAATGACACGCTCGAGGGTTTGACGGCGATTGTCAGCGTCAAGCATCCCGATCCGCAATTTGAGAGCCAGACGAAGGTTAAGTTGCTCAATCCTGAGGTACAGGGTGCGGTTTCACAGGCGGTTACCGAATCCTTCAACGAATTCCTCGAGATGAATTCGCGTGAAGCGCGGCGCATCGTCGACAAGTGCATGACGAGCAAACGCGCCCGTGAAGCGGCCAAGAAGGCGCGCGATCTCGTGCGCAGCGGACCGAGCCTGCTGGAAAGCAGCACCTTGCCGGGCAAGTTGGCAGACTGCTCGGAGCGGGGCGATAACGCTGAGATTTACATCGTTGAGGGAGACTCGGCCGGCGGCAGCGCCAAGCAGGGGCGCGATCGACACTTTCAGGCGATACTTCCTTTGCGCGGTAAAATCCTGAATACGGAGCGGGCGCGCATCGACAAAATCCTCGACAACAACGAAATCAAAGCCTTGATATCGGCGCTGGGCACGGGCATCCATGACGAAATGTCAGTCGACCGCCTCCGTTATGGCAAAGTCATCATCATGACGGACGCCGATGTGGATGGCAGTCATATCCGTACGCTGCTATTGACCTTCTTCTTTCGGCATATGCCCCAGATTGTGCAGCAGGGTCATCTATACATCGCTCAGCCGCCTATTTTCTCATTGAAGAATGGCAAGAAGATGGAGTGGATTTATCCGCAAGGCGGCGCCGCCGATGAAGATTTGCTGAAGCAGTCGATGAAGCGCTTCAAGAATCCTGACAAGGTCACTGTGCAGCGCTACAAGGGTCTGGGCGAGATGAATCCGGATCAGCTTTGGGAGACGACGATGGATCCGGAATCGCGTACGCTGATGCGAGTGACGATTGAAGACGCCGCCGATGCCGACCGGGTGTTCGATACCTTGATGGGCGCCAGCGTGCCGCCGCGCCGCAAGTTCATCCAGACCCACGCCAAGCAGGTACGCAACCTGGATATTTGATTTTACGCTGCGGAGCCTACAAGCCCGACGTCTTGGCGTCCTCTTCAGTCCAGCCACGCGCCTTGACGGCGGCCGCCTCCCGCTCGGCCCGCTGCAGGGGAGCGCGCTCGACCAGGGCGTGCAGCAGGGCGAAGACGAAACTGCCCAGCCCAAGCGAAATGACGGTGAACAAGATCGGATGCCAGATGAGGCCGGCGAAGCTCAGGGCTCCTGGATGCAGTATCAATACACTTAGGCACACAGTTGGCAGAATCGCGACGAAGCACATCCCAGACAGCAAGTTCAGCAGCTGCGATAGCGCGCCGCCATGGATGGGCTTGTTCGTTAGCGATCGTTGATGGACCAGCAGCCCCAGCCGAAGGACAATGGCGACCAAGGCAATCAGTGTCAGTTGTTTGACGAGTGAAGGATCCATTTGCCTGAAACTGCCGTAGTCAACGATCTAGAACAGCGTGTAGATGAATGGACTGATTGGGCTGGAGCCGCCAAGCACGATCAGTAGCGCGAAGACAAGCAAAGTGATGACCATCGGAAGCATCCAATAAAGTTTGCGCTTCCATAGGTATGACAGCAGCTCGCCTAACACGCCCAAACGCATGAATAAGTCCTCCATTGCGCTCGGTGAATTGTCGTCGTGTTTTGCCTTCGTCGCCATGATGTCTCCCTTTGAGGAACTCAGGGTTTAGCAGGGTTTCCGCACGATATGCGATCCCAATACGAGCATGTCAATATCGCTGTTTCGGAAGGTATTGTAGGCTTCGCGCGGCGTATTGACAATGGGCTCGCCGCGCAAATTGAATGAGGTATTGAGCACGATCGGCACACCGGTCGCTTCGCCAAATTGCTGGACGATATCATAATAGCGTGTGTTGGTCTCGCGATCGATGGATTGTAGGCGCCCGGTGCCTTCGTGGTTGACGGCGTGGATTTCGGTCTGCTTGTCCTGCTTGATCGGCGCCACTATCAGCATGTAACGCGGCGTATCGTGATCGGCGACTTGCGGATAATCGAAGTATTCCGGCGCGCGCTCCCGCAGGACAACCGGCGCGAAGGGCCGAAATGGCTCGCGGAATTTGATTTTCGTATTCACGATCTCTTTCATATCGGCGCCGCGCGGATCGGCCAAAATGCTCCGGTTCCCCAAGGCGCGCGGTCCCCATTCAAAGCGTCCCTGATGAAAGCCGATGACCTGCTGGCAGGTCAGGGCATCGACGATCACTTCCGTCAATTTGCCCTCATCGGAGAAGCTCTCGTAGTTAAGCGCTTCCTGATCGAGAAATGCGCGGCACTCTTCGTCGGAATAGCTGCGTCCGTAATAGGCGTGCTTCTGCACCCATTTTCGCGGTTTCCCTAGCAACGTATGCCAAACCCATAGAGCGGCCCCCAGCGCGCCGCCGTCATCCCCGGCCGCCGGTTGGATCCACAATTCTTCAAATGGCGTTTCATTCAAGATGCGCCAATTTGCCTTGGTATTGAGCGCGACCCCGCCAGCCATAACCAGTTTGCTCATGCCGGTGCGCGCGTACAAACGCTTGGCGATCTTGATCAAGGTGTCTTCCGTGAATTGCTGGATGCTGGCCGCGACATCAGCATAATACTGATTGGTCTCCATCGCTGCTCGCTCGGCCGCGCGTTCCGGATTGGTGCGCATGGTGAAGAAATCGGCATCGTCATCGCGTTTCTCGCCGAATAGCTCGAGGAATTTGCTGCTGTAACTCCGCGTGGTCGACCGGTGAAAATCGAAATAATCCATGTCGAGTTTGAAGGCGCCGTTGCTTTCATCGGCTGCGACGACCTTATGAATCTTGTCCATATAGCGCGGCGCGCCGTAAGGGCTCATGCCCATCACTTTGTATTCGCCATTGTTGACGCGAAAGCCAAGCCAGGCGGTGAAGGTCGAGTAGAGCAAACCCAGCGAATGCGGGAAGCGCTGTTCTTCAAAGAGCTCAATCGCCGGCGGCGCGTCGTCCGCTTCGCCTAGTGAACTCTTGCCACTGCCCAAAGTCGTCGTGGCCCACTCGCCGACGCCATCGACGGTCAAGATGGCGGCGTCCTTGAAAGGACAGGCGAAGAATGCGCTGGCCGCGTGGCTCATGTGATGATCGCAAAACAGAATTTTGTTAGCGGGAACACCGAGCCCGCGCGCGATGTGGCTGCGCACCCACAGTTTGTCGCTCAGCCAGGTCATCATCGATTCGCGCCAGAGGCCCGACGAACGGGGAAAAGTATTCAGCGCCGTTTGCAAGATACGTTCAAATTTCTGCAGCGGCTTCTCGTAAAAGACGACGTATTCCAGATCACCCGCTGTTATCCCGGCTTGCTGCAGGCAGAATTCGGCCGCCAATTGCGGGAAGCCATTATCATGTTTCAGCCGTGAGAACCGCTCTTCCATGGCGGCGGCGACCAGCTCGCCATCGCTGAGCAAAGCCGCTGCCGAGTCATGGTAGAAGGCGGATATGCCAAGGATATACATGGCTAGCCTTGTTCTCTCGCCGAGGCGATGTCGGTTGGCACGGTCTCTCGCTCCGTCCAGCGTGCCGCGCCTTTCCTTTTGCGGAGCGGGTCCATAAAGATTGCCGACAACAAACCGAAGGGCACCATGATGGTGAAGTAAAATGCGGTGGCGATGAATCGCCCGTTCAAATCGGCGACGATCGCCGAATTGACGCTGAAGCGATCCCAAGCGATCTTCAAGAGTTTCTTCAAGCGTATCTCCCCTCCCAATGCCGCGACGAAAGCAAAAGGGGTCGAATGTGAATCAAAGTCTGTCCAAGAACTCGGATCACTTTTCTAGGTTAGACCGATTCAGAAAGTCAAGCAAGGCGTTTCGGGCGACATTGTGTCCCTGTTGATTCCAATGCGTGTCGGCGAAGAAATAGGGCGCTTGTCCAGCGCGAATCGCATCGGCGAGCGGCGGCGTCAGGTCCAGAAATGATACGCCGAGGTCGGCCGCCAGCTGCTTCATGATATCGCGCTGGACGGACAAGTTTTCGTCTATTTTATCCAGGCCAGTGATACGGCGATCGCGCGACTCGACCGCGACAATTGTCGCTTTGCTCGCCTCGTCCAGATAATTCCAATAGAGTTCGGCTCTTTGTGGGATATACAAGAGCAATAGCTCAGCACCGTAAGACGCGAGAGCGTTTGCCATCTCGCTGATGCTTTGTTTCGTCAGTTGCAGCGCCTTGCTTTGCAGCAGGGCGTCCCTGTCCGTGCCGAGTAAGGGCAGGAACTTGCGATAGAAAGCAACAGGCGTCGGGGGATCCGTATGCGCCATGATGGGATAGTGGCAGCTGTGCGCCGGCGCTGTCGTTGTGGCTTCCGCTATGTATTGGAGCAGGCGGAATACAAGCGAGTAATCCAAAGGATTCTTGCCGCGATGCAATTTGTCGCGCTTGGTCAAGCCCGCGCTTGTCATCTCGGCAAATGACTCGTTGTCGCTCAGGTCGTTGCCGGCAAAGAAGGCGAGTACAACAATCTCGGGTTTGCGTTGCACTGCGAAGGCGTCGAAGAGGCGCTGCTGTTCAAGCGTGCCAGTTCCTGGTACAGCCAGTACCAGCATCGACTCGGAAAGTTCCTGCCAAAATGGCCGCTGCACCAATTCCGCCGCCGTGAAAGAGTCGCCAAGCACGACCATGTCTACCTCTTCCGGCCATGGTTCAGCATTGCGGAAGCCGTGCTTGTCTCGCTTGAAGGATACTCGATACGGCTCGAATGGCTGCGCGTCGGCGGGCGATATGCATGTGAGTTGGTACATATCGCCACTCAACGGCGTAACATCATATTCCACGACTTGCCCGGCGGGATATTCTTGAGCGCCGTGCTCGGTAACCAGGCGGTGCCCGGTCCGCTCCAGATATTGCGGCATGTACTGTGTGAGCGTTTTCGGCAGATGCGGAAAGGCGAGCTGCAGCACAGTCTCCAGCGTCAGAATCGTGGCGAGCAATAGCAATATTGCTCGCAGCGCAATGCTTGCGATGTCTTTCAATGATTCAACCCTGCCGCCGTTTGTGACAAGTAAACACTGCCAAATATACACGGACAGGCAACAAATTATCAGTCATTGAATTAGCCGCTCTGTTTGCTTCAATTGCTGGAGAAGGGACCGATATTGAATTCCTTGTCTGGTGGCGAAAGGCGAACTCGCAGGAGCAAGGTCTCCAACCGGTAGATTTCGACGAGCGTTCGCAGGAGGCGGGATAGACTAGGCATCGCGAGCAGCTGCTGCTTTTGCGCGCTGTCCGCCTGCAGCAAGATTGACGCGATTTGAGCAATCGATCGCGGACCGTGCGGGATCTGCTCCTGGTCAAAGTTGGCGTCTTCCGAAGAAGACAGCGTCTCCAAATAGCGAATGACCAGCGGGCGCAGCAGCCTGCTGTAGCGGTGAACGAGATCGGGCTGATCGTCCGCTGGCGTGAAGAATTCGACATCGCCAAGCAGAAATGGCTGGCTGCGATCTATGCCCTTGATGCGAAATCGTCTTTGCCCGACTGCGGTTATGTTCATTCTTCCCAGCGGCAACCGCTGTACTTCGCTGATGGCGGCCGTGCAACCTACCGAATAGGGCGTCGCTGCCGGTCCCAGCGCTTCGCGACCCTGCTTTATGAGGACAACGCCAAATGGCGCATTGCTTTCAATACATTTGTTGATCATAAGCTTGTATCGTTCTTCAAAGATATGCAGCTGAATCTGCATGCCGGGGAAGAGCACGGTATTCAGTGGAAAGAGCGCCAGTGAGGCCATCAGCGATGATCACCCGCTTTTGAATCGTCGGCGCTGGTTTGCGACTTAGTCACAAGGCACTTTGCTCTAGACGGCTTCATAATTCGGCAGGCCGCGGTCAGTGGCTTCAAGGACTAGGGACCCGCGCTGTTTTCTTCATGGAGCACTCGACGCAGCACTTTGCCGATGAATGACCGAGGCAGAGATTCCCGAAATTCGATCTCCCAAGGCACGGCGTATCCTTCCAGGCGCCGCTTGCAGAGCTCCAGCAATTCTTCTTTGGACAGGTCGCTGTTAGGGCGGGGCACGACGAATGCTTTGATCTTCTGGTTGCCAGCTTCACGCCCAACGCCGACTACGGCCGCCTCAAGCACTTTGTTGTGCTCGTACAAAATCTCTTCGACATCACGCGGGTAAACGCTGTAATCGCCGGTGAAGATCGTATCGCGCTTGCGGCTGATGATTTTGAAGTAGCCGTCGTCGTCCATCACGGCGACATCGCCAGTGTGCAGCCAGCCGTCGCGCAAGACGGTCTC
>WTGC01000246.1 GCA_011523705.1 Chloroflexota bacterium | reverse complement strand
GTGTGATCTTTGTAGCGGCGCGTGGCGTAGAAGATGCCGCCGCCGGTCTTGATATGCTCGGCGCCTTGAATCTTGCGCATGGCATCCGGCGGGACGTGGTGTTTGATCGAGCGATCCAAATGCACCAACTCAGGATGGGTGACCAGGATGCGGGCGGTCTCGCCTTCGCCGCCGTGGCCTTCTTGCTTGCTGGACGTCTGAATCTTGTGATAGACCTTGCTGAGCGGCGTCAGCCAATTGAGCACCAGCGCCTGCGCGTCGGCGGTACTATCGACGACATCTTGCGCTGCGACCATCATGACCGGCAGATTGCCATCATGGCCGTGCACCAGGGCGAACTTACGGAACCCGGTCTCGTGCAGGCTCAGGCAAACCTCCGTCAGCAGGTTTATCATCGTGTTGGAGCTCAGACTGATCGTCCCGGCGAAACCAAGGTGAAAGCTTGACGTGCCGAAGGGGATGACGGGCCCGATGACGACCGGGCAGCCCAGCGCCTCAAGGCGAATCGCCGCTCGACGGCAATTCTCACGCGCTTCGAATGAGTCCGTGCCGAGCGGGAGATGCGCGCCATGCGCTTCCGTGGCGCCAACGGGCAGCAGCAGCACATCCGTTTGTGTCAGCGCCGCTTCGACTTCCGGTCCCGTCATCTCATCAAGCGTTGGCGGTCCCTTCTGTGAATACAGGATGTCTTGTTTCGCGTTCGCGTCAGAGGACATAAGTTGCGCCGTCTCTTTACAGTTTGTATAATTCTTGGATATATTGTTTATCATGAAGCGCTAAATTGCAAATCTGCCTCGATACGATGAGGCGCGAATGGACGCAGCTTAAGAAATCGATGTCCCGATGAGCACCCGTGAACCAATCCGGATAACGGACAGAGAGGCGACCTTTGCCCTGCTCAAGCAGATTTCCGTCGGCATTGCCAGGCTCTTTACGCCGCATTGCGAAGTTGTCATTCATGACTTCAGTGATCTCGAACGCTCCATCATCCACATGGAAGGCAATATCAGCGGGCGAAAGGTTGGTGGCGGCGCCACTGATCTTTTGCTGACGCATGCGCGCAACGGTGATACTGTACGCGACTTCCACAACTATCAGACATCCTTGCCCAACGGCAAGAATATGAAGTCCTGCACGATGTTCCTCCGCGATGAAAGCGGCGCGGCATACGGCGCCTTCTGCGTCAATCTGGATATCAGCGCCTTCGCCGGCATCCACCGTATCCTGGGCGACTTCCTGGCTTTGGATGCCGGATCGGAGGTCAACGAGACGCTTTCCGACGATATTCAGCAGACCATCCACAGCATCATGCGCGAAGCCGTCAACGAAATGGGCGCCGAACTGCCGATTATGTCCAAAGACGACAAGATTGATCTCGTCGCCCGGCTTGACGAAAAGGGCGCATTCCAGGTGAAGCGAGCGGTGCCGCTTATCGCCGGGGAGCTGGGATTGAGCCGCTCGACCATTTACAATTACCTGGCGGAGGCGCGGGAAAAGACCGATGCCGCCGCCCAAAATGGAGCATAAGCGATGACTCCCCCGGATCTCATCCTGACCGAAAAGGCGCCGGTCCCCACAAGTGGCTATAGTCAGGGCCTGCGGCACGGCAACCTGCTGGTGTCATCGGGTTTTCTCGGCACGGCGCCCGACGGCTCTGGACTGGTCAGCGGTGGTTTCGAGTCGGAAGCGAGACAAGCGCTGGACAATATCAAAGCCGTGCTGGCAGGGGCCGGTTGCGCTATGTCAAATGTCATCCGGGTCAACGTCTCGCTGACCGACATCAACCGCTTTGCAGAAATGGACGCAATCTATTGCGAATACTTCAGCGAGCCCTATCCCACACGCAATACGATTGGCGTCAAGGAACTGTGGGGCGGCGCTCAAGTCGGTTTTGATGTTTGGGCAGTCGTCGACGCTGATTGAAGCTGATGTCCACAATCCTTGAGCATATTCAGGATCACGAAGCCATCGAATTGACGCAGCAGTTGATCCGCATCCCGTCATTCTTGTGGCAAGAGTCCGCGATCGGGCGCTGGCTCGCCGACTGGATGTCGCAGCGCGGCTACGATGTCGAGCTTCAAGAGACGCCCCTGCGTGACGGGAACGTGACCCATCAGGCAATAGGCGCGTTGCGCGGCGACGGCAGCGGTCCCTCGCTTATGCTGTGTGGCCACACCGATACAAGCGACTGGAATGGCGATGTCTTCCGGCGCGAGCAATGGCGCTACGATCCATTTGGCGCGGAAATCAATGAAGGGATGATCTATGGTCTGGGCGCGCTGAACATGAAAGCGGGCTTGGCCTCGATGCTGATCGCGGCGGAGGCGATTCGCCGTTCCGGGGCGGCGCTTAAGGGCGACCTGATACTCGCCTGCGTCGTCGCCGAGACCGGTGGGGGAGTGGGCGCCTTGCATCTGATCAAGAGCGGCTGCCATCCCGACTATTGCATCGTCACCGAAGCGGGAAACCTGGATGTCGGCCTGATTTCAGTCGGATATGTACAAGGCAAGATTCGGGTGCTGGGCGAATTCAAGCACCGCGTGCCCTTTGTGAATCCGATTGAGAAGGCGACCAAGGTTATCGAAGCCTTCAGTCCCTCTTACGTACAGATCCCGCGGACGGAAGACGGGGGCTGGCTGCGTTATCAGCCGCATCCGCTGATTCCAGGATATCCTTCGATGGCGATCCGCGATATTGAGCATTATCAGGATGTGACGACCCTCACCTTTGACCTGCGGATCATTCCTGGCATGACCGAAGACGGCGTGCGCGAAGACATGGCGGCGCGTCTGGAGCAGATCAAACTTGCGGACCATGAGTTTGAATACGAATTAGTGATTCCGCAGAGCGATCAGCAGCCCAACATGCCGGCGCGTGAAGCGACGCCGCTGGATTCGCCGCTCGTCAAAGCATTGATCGCGGCGCACAAACAAGTCACCGGCGAGGAGCCGCGCGTCGGCGCCGGGCATCGCATCGGCGCGACCGCCGATACCTGCCATTTCAAGGGCGCCGGGATAACGTGCGTCGAATACGGCCCCGGTTTCATCCCCGCATGGCCGATGGTTGATGAATGCGTTGGCGTCGATCAGGTGATCAGCGCAACGAAAGCGCTGGCGCTGACTGCTGAGGCTTTGCTGACCTGAGGAGAAGAGATGCATCATCAGGGCATTCCGGTCGATGTTGTACTTGACATTTACACGCGCATCCTGCGCATCCGCCGTTTTGAGGAAGAAGTAGGCCGGCTTTTCCGGCAGGGTCAGTTGCCCGGCTTTGTACACCTCTATATCGGCGAGGAAGCGGTCGCTGCCGGTGTCTGCGCCGCCCTGACCGACGAGGACACCATTATCAGCACACATCGCGGACATGGACACGTGATCGCCAAAGGCGGCGATATCAAGCGCATGATGGCCGAGTTGTTCGGCAAGGCGACCGGCT
>WTGC01000215.1 GCA_011523705.1 Chloroflexota bacterium | reverse complement strand
TTCGTCTGACGGCGCACGCGGGCGAAGAGGCGCAGGATGACGACCCGCGCAAAGATAATGTGGCAGTGTCTACGCGCCACAAGGATGACGTATGGGCACCATAATCGAAACCAACAATCTGCGCGCCTATTACATCACCAAAGCCTATGGCGTCGAGCGCACGGTCAAAGCGGTTGACGATATTACTTTGCGCATTCAAGAGGGCGAAGTTTACGGGATCGCCGGTGAATCGGGTTGCGGCAAGTCGACGTTGCTGCGCATTCTGCTGGGCGCTTATCAGCCGCCGCTGACGGTGGTTGGTGGCGAGGTGATCTATCATCTCGAGGGTGAGACGATGAACGCCGCGGACATGACCGAGGAGCAGCAGCGGGACATGAAGTGGCGCACGATTTCTTACATCCCGCAGGGTTCGATGCACGTGCTGAATCCGGTGCGGCGGATCCGCGATACCTTTCACGATTTCATCAGCGCCCATCGCGATGTGACCAAGAAGGAATCATTCCAACTGACGGCTGATTATTTGCGCGATCTGGGTTTGCCGGAGAAGGTGATGGCTTCGTATCCTCATCAGCTCTCGGGTGGCATGCGCCAGCGCGTGACCATCGCCTTGGCGACTATTCTCTGGCCCAAGCTCATCTTCGCCGATGAGCCGACGACGGCGCTGGATGTGGTGGTGCAGCGCGGCGTGATTCAAATGCTGAAAGATGTGCAGCAAAAGGAAGGCAGCACGCTGGTATTGATCACGCACGATATTGGCGTGCACGCCAACCTGGCGGATCGGATCGGCATTTTATACGCCGGCAAGCTGGTGGAAGAGGCGGATACGAAGACGATATTGGAGAATCCGCGCCATCCCTATACGCGTTACCTGATTGAATCGCTGCCCAGTCTGGATTCGCGCGAGGAGCGCCTGGCCATTCCCGGGCGTCCGCCGGCGCTGGATCGTCCGCCGAGCGGCTGCCGCTTCCATGAACGCTGCCCGCTGGCTAAGGAAGTTTGCAAAACGATCGAACCCGCTTTGATCCAAATTGAGCCGAAGCATGACGTGGCAGTGTCTACGCGCCACTTCGTCGCTTGTCATGTGGTCGAGGAGGAGCTCAGCCGCGGAGGTGAGCATGTCTACGCGTGACGCGCCCGCTGAGGGCCTGCCGGTGTCGGCGCAGCCGCCGCTCCTGCAAATAGAGAACCTGACCAAAGTATTTCATATTCGTCAGGGCTTTGCCTCACAAGACTTCCACGCAGTGGATAACGCCTCGATCGTCATCGATTCGGACAAACCAGAGATCTTCGCCGTCGTCGGTGAGAGCGGCAGTGGCAAGACCACATTGGCGAAGATGGTGCTGGGTATGGAGTCGTCATCAGAGGGCATCCTGCGCTACAAGAACCGCGTCATCAACGATATCAGCCGCAGAGAAATGAAGAGCTGGTTCTATCGCGAGGTGCAACCGGTCTTCCAGGATCCCTTCGCTGCATTCAGCCCGCTGAAACGCATCGACAGTTACCTCTACGAGACTGCGCGGAACTACAAAATGGTGGCCGACAAGAAGGAAGCGCCGCGCTACATTAATGAGGTTTTGAGCGAGGTTGGCTTGACACTGGCGGAGATCGCCGGGCGCTATCCCAACGAGCTATCTGGCGGGCAAGCGCAGCGCGTCGCGATCGCGCGGGCGTTGATTACCAAGCCCTCTCTGATTGTCGCTGACGAGCCGGTGTCGATGCTTGACGCTTCACTGCGCATGTCGATTGTGAACATGTTCCGCAAGCTTAAGGAAGACAACAACGTCAGCGTTATCTACATCACGCATGATCTGGCGACTGCCTATTACACTGGCGACCGCATCGCCGTCATGCTGCGCGGCTGGATCGTCGAGATGGGACCGACTGAGCAGGTATTGGGCAATCCGCTCCATCCCTACACGCAGAACCTCAAGACTTCCATTCCCAGCATTAAGTCGGAAGAAGCCTGGGACGAGAAAATCGACTTGGCAGTTATCGAAACCGACGAGTACACGCGCATCGGCTGCAAATTCGCCGGACGCTGCCCAGCTGTTATGGACATTTGCCACGACAATGTGCCGCCGAGCGTGATGCACGAAGGCCGCAGCGTTAAGTGCTTCCTCTATGACGATGCGGTAGATGTCGAAAAGAAGCGACTGCTAACGCCGGCCGCCGTTTAGTATCGTTTTGCGCGGTTCGGCGCAACCAAGCAATCGCCCGTGACACGCATTTGGAACCGCCCCGCATCTCAGATTAGCGGCTGTTTGCGCATATTCCTCTGGCACATGCGGGTACGCGCGTCGCTATGGCGCGATCTTTCGCGCGACGCCTCTCACCCGGTGGCGGCCCACCTCAGACGGCAATTGAAAGGCGCGCGTTATCTGCCGGTGCTTCGGTTAAGCGTCGCTTGCGGTCTTGTTCTGTTGATCCTCGTCGCTTACAGCTACGCCCTCATCGACCACGTGATTGTTTGGCTGCTGCCGGTCTGGCTAATGCTCTTCAGCTTCTCGCATTGCGCCGTTTGGATCGCGCGCATTGTGCCATTGATGTCGCGCCAGTCCATTTTGGGCGTATTGGACGAGATCAGCGTGATTCCGCCGGGCCGCGTATTTGTTTATATGACGGTCTGCAAGGTGGTCTTGAATCACGATGACGCGGTTTTATGGCTGAGCCTGTTGCGGCGCGTGCTGGCAGGGCTGGTCACCCTCGTATTGCTTATGACCCTGTGCATCGCCCTGACACTGCTATCCGAAAGTTCGATTTTGGACCTGGCTGCGATCCTGCTAGACCTTGTGCTGGCGGCCGCGGTGATATGGCTGGAGCACTCGCAATCGACGGTGCTTGCCTGCCTGATCGCTATTGAAGCGTCGATTCGCTCGGAGGGAAATGTCGACAAGACTAGCGTCGCGGTGGTGGCCTTTGCGCTGGCGCAGGCTCTTTGCTACGCCGTGACCTTGGCGGTCATTATCGGCTTGGAACTTTACAGTCTTGGCGTTGGGCTGCTCTTGTTCTTGCTGACGCGAGAGCTACTGGTATCGACTTTGTGGCGGATGATCCTGAATGAGGCGAACGAAGAGGTCGGTTATTTGGCTTCGCGCGCCTGATCATGCGCATGCAGGTCTTGCGCCTTTGGCTCGCAGGAACTTGCTTGCTTGCGCTGGAAAAGTTGATTAGCGCAACAAGCGGCATTATACTCCGACAAGCTGCCAAACTAGGCGGAAAGACCGGCCCTAATGGGAGAGAAAGAATATGAATCACAGGGTTACAGCGGAACAGATCGCGTTTTATCAAGAGAATGGTTTTGTCGTCATTCATGATTTCCTGACCGATGATGAATTGGCGACCTGGCGACAGTACGTGGGCGAAGCGGTGGGCAGCCGCGGCCGGCACAAGCTGGCGGATGGCAGTTGGCTCGAAGAGGACAACTATAACGCGCGCATTTTCACGCAGCGGATCAACTTGTGGAA
>WTGC01000149.1 GCA_011523705.1 Chloroflexota bacterium | reverse complement strand
CAGCCCTACCCCGAACCCTATTTCACGCCGATATATCATATCGCCAACGCCATGCGCACTATGGGCGACGCGATTACCGAGGCCGATATCCATTACAGCCATGACGGCGGGCTGATTTTTCCGCTCGTCTACCAGTCCAAACCAACGGTGATCTCGCTGCGCAGCATCATCTATCCGGAGACGATGCAAGCTGCCTTTCTGTTTCAAGGCGACGAGTGGATTTTGCCATCCGAGCATACGCGCGCCTCTTACGAAGCGGTTGTTTCGCAGTTCGCGCCGGACGTGCGAGATCGCATGCACGCCATCCATAATGGCTTCGACTGGGATGTCTTTCAATACCGTCCGCCAGCCGA
This sequence comes from Chloroflexota bacterium, assembly GCA_011523705.1. GTDB lineage: Bacteria > Chloroflexota > Anaerolineae > Aggregatilineales > Phototrophicaceae > UBA6055. The sequence goes on along the minus strand of WTGC01000149.1, from coordinate 22,587 downwards.
AATCTTTGAAGTCATCTCCGCCGAGATCGCCGGCCACCCGGTGATGCTCTTCCCGCATCGTCCGGACCTCAATAAAGGCATCTACGAAGTCGTTCGGGTGGCGCGGCTGCTGGTGCATGAAATGGGCTGGGAGCGCTTGCGCGTGCTCGTGCCCCGCTGGCTGGATGCCGAGAGCGACCCGCTCAACATCGCCTACTATGACCAACTGCAGCGCGCCATCAGCGACGCGAACTTGGAAAACAACTTCGTCTTTCACGACTGGATCAGTGAAGCGCTCATTCCCGAATACTATAGTCTGGCAGATGTGACGATGTGCATCGGCAACTGCGTCGAGACCTTTGGCAATACGCCCTTTGAGTCGCTGGGCTGCGGCACGCTACCGATTGTTGCGCGCGTCGCCGCTTATCGCGATTTGCTGCCGGATGATCATATCGATCGCGTCGATTACGGCGATATCGACCAGGCCGCTGCGCTGGCGCACCGGATCCTGAGCGAGCGCCGGCGTACTTCAGCCGCCACGCTGCGGTACTTGAAGGCGGAGTATTCCTTGGAAACGATGGTCAGCCGCTTCGCCGACGTGATCCTCAAAGCCGTGAAGAAGCCGCCTTTGCAATATCGCCTGCCCAACTTGAGCGCCGAAACGATTTACAAGCTGGCGCCTTGGTGCTACGTCTCGCATAGTCGCGGCACCTACCATGACTTTCGCGCCATCTACCAAAATGACGAAGCGCTCATCCATCTGGCTAGCGAGCACCCCGACGGCTTCCCCGGATCCGCCGTTGACGCGTCGCAGCTTCATGCCTGGCTCGATGACGGTTATGTTGTGCCTTTGATTGAAGTCTGAGTTTACCCGTTGTCCATGCTGGCGACTCCTCGCGGCGCAACGCCTGCCAGGAAGATACGTAGGACATTCTGCCCGTGTTATACTTTTAGTTGCAGCCTGGGAATGGGGACTGAAATCGATGGCGGTCATCACCGAGCTAATTCAAGCGGGATTAAGCCTGAAGCGAGGCGGCAACCTGGGCGGCGCCATTGAACATTTCAAACAGTTGCACGCGACCTACCCCGGTCACGCGCGCATTATGTTCGAATTGGCCGCTTGCTGGCGCGCATTTGGCGTGCCCGAGCAGGCGCTGCCAATTTATCGCGAATTGCTGGCGATGCCCAAAGCGCAGGGCTTGCCGCCGAAGGACATGCCTCGCCTCTATACGCAACTGGGCGCCACCCTGCTGGAGCTGGGCGACAGCGCTGAGTCGCTGGCCATCGTTGAAGAGGGACTGCGGCTTCACCCGAGCTACCGCTCCTTGCGCGCCTGGCGCATCTTCGCGTTGACGGAAGCCGGCGAAGCACAGGCGGCGCTTGTGGATGCGCTGGAACTGATGCTGGAGTCGCTCGCGCCATCGCGTTGGGATATCTTCGAAACGGAGATCAAAGCCGCCGTGAAGGCGATGCGAGCACGGCTGCCGGCCGACAGCGCCCTACCCGAATTGGACATCGCAGAGCGCAGATCCGCAGAGGAGGCGGTCGAGCCGACCGATAGAGCCAATGAAGGCGCCAACGAAGACGGCGCCGTCGCCCAAGGCGCGCAAATCAATGTTGAAAGCGACGCGCCAATCGCGACAGAAACCGTTGTGCCGGTCAATCTCGTGCAATCGCCAAGAAAGAAGACGCGCCGCCGCAAGAAGACATCACGCCCGCAGATGGGCAAGAAAGCGGTCCGCATCGACATCAGCGGCGAACCCGACGCGCCCGCGACAAAGAAGAAGGACGGTGACGACGCGGCCGCTGCCGCCGGTGCACTCAAAATACCGATCGACCCGGACTGACGCGCAACCGGGGCATCGACTCGCGTAAAGCACGGCTACAGATTGGTCTCGCCCTCGCCTATAATATCGCTGTTCGCCGACGAGAGAAAGAAACAGCATGCCCGTCGTTATTGCTCATGGCGCCTTGGGTCCCTTCGACGAAATCATCTTCCTGAGCATTGCGGTCGTATTTCTGGCCATGATGGGCGTCAGCTGGGTGCGCAGCCAGCAGCTGCCGGAGGAAGAAACAGAAGCTCCCGACGAAAGCCGCGGCGCCGAAGCCGAACGATTTGAACTGGAATGAGGAAAACTGCTATGAGACTGGAACATATCGCCTTTAACGTAGCTGATCCGGCCGCGCTCGCCGCCTGGTATGTCGCCAACTTCAACATGAAAATTGTACGCTCTTTTGACGAGCCGCCCTATATCCACTTTCTCGCCGACAGCGCCGGCAAGAGTCTGATCGAAATCTACAGCAATCCGCTGGGCGAAGTCATTGATTACACCAAGCATCACGCGGTGACTTTTCACCTCGCCTTTGCCGTGGATGACATTGAGGCTGAGCGTCAGCGACTAGTCGCAGCCGGCGCCACGCTGGACGGCGAAATTGACCATCGCGACAACGGCGACAAGCTGGCATTCCTGCGCGATCCCTGGGGTTGCGCTATTCAGTTGGTGCAGCGCCTAAACCGCATGATCGATTGAGCGCGGCATGTGCCTCAACATCGAATTCGACCTGCGGGTCGACGGTGAAGCGCAGGCGGATCCCTTTCTCGACGGCTATGAGCTGGAGCAGATGTTCGCTAGCACGAGGCAATCCATCGGCGGCGGCTTGCGGCGGAAGTTCGCCGGTATCGTCTGCGCCGAGCATGCCGTGGCGCCGAGATTCAAAATCAGCGGCGTCTACGACAACAGCCTTGAAGAGATGGATATTCAGTACCATGTCGACACTTGCTGCCAAGGCTTCCTCATGCGCGTGATGCGGATCTTGAATCAGCGCGCCTGAAAGCGACCAAGACGAAAGCGAGGTTCCATGCGCGTGCTATTGCAACGCGTCAGCGCCGGGTCGGTGACAGTGAACGGCGAAGTATGCGGAGAAATCGCCGCGGGCTTTGTCGCTTTGGTCGGTGTAACGCATGCCGATACCGAGGCCGAAGCGGAGAAGCTGGCGCTGAAGACGGCGAATCTGCGCGTCTTTTCCGACAGCGAAGGCAAGATGAATCGCTCGCTGCTGGATGTCGCCGGCGCTGTCCTGGTCGTCTCGCAATTCACGCTTTACGCGGATGCGCGAAAGGGGCGCCGCCCCAGTTACATTCAAGCCGCGCAGCCGGATGCCGCCGAGCCCGTCATTCGACACTATGCCGCCAGCCTCGTTGAGGCGGGCGTGCGTCAAGTGGAACATGGCGTCTTCGGCGCGCTGATGCAAGTCGCGATCCACAATGACGGTCCGGTCACCATCATGCTGGACAGCGAACTACTATAAATGCACGCGCATTAATGCCGCCGCCCGCGCAATTTTCCTTGTCGTCCGCCATCGGTAACTCCCCCTCCCGACGGTCAGTGTCTACACGACCTGATTCCTCGGGGAATGTGCCGGGGGTGGGGTTGGAAACCAGCAACATACGGCCGGGAAAACAAAAACGGGCGACCCACCTGGATCGCCCGCCGAACTTGTTTCCGCTTTGATTCGAGTCGCGCTACTCGTCATCCGATTCGCGCAGGGGCAGCACATTGGGCCATACCGATGCGTGATGCTCGTAGGCGTCAATGCCGATTCTGTCCGCTTCCGGATCCACATGCAAGACGTCAATGCCGTTCAACACTCTGAACATGACGTAGCTGGTGACGCCCACCCAAACAGCGACGCCAACTACGCCGACAACTTGGGATCCGAGCAGGTCCAATGAACCGCCATCGAAGAGGCTTGCTTGACCCAACAGCGCTTGCGAACCGACTATGCCGATCATAAGCGTGCCAAAGGCGCCGCAAGCGCCGTGCACCGAAAAGGCGCCGACCGCGTCATCAATCTTCATCGACTCGACGACACCCATCGAAACCACCAGCACGATGCCCGAAAGTACACCAATGATGATGGCGTTAAGCGGCGTGACAGAGGCGCAGCCCGCCGTGATGCCGACCAGACCAGCCAACGAGCCATTCAATATGAAGCTGACGTTCCAGGTCTTGGTGATGAAGTAGGTATGAAACATCGCGCCCAGCGCGCCAGCAGCCGCCGCAAGCGTTGTATTCACCGCGACCAACCCCAACTGATTGACATCACTCGCGCCCAACGTCGAGCCAACATTGAAGCCATACCAGCCAACCCAAAGGATGAAGGTGCCGAGAGAAGCGAGCGCAAGATTCGATGCCGCCGGCGGCCTGCCAAAGACGCGTCCCGCGCGGGGTCCCAGCATATAAGCGCCCATCAGGGCGACGATGCCGCCGGTCATGTGCACAATGGTTGAGCCGGCAAAGTCCACAAAGCCCGCCTCTGCGATCCAGCCGCTGCCCCAGGTCCAGAAGACGACTACCGGGTAGATGATCGCGCCCAGGATCGCGCTGTAGATCAGCTTGCCGACGAAGTTCGTTCGTTCGGCCATGGCGCCCGTGGCGATGGTCGCAGCCGCGCCAGCAAAGGCGAACTGAAAGAAGAAGTTCACAAACAGCGAACCGTCGCTGCCAAATAGGGCGCCTTCATGCCCTCCCGCGCCGGTTGCGCCGCCCAACAGCAGCGGCATCGCGCCCGGCATGAATCCGCCACTCGCCAAACCGGCGTCAGCGGTACCAAAGGCGATACCGAAACCAACGATGAAGAAGACAATGCCGGTGACACAGGCGTCCATGAAGTTTTCGGCGAGCGAATTGACCACCCCCGTTTCGCGGATCATGCCGCCTTCCAGCATGGCGAAGCCGGCCTGCATGAAGAAGACCAGGAAGCCCGCCAGCAGAATCCAAACATGATCGAGGTTCGTCTGCACTGCCACTACATTTTCCTGCACGGCGGCAATCGTCAATTCTTCCGCCATCGCTTCTTCAGCGGCAGCGTCCTCCGCCGGCGGATCATCTTGTGCGATTGTGCCAAAGCCGAAGCTATAGAGGATGACCAGACCCAAGAATATCGAGATCAATCGATAAATCATCTTGCGCTTGCCGCCAAATCCTGCCTTGCGTTTATCCATTTTCCCCTCCGCGCAGACGAACTAACCCTCAACTCCCATCATGTCCGTGAGTTTAACTTGAGGAAGGCATCAGAAATAAGCGCAATATTATCCCAATTACAAGCAATCATTTTGGTGATTTCAGACAACTCATGGGCGGGCATCGCCATTCAAAAGGAAGAAGAGCGTCGAGAGCGCTCCTATGAGCGGGTTGTGCAGCCAAGCCAAAGCCAAGTTTTGTCGTCAGCGTACAAAGAATTGCTTTAGCGGTGTCGATTCTAGCGCATGACCGTGCCCGGAATCGCGAATTGCTGCAGTCGCCATACGCGGATTACAGCCGCGAGCGAGCGAATGCCGCGCCTCAGACTGCAATCTGCGCGCGGGATTTGTAAGTTTTCACCATAGTGTATGGCGGCGACGGCGCTTCATCAGCCGAGCGCCTCATGTCGGATCGCTTTCAGCCGCTTCATGACATCATTGGCGCCGCGCCCAAAATACTCGTAGAGGGTTTTGTACTCCCGGAAGAGCCGGTCGTAAGTCTGCTGATTTTCCGCTATCGGTCTGACGACTTCGTCCTTCAGCTTGCCCATCCTTTCCGCCGCAGCCTGGATATTCGGATAGATGCCGGCGGCAACGGCCGCGTGCATCGCCGAGCCCAGCGCCGGCGCTTGAGCCGACCCCGAAAGCCTGAACGTGCGGCCGGTCACATCGGCATAAATCTGACGCAGCAGCGCGTTCTTCTCCGGCAGACCGCCGGCGGCCACCAGCTCCCGCACTTCGACCCCGCGCGCTTCAAACGCCTCGATGATCTCGCGCGTGCCAAAAGCCGTCGCTTCAATTAATGCGCGGTAGATATCCGGCGCCCGCGTCGCCAAATTCATGCCCAGCATCATGCCAGTCAAATCAACATCGACCAGTGTGCTGCGGTTGCCGTTCCACCAGTCGAGAGCGAGCAATCCATGTTCGCCGACCGCCTGTTTCGCCGCTTCCCGTTCCAGGTATTCGTGCAAGTTGAGCCCGGCCTCTTCTGCCGCCCGATGATACTCTGGCGGCACGCCGTGATCGACATACCAGGCGAAGATATCGCCGACGGCGCTTTGCCCCGCCTCGTAACCGTATAGCCCGGGGATGATGCCGCCCATGACCACGCCGCACATCCCGTCCACCTCGCCGAGCTCCGTTCCTGACAAGATGTGACAGGTCGACGTGCCCATGACCATGACCATGATGCCGGGGTCGGTCGCTTTGACGGCCGGCGCGGTGACGTGCGCGTCGACATTGGCGACTGCAACGGCGATGCCGGCTGGCAGCCCCATCATCTCCGCCATTTGCGGCCTCAGCTCGCCCGCCTTTGAGCCGAGCTCGGCAAATTCACGGCCGACTTTTTCGTCCACGACATTCTCGAAAGCCGGATCCAGCGCTTTGAAATAAGATGAAGCTGGAAACACCCCATCCTGCACCATCGCCTTATAGCCAGCGGTGCAGGTATTGCGCGTTTCAACGCCGGTCAACTGCCAGATCACCCAATCGGCCGCCTCGATGAAGCGATCGATCTTCGCGTAGATATCGGGTCGCTCTTGTAAGATCTGCAGCAATTTACTGAAGAACCACTCCGACGAAATTTTGCCCCCGTAACGCGGCAGCCAACTCTCGCCCAATTGCCGCGCCGTCTCGTTGATCTGGTCCGCCTGCCGCTGGGCCGCATGATGCTTCCACAATTTGATATAGGCGTGCGGCTCGTGCTTGAACTCGGGCAGGAAGCATAGCGGCGTGCCCTCATTCGTCGTTGGCATGGGCGAGCTGGCGGTGAAGTCGATGGCGATGCCCTTGACATCGGATGGATCGACGCCGCTCTCGCGCAAGACGTCCGGTACGGTATGCGCAAAAACATCAAGATAATCCTGAGGATGCTGCAGCGCCCAATCCGGCGGCAGCTTCCGTCCGCTCGGCAATTCACTGTCCATCACCCCGTGCGGATAATCGAAAACGGACTCAGCTACTTCGGCGCCATCGCGCGCGTCGACCAGAACCGCTCGCCCCGAAAGCGTTCCAAAATCAAGTCCAATGGTGTACATAGGCAGACCTCGCTTTTTCGCCATTTCGTTCTCAGCGCCTATTGTCTCAAAAGGCAAGGGACAAGGCAAATTGTAGACGGCGGCGCGCATAGCCAAGCGCCCCGTTTTGGGCTAGGATTGAGGTAGGAGCGGGTACAATAGGAGCGCGTGATGAACGTAGCAGCAAGCGAAAACGGCGGAGCGATCTCAGCCAGCGCCTTCCCGCCTGGTCCCACCGAGATGGGCGAAGGAATGTGGCAGAATTACCTGTTTTATCGCCGTTTCTTCAAAGACCCGCTGAGCCACGTCACCCGCTGGATGGAGACCTATGGCGACGTCTGGCATTTCAAAATCGGCGATGCTCACAATTACGCGGTCGCCAACCCCGATGTCATTTACGAGCTCTTCGTGCGCCAAGCCAAGCGCTTCATCAAGGGACCGGCTTATACTAGCCGCAAGAACGGCTTGGCGCGCTTCATGGGCGATGGGCTGGTCACCAGCAATGGCGACTTTTGGAAGCGGCAGCGGCGTCTGGTGGCGCCTGCTTTCCATGCGATTCGCGTACACGCTTACGCCGACACAATGGTGGATTACACTCTGAAACGGCTGGACGCCTGGAGCGACGGCGTCGTGGTCGATGTCGACGAAGAGATGATGGAGCTCACGCTGACAATCGTCGCGCGGACGCTCTTCGACGCCGACGCCTCCAGCACGGTGAGCCAGGTCAAGAAGGCGGTGGCGGTGGTGCAGAAAGCCAACAATACCGCCAGCATCTTGCCCCATTGGCTGCCGACGCCGCTGCGCCTGCGGTCCTGGCGCGCCAACCGAGCGCTCGATGATATCGTCTACGGCTTCATCAATCAGCGGCGCGTAACCGGCGAAGACCGCGGCGACCTGCTTTCGATGCTGCTGCTGGCGGAAGACGAAGATGGCGAGCGCATGACCGACCTGCAAGCGCGCGACGAGGCGGTGACGCTCTTCCTGGCTGGGCATGAAACCACCGCCAACACCTTGAATTGGACTTGGTGGCTCTTGGCACAGCACCCGCAGGTCGAAGCCAAGCTGCACGCGGAGTTGGACGCCGTGCTGGGCGGGCGCCCGCCCACGCTCCAAGACCTGCGCCAGCTGCCCTACACCGATATCGTCATCAAAGAAGCTTTGCGCCTTATGCCGGCCGTCTGGTCGGTCAGCCGAACGGCGGCGGAAGACACCGAAGTCCGCGGCTACCCGATGCCGAAAGGGACGACGGCGCAAGTCATGATTTATCTGCTGCATCGCCACCCGGAGCATTGGACGCAGCCGACCGCCTTCATCCCCGAGCGCTGGTGCCAGCCCGAGATTGAGCAACTGCACAAATACGCCTACCTGCCATTCGCCGGCGGACCGCGGGTCTGCATCGGCAACAGCTTCGCCATCATGGAAGCGAACCTGCTGCTGGCGACAATCGCCCAGCGCTACCGGCTGCGTTTGATCGATGGCGTTGAGATTAAGCCGGCCGCTTTGATCACCATGTTCCCGCGCGATGGACTGCCCATGCGGCTTGAACGACGATCGCCAAGCCAGGGTGCGCAATTGGAGAACGTCGAGATGGACTCGGCAGTGCCGGTGGCGTAACGGTGCTGCATCGCCATGGCGGATTTCCCCAAGCGCAACCGATAAAACAGGTTACAATTAGCTCGCTTATTGAAGTATGGATGAATGAGGCAATCGCTTATGCTGGAACTCACGAAAACATTGGTCGAAACTTGGGGACCGCCCGGTTACGAACATCGCATCCGCGATATCATCCGCGGCGAAGTAGCGGCGCTCGCCGACGAAATCTGGGTCGATGGCTTGGGCAATCTGATCTGCCGCGTCGGGAGCGGCGGGAAGAAAGTGTTGATCGCCGCGCACATGGACGAGATCGGCTTGATGGCGAATTATGAAGAGCCGGAGAGCGGCTTCCTGCGCTTCTCAAGCCTGGGCGGTTTGCGTCTCGACACGCTCAACGGCAATCGCGTGCAATTCGAAGACGGCGCCGTCGGCGTGATCGCCGTGCAGGAAGGCGGCGGCAAGGCGCTCAGCGATTTCTACATCGACGTGCAAGAAGGCGGGAATGGCAACGCGACGCCGGTCGGGCAACCAGCCGGTTTCATGCGCGAGATGCAATTGCGTGGCGAGCGCATAGTCGCTAAGTCGCTTGACGACCGCATCGGCTGCGTCGTCGCCATTGAAGCGATGCGCCAGCTAAACCGCGAGACGCCGAACGAAGTCTACTTCGCCTTCACCGTCCAGGAGGAGGTCGGGCTGCGCGGCGCCAAGACAGCGGCCCAGGGCGTTCACCCGGATATTGGCATCGCCATAGACGTGACCGCCAGCGGCGACCAGATTCGCGGGAGCAAGATGCAGGTCAAGCTGGGCGGCGGCGCGGCAATCAAAGTGCATGATCCCGGTCTTGTCGTGCCAGTCGCGATCAAGAACTGGATGATCGGGCGCTGCGAAGCCGACGGCATCCCCTATCAACTGGAATTGCTGACCGGCGGCATGACCGACGCCGCCGTCATCCAACTGACAGACTCGGGCGTGCCCAGCGGCTGCATTTCTATTCCAACGCGTTATCTGCATACGACCAGCGAAACCGTCGATGTCGGCGATGTGCGCGCCTGCGTCGACCTCTTGAGCGGCTTGCTCGCCAATCCGATCAACCTCTGACCCTGACATAGACGTGATTTCTGGCCTCTTGCGAATTCAATCGCCAGCGACTAGACGATTTCAAATCACTCGGATTTTCCGTAGGGGCGAGGGTACTGCAGTGTCTACGCGCAGCGGTGACTCGCCCGCTCAAGCAACGCAAACCTTGAAGGGTTGAGATCCAGGCATGAGAGCGGTGCTCTGCCACCAATTTGGGACGCCGGACAATCTTTCGCTCGCCGATGTCCCCAGCCCGCCGCTGGGCGCCGGCCAAGTCAGAATCGCCGTGCGCGCCTGCGGCGTCAACTTCCCCGATGTCTTGATGATTCAGGGCTTGTATCAATTGAAGCCGCCCTTCCCCTTCAGCCCGGGCTTGGAGGTCGCCGGCGACATTATCGAAGTCGCGCCGGATGTCCAACATCTGAAGGTCGGGGAGCGCGTCATGGCGGTCATGATGTATGGCGGCTTCGCCGAGGAAGTCGTCGTGCCGGCCGCCGCAATTCTGCCGATGCCGTCCGAAATGAGCTACGAGCATGGCGCCGGCTTCCCACTTGTCTACGGCACATCGCATGTCGCCCTGAGCCATCGCGCGCAACTGAAAGCTGGCGAAACGCTGCTCGTGCTGGGCGCGGCCGGCGGCGTTGGATTGACGGCGGTTGAGCTGGGAAAGCGCCTCGGCGCCCGCGTCATCGCCGGGGCGAGCAGGCCTGAAAAGCTTGAACTGGCGCGCGCATACGGCGCCGACGAACTGATCAACTATGCGGTGGAAAACTTGCGCGATCGGCTGAAAGAGCTGACAGAAGGCCGGGGCGTCGATGTCATTTACGATCCTGTCGGCGGCGACCTCTTCGACCAAGCGGTGCGGCGGATCGCTTGGGAAGGGCGTTACCTGATCATCGGTTTCGCCAGTGGGCGCATCCCGTCACTACCTGCGAACATCGCGCTGCTGAAAAACGCATCCATTGTCGGCACGTATTGGGGCGCCTACCTGCAGAATGACCCGGGCCTCATGCGCGATTCCTTCGCCGTGCTCACTGATTGGTACGCCTCCGGGCTGCTCAAACCACATATTCACCAGGTTTTCGACCTGGAGGAGGCGCCTTACGCGCTGCGCCAACTGATGGACCGGCGCGCCATGGGCAAAGTGGTGCTCAAAACATAGCTCGGGCGCATACTGTCTCCGCTGACCTCTTCATTCCGCGAATATCTGTTCTAAGCGCAATCGCCCGTTTTTGGGTTCTATGCTATGCTGACTGTTACGCCGGCCGCGAGTGCCATGGCGGCGCGGCGTATTCTGCCAAGTAGAACGGTTATGAAGCATGTCCGTCCGCGGCGATAACGAGCCCGATTACATCGACGATGATGAATATTTTGATTACGAAGGCGGCCGGCGGAGATCCAATGTGCTCGGTGGCAGCGGTTCTTGGCGCGACAGCGAAACCTTTGATGATCCGCCAGAAGACGCTCCAGTATCGAGGTCAGCTCAAGCATCAGGAGAGCAAACGCGCAAGCGCCCGAAACGCGCAGCGGCCGGCGCCCGGCGAAACAAAGCCAAGCCACGGAATCCAGCCCCTTCAGTCGCCAGCAGCGAAGAGCGGCGCGCGCGTTTAGCTGGCAAGAAGCCGGGAACAAAGGCGCGCGACTCACAACGCCGCCAGCCGTCAGACGAGCCAAGCCAACAAACCAACGAGCCGCGGCGCGAGAGCCGTTTAGGCCGCCTGCGAGCGCATTTTAGACCTGCTGACAAGGGGGCTGCTTCAACGTCAGAGCGCCAAACATCGCGAATTGCGGCGATAGCAGGCGGCATCAGCGGGCGCATCGGCAATTTTCGCGGGCGGCTCGCAGGCATGCGCGACCAAGCCGATACATCAGGAGAACCGCGCGATAAAGATTCGGGCAGCCCAGTTCAAGCAAGCGCACCGGGAAAGTCGGCGCCCAAGATTCGCTCAGGCGCCTCGGCAAGCTCGTCGCGAGCGACGGACGAAGTTTCACGCGAATCACCAGCAAGCCGCGTGCCCAGAATCGAATCGGCCGGCTGGCTGGACCTCGACCGCAAGCTCGACCTGATCGGGGTCGGCCTCGTTTTCGGCGCCATCGTATTCTTTTTCAGCGCGCTCTCCGCTGAGCAAGCAGCCATCAGCAGCGTCAACAGCGTGATTGGGCAGGCGCTTGGCTGGGGCGCTTTCGCCGTGCCGGTTACCATGTTCGCGGCGGGATTATGGCTGATCGTCCGCCATTTCGGAGAAGAAGCGCCGACGATTGATCCCTTGCGCCTTGCCGGCGTCGCGCTTGCTTTTCTCGCCTTTCTCGTGTTTTTTCAATTCATCGAAAGCATCAACTACGCGGCGGCGATGCCCTTCTTCGATAACTGCCGCAGCCCCAGCAGCTCCGCCTGCGTTGACGACTTGGTCCGGCAGTCTTATCAGGACGGTCGCGGTGGCGGCTTCCTCGGCGGCTGGCTCTATAGCACCCTGGTCAATAACCTGACCGAGGTGGGCGGCTTCGTTATGATGTTGATGATCATGACCTTTAGCGCCATGATGATCACGCGTTCGAGCATGGCGGAGCTGGCGGTGGTGGCGATCGGCATCGGGCGCGGGATGCGCACCCGCTTGAGCCAACACGCAGCGAAGCGGCGCGCCTCCCGGCTGGATGCGCAGCGGCATACGGCATTGGCCGGGCACGAGCCCCATGTACGCGTCTCGAAGCCAGCGGCAGCGCAATTGACGGGACGCTCTCACAGCGCCCAAGCGCTGCCCGAGCCACGCGAAGACACGATGCCCGTCCTCCGCCGCATGCGCGACCTATTTGGCTTGCGCGCCCGCTTCTCGGCTGCTGCGGGAGAAGCGCTTCCGCTGGCTGCCGCGACCGCCGAAGCCGGGGCGAGCGGGAATCCCGGCGTCGTCAGCCGCCTTTTCGGGCGGATCCGCAGCGATGAAGACAGCTTGCTAAAGCCCGAGCCAAGCGCCAATGCGCTGGAACGATTTCTCAACCTGGGCGATGACCTGCCCTTCTCGACGCAGGAGTCGCCTGTATGGCAGAGACCGGTCCGGCCTTCGAGCGCGCAGCCGCCTCCGAGCGATCAGCAAGCGGGTCATCCCAAGCCCGCGATGCCGGAGCGCATCCAGGCAGAGCCGTCGGCGTCGAGCCCTCCTCGGGCAAAAGCACGGCGAAAAGAGGGCGTCGCTGAAGCAGATATCAAATCTGATTCCTCAACCACGCCGCCAGACATGGTCGCCCCGGCGCGACCGCCAGCCCCATCAGAATCAGCGCCCGGCGACGCGACTGACAATCCAACCGTCCGGCCGGCGCGCATTGACAACCTACCGGCGCCAGCGAGTGATGCTCCGGCGGCGGTCCTGCCACAAGCTTCAGATCATGAGAACGGCTCAACGAGCGGCGAAAGACCGACGTCACGCGCTGAAAGAGCGGCCGCGCGCAGCCTCTCCGCGCCGCGCCCGCGCATCGATTGGCAGCTTCCCGATTATCGGGAATTGCTCAACAGCGTGACGGAAGGCGACCTGGACCGCGAGCCGCTGACCCGCCAGGCGCAAATCATCGAAGATACGCTCGCTAGTTTTGGCGCGCCCGGGCGCATCGTTGAGATCAACTCGGGCCCTGTAATTACCCAATACGGTATCGAGCCAGCTTATCTGACCTCCAAGACGGGCAAGCAGAATCGCGTCAAAGTCGGCGCGATCGCCAAGCTGGACAAAGACCTGCAGCTAGCGCTGGGCGCCAAATCGATTCGCGTCGAAGCGCCGGTGCCGGGCAAGGGCTATGTTGGCATCGAGGTGCCCAATCCGGATTCGGCGCGCGTCAGCCTGCGCGATGTGATGGCGTCCAAAAGCTATCGGAACATTGAGACACCCCTGGCGATCGCGCTCGGCGTCAGCGTCGACGGAACGCCGGTCTGCGGTGATCTTACGCAGATGCCGCATCTTCTGATCGCTGGCGCCACCGGCTCCGGCAAGTCGGTCTGCGTCAACGCCATCATCAACAGCATCATCGCCAAGAATTCGCCCGATGTCGTCAAGTTCATCATGGTCGATCCCAAACGAGTCGAACTGACCGGCTACAATGGCCTGCCTCATCTGGTGGCGCCTGTGGTGGTGGAGCTCGAAAGGACCATCGGCGTGCTGCGCTGGGTGACTACCGAGATGGACGCGCGCTATAAGAAATTCAGCCAGGCCGGCGCCCGCAACATCGTGGACTACAACAGCATTCTCGACCCCAACCTGGCGCCCATGCCCTATATCGTCGTGATCATCGACGAGCTGGCCGACCTGATGATGATGGCGCCCGATGATACCGAGCGCGCCATCACTCGCATCGCCGCCCTGGCGCGCGCCACTGGCATCCATCTCGTCATCGCCACGCAGCGCCCGTCGGTGGATGTGGTCACGGGCTTGATCAAAGCCAACTGCCCGGCGCGCATCGCCTTCGCCGTCGCCGGCAGCGTCGACAGCCGCGTCATCCTCGATCAGCCTGGCGCGGAACGCCTGCTGGGCAAGGGCGATATGCTCTACCTCTCGGGCAACTCGCCGGCGCCCCTGCGCATGCAAGGCGTACACGTTTCCAATGAAGAGATCAACCGCATCATCCGTTACTGGAAGCTGCAAGCGGCCGGCATCGAAGGTGTCGAGCCGATTCCGCTGCCCACGCTGCCTGCTGGCTCAAGCGCCCGTGACGCGTCTAACGGCGATGAAGACAGCCTCGAAGGCGCTCAGGCGGCATTTTGGGATATGTCGCCGACCAAAGGCAATGCGTCAGATGGCGACGCCAATGCGGACGAAGACGAACTTTACCAGACGGCGGTTGACATGGTGCGCCGCCTTGACAAAGCTTCGATCTCTCTCATGCAGCGTCGACTGCGCATCGGTTACGGTCGCGCCGCGCGATTGATGGATCTCATGGAAGAGCGTGGTGTCGTCGGTCCCCCTAAGGAAGGCAGCTCCAAACCGCGTGATGTCCTGCCGGAGTGAAGCCGCGGCCGCACAGCCTTTTCGCCCGCATTCTGGCTCCAGATCGTGTTTCGGGCGACTTGATAAGTCGCCCCTACGAGGCATATCCAACTGACAGTTTTACCCAAAGCAATCTGATCAAATGCCGCGCCTATGCATAATTGCAAGTAAATTCTTGCGGAAGGCAACAGTTTACCGCGGAATCCACTGCATTTTGCTCCCCTTCCCTAGCTCGCTGGGGAAGGGGCCGGGGGATGGGGTAAGGAAAGCACGTTGGCATCACCCAGCAGCAGACCAGCCCAACGACCAATAAGAATCCACCTGCACATCACCGGCCCTTGCGCTAAAATACGGCGCTGAGTGAAAGGACTTAGCTTATGAAATACACCCGGGTTCCCGGCATCAAAAAACCGGTTTCGCGTCTGTTGCAAGGCAGCATCATGCTCTCAAAGGATGACCGCGATGGCAACTTCCGCCTGTTGGACGCCTGCTTCGAAAATGGCTTCAACGCCTACGATTCCGCTCACAGCTACGGCGCCGGCTTCACCGATTCCGAATTGGGCGCCTGGATCCAGTCGCGCGGGATTCGCGATGAGGTGGTGATCTTGGCCAAAGGCGCCCATCCAGAGAACGGCATCGCCGATCGCGTCCGTCCCGACTACATCCGCAGCGACTTGGACGAATCGCTTGACTACCTACAGACCGATTATGTCGAGCTCTACCTGCTGCACCGCGACAGCCGCGAATATCCCGTTGGCGAGATTGTCGACGTCCTGCATGAGGCGAAAGAGGCGGGGAAGATCGGCGCCTATGGCGGTTCCAACTGGCTGGGCGATCGCGTCAAAGCGGCCAACGACTACGCAGCCGCGAATGGCAAGACGCCATTCACAGTCAGCAGCCCGCAATTCAGCGTCGCCGAAATGGTCAAGCCGGCTTGGGAAGGCTGCACCAGCGTCAGCGGCGAAGGTGGCGAAGCCGACCGCGCCTATTACGACGAAAACGAGATTTCGCTATTCACCTGGTCAAGCCTGGCCGGCGGCTTCATGACCGGCAAGTTCACCCGCGACAACCTCGATACTTTTACCGCCTATATGGACACCAATCCCATCGCAGCTTATGCCTACGAGAGCAACTTCCAGCGGCTCGACCGCGTCAAGGAGCTGGCGGCGGAAAAAGGCCTCACGCCATCGCAAATCTCTGTCGCCTACGTGCTCAGCAGTAATCTGCGATATCACGCCATCGTCGCCAATTGGGAAGTCGAGCAAGTCCCTTATAACGCCGCCGCCGCATCCATTCAACTGAGCGCGGAGGAAATCGCCTGGCTCGAGCTGAAAACGGAGGAGAAACCAGCATGAGCGACAAGATCAGATGGGGTCTAATTGGTCTCGGCGTGATATCGCGTAAATTCGCCAAGGGCTTGGCATTTGTGCCGGATGCGGAGATCTATGCCGTCGCCTCGCGCTCGCAGGAGAAAGCAGATGCCTTTGGCGCCGAATTTGGAGCGACCAAATGCTACGGCAACTATGAAGACCTGGCGAAGGACCCGAATGTGGATGTCGCTTATATCGGCACGCCGAACAATTATCACCTGCCACAAACGCTTCTCTGCCTCAAGGCCGGCAAGCATGTGCTCTGCGAGAAGCCCTTCGCCGTCAACGCCAAAGAAGCGAAGGCGATGATCGACTGCGCCCGCGAAGAGAGTCTCTTCCTGATGGACGCATTCTGGACCCGCTATTTCCCGGCGATGTACAAGCTGCGCGAGTTGGTGGCGGAAAAGGTCATCGGCGATGTCATGCTGGTAACAGCAGATTTTGGCGGCCGCGGTCCGGTCGTGCCGGAGAAACGCCACTTCAATCCCGACCTGGCCGGCGGCGCCATGCTGGATGTCGGCTCCTACTGCATCCAGTTCGCATCCATGATCTACGGCAAGCCACCAACGGATATCGCCTCGCAAGTCGCCATCGGCGAAACTGGCGTGGACGAGCTCTCGGTATTGGTATTCAAATACAGCGACTATGAGATGGCGGCGCTGACATCGGCGATTCGCCTGACCACGCCGCATGAAGCCCGTGTCATGGGTACGGAAGGCTATATTGCCATTCCCGATTTCTGGCATCCCAGCGAACTAACAGTTGTGCGCTCCGGGCAGGCGCCCGAGCTCTTGCGCTTCCCCTACGAGGGCGAAGGCTTTCAATTCGAAGCGATCGAAGTAGGGGATTGCATCCGCGCCGGCTTGACCGAAAGCCCGGTCTACCCGCTGGACGAAACGCTCACCATCATGGAGACAATGGACCGCATCCGCGCCGACTGGGGAATGCGTTACCCCTTCGAACAATAGTCGCCGCCAATCACTAAATCTGTAGGGGCGTTTCGCTGAAACGCCCTCATTTTGCGGGTGAACTTTCACGGGCGACCCAATGGCTCGCCCCTACACCGACCGTATTTCCATCGGGTAGCATTTTCTTTGACTCTTCTTCTCTGCGCTCTCTGTGTCCTCTGTAGTTCAGAATCGATTTGACAGCGCTGCGCCGCTCTGCTAAACTTGCTCACATCTACATATTCTAAGACTCAGGCCTGTCTGAACCCGGATGTTCGATAGGTAAAGGGAAAGTCGGTGCAAGTCCGACACTGTCGCGCAGCGGTAACTGATTCTTGAATCAGAAGTCCGAATGCCTGCCTGAGACTTAGCTCGTGAATCTTTCGCGTCAAAAGGGAGACGAGCATGGACCAGCGACCAATGCCCGCCCGACGACGGCGGGCGTTTTTCTTGTCCAGCCCCGTTTCCTCCATATCCTGTTGGAGGGACATGATGAAAGCTACTCTGCTAGCCCTGTTCATTTTAATCGCCAGCCTGCTGCCGGCATCCGCGCTTGATGGAAATCTGACCGATGGCTGCGTCGAGGATTACTCGGCTGATGTCGATTATTTCCCGGATAAGGTTGAGATCCTCGACGCGAGCAAGTTCACCGTCGAATATTTCAACAGCTACAAAGTCTTGAGCGTTGCGGACGCCTTTGATGGCGCGCCCGGCTTCACTTACGTTCTGGTGCAGTGCGGAACGCCCGCGCCTTCCCCGGCCGACTTCCCCGAGGGGACGCAGTTTATCGAGGTACCGGCCGCCGATCTGATCACCCTCTCGACCACTCAGCTGCCCGCCCTATCGCAGCTGGACTTGCTCGAACATCTGGTGGGAGTCGACAGCGGCTTCTACATCAGCAATCCCGAAGTCGCGCGCTTGATCGCCGATGGCGAAGTCGCCGAGGTTGGCTTCGGCGCTGAAATCAACATCGAGCTGGTGCTGGAGCTTCAGCCGCAGCTGGTGATGAGCTACGGCTACAATCCAGCCACCGATGCCCACCCGGTGCTGCTGGAAGCGGGAATATTCACCGCGCTTGACGCCAGTTGGCGCGAGCTTTCTCCGCTCGGCCGCGCTGAATGGCTGAAGTTCACCGCGCTCTTCTACAACCGTGAAGCGCAAGCCAGCGCGATCTACCAGGATATCGCGGCACAATATGAAGCGGTCAAAGCAGCGGCGGCTGTCGCGGCAGATGACCGCCCACATGTCCTGATCAATTCCTTCCTTGGTTACGCCGACGCCTGGTTTATCCCCGGCGGTGAAACCTATGTCGGCCGGCTGATTCGCGATGCCGGCGGCGATCTGCTGCTGGCCGAGGCGGGCTCGGCAACCAGCCAAGGACTGAGCTTCGAGGTCGCTTACGAAGGCGGCTTTGACGCGGACATCTGGCTGGTCGAGACCTTCGGCATATACTCGGGCGCCGACCTGCTGGCGCTGGACAGCCGCTTTGGCGATTTCGCGGCTTTTCAGTCCGGCGACGTCTGGAACAACAATCGCGATGAGAATGCCAATGGCGGCAACAACTATTACGAAGCGGGCGTGACCAATCCCCATCTCGTTCTGGCTGATCTGGTGGCGATCTTCCACCCCGATCTCATGCCCGCGCACGAATTCGCCTTTTATCAGCGCCTGGCGAGTGGGTGAGATGTCCCAACTGGTTGGCGAGCCCGTCCATACCGCCGCAGTAGCAGGCAATTGGCGACAATCCAAACCGGCGACCTGGCTGTCGAGCCGCGAGTTCGCCGGCGCGCGGCCGCATGTCCTGCTGTTCATGCTGATCGCGCTCGGCGCGCTGCTGCTGCTCAGCCTGGCGCTCGGTTCCGCCTCAATCCCTTTTGACCAGATCGTCACAATTCTGCTCAACGGCGAAGCGGATCAGCCAGCCTGGACTCACATCGTTCTCAAGTTCCGCCTGCCCAAGACTCTCACCGCCATGTTCGCTGGCATGGCGCTGGGCGTGAGCGGCCTGCTGATGCAGACCTACTTTCGCAATCCCTTGGCCGAGCCCTTCGTCCTTGGCGTATCCGCGGGCGCCAGTTTGGGCGTGGCGCTGGTGGTGCTGACCGCTGGCGCCGCCGGTGGCGCCCTGCTCGCCGGGCTGGGCTTGGCGGGTGATCTGCTGATGACGGTCGCCGCGGGCTTGGGCGCTGCCATGACCATGCTTTTGGTCCTGCTGGTCGCCGTCCGCATACAGAGCAGCGTCAGCTTGCTGATCCTGGGCTTGATGTTCGGTTATCTGGTTGCGGCGATGGTCAGCCTGCTCCTCTATTTCGCCCTGCCGGAGCGGATTCAAGCTTATATCAATTGGACATTCGGCTCTTTCAGCGGCGTCACCAACAAGCAGTTGCCGGTCCTCGCCGGCATTGTGCTGGCAGGCTTGCTGCTGTCGGCTGCGCTGTGCAAACCCTTGAACGCCCTGCTGCTTGGCGAAGACTACGCCCGCAGCCTGGGCGCCAATCTGAAGCGAACGCGCATCGGCATTGTTGTCGCCATCGCCCTGCTGGTCAGCGCGGTGACCGCTTTCTGCGGTCCCATCGCCTTCATTGGCATCGCCGTGCCACACCTCTGCCGCGGTCTCCTGGCCAGCGCCGATCATCGCTTGCTGCTGCCGGGCACATGCCTGGCCGGCGCCTGCGTCGCCCTCTGCGCCTCTTTACTCGCTGAGCTGCCGGGAAATAATCTGGTGCTGCCGCTCAATGTCGTCACTGCGCTGATGGGCGCGCCGGTGGTCATGCTGGTGGTGCTGCGGGGGGCGCGAGGCTGGCTATGACCGCGCTAGCTCTGGAAACGCGCGACCTGGCGATAGGCTATCGCCGCCGGTCCAAGGGCGATATCCGGCTCGCGCATGAACTGAACCTACAGCTGCAACGCGGGAAACTGGTCGGTTTGCTAGGTGCAAACGGCGTAGGAAAATCGACGCTGTTACGGACCTTGGCCGGCAGGCAGAAGCCGCTGGCCGGGCGCGTTCTGCTCGCGGGGCAAGACCTGTCCACACTGTCGCCCCTGGCGCTGGCGCACCGCTTGAGCATCGTATTGACCCAGACGCCGCAGCCGCGCTTGATGAACGGCTATGCTCTGGTGGCGCTGGGCAGGCACCCGCATAGCGATTGGCTGGGACGATTATCGCCAGAAGACCACGAAATCGTCGCCTGGGCTATAGATGCCGTCGGCGCCGACGACCTGGCCGACCAGCCTCTGGCTGAACTCAGCGACGGACAGCGGCAGAAGCTGATGATCGCGCGTGCGCTGGCGCAGCAGAGCGACATCATGCTGCTTGACGAACCGACCGCCTACCTCGATTTGCCGCGCCGCGTCGAAACGATGCAGCTGCTCAAACAACTAGCTCGGTCCGCCGAGCGCGCTATCCTGGTCTCGACCCATGACCTCGACCTGGCGCTGCGAAGCTGCGATCAGCTTTGGCTGATGAGCGACGCCGGCATCATCACGGGCGCGCCCGAAGATCTGGTCCTGGATGGCGGGCTGGGCGCGACCTTTGACGCCGCTAGCATCAGCTTCGACAAAGTGACCGGCAGTTTCGTCCTTGATCCGCCGGCTGGGCCGCGCGTTCGGCTGATCGGCGAGGGAGAAGCAGTCCTTTGGCTGCGCCGGGCGCTCGAACGCGCGGGCTTCACGGTAAGCAGTGCAGCCGCTGATGTAGAAGTGACTCATCATTCGAACGGCGCTGATTCGAATTGGGACCTGCGCCTAAATGGCCGCGCGAGCGCGCACTCCACGATTCAATCCGTGCTGGAGGCACTGGAAAGCGAGCGAAAATGACAGCTTCAGTAAAGCGGCGCGGGCGCGTACTAGTTCATACCGGCGACGGGCGCGGCAAATCGACATCGGCTTTCGGCGTCATCCTGCGCATGCTCGGGCGCAAGAAACGGGTTGCGCTGCTACAGTTCCTCAAGCACGAGGGCGGCCAATGGGGCGAAGTGCGAGCCTTGCGGCAATTGGGCGTGGAGCCGATAAAGACCGGCGATGGATTCACCTGGACGAGCAAAGATCTGGACGAGACGCAAGCGCGGGCGCTACACGGCTGGGCGCGAGCGCAGCAAATCATCGCCTCAGACGCTTATGACCTGGTCGTCCTCGACGAATTCACTTATCTGCTCGATTTCGGTTGGCTCGATACCGCCGAAGCCATTTCGTGGTTCCAAGCGCAAAAGCCGCCCCGATTGCATCTGCTGATCACGGGAAGAAATGCTCCAGAGAAGCTCATTGACTACGCCGACACCGTCACCGAAATGGTCAAGGTCAAGCACGCTTTCGACGCCGGCATCAAAGCGCGCGCCGGCATCGAGTTCTAACGAGCGGCGCCATGCCCAAGACAGCCGCAAGTCTGTGGCGATGGTGGCGATTTCGCTCAGATGACGACCGCAGCTGACCGCGCCGGAATGACAATGCCGTCGCTTATGGGCTGCCACTGCTCGCTGTCCACCAGCCGAAATCGCGTGAGCAGGTGATCCGATTCCAATGTCACCGTCACCGCTATCGATTCATCCTCGTAATTGGCGATGGCGACACCGGGCAAGCCCCCGCTTTTGCTCTGATAGACGGCGTAGGGGTGATGCGTCTCGCCGCTGCCATTCGTGACTGCCGCGCCCGCCTCATGGCGGAATTCGCCATCCCAGAAATAATCGCGCAATTCTCCCCGTAGGGCGTCCATGCGCGCGCCGTAATCCATCGTCAGCGGGAAGTCATCCAGATGCCCTTTGAAGTTGTAGGGCTCGTAGCTCATGATATAGCGATACAGCAGACACTGATTAATCATGTTGCGATCATTGAAGCCGCTGATCGCCGTCATCAGCGGCATCTGCGGCAGCATGTAACGCGAAAGAGGCACGTGTCGCTTGTCCCAGCTGCGATGATAAGACAAGTGGTAGACCTCGAACTGCCAATCGTAGATGCCCTCACCGGCAAATAGAAAATCGGGATTGACCTCCCGGCTCATCTGCTCAAGATGCTGATGGAATTCGTTGTCTCGCGAAAAGACCGGGAAGCCAAACCGATGACCGTGGCTCTCGTCAAAGCAGAGCAGAGCCGGCGAATGATGTTGGTTTTCGTCGTACAGAATGCCGTCGGCGCCTAAGTCCAGCACCTTTTGGAATTCCTGCGCGCTCACCGAGAGATACTCGTCACTGCCGAAGCACATCGGAATCAAGCGCTTGGTGTTGATGTTGAGCGCCTGCGTCGCCGTGTGATATTGATAGCCGTTGTAGTGGTAATAATCGCCGTATGGATCTTTGACCGCCAATCGATGAAGATCTTCGCGGAACCACTCGGTGGCGCGGTCGGCCCAGGTGAATTTTACGAAGATGATAAGCTTGACGCCATGCGACTGAATCTCGGCGATCGCCGTTTTGAGCTCGTCAAAGGTGCCCAGCCGCGGATCCGGATCGTGCGAGGGATTGCCCTGATCTTGACCGCCATCGTTCCAGCCGACCAACTGAATCGCCCGCACCTTATGCCGAGCCGCTTCTTCGCCGATTTTGCCCAGCTCCTTGAAGGGTATGCGCAATTCGTCTTCCGGCGAGTTGATGTGCAGCTGCCACCAGGCATGCGGTTGGCGCGCCCATT
>WTGC01000223.1 GCA_011523705.1 Chloroflexota bacterium | reverse complement strand
CCGTAAACGGGCGAAAGGTATAGACAGGGTGTCCATACCCTGTCTATACCTTTCGCCCGTTTACGGATATTCCCTGCTGATTCGAGCGGACAGAAGCGTCAGTGCGGCCAGTTCTTGTCGGCGGTCAATGTCGGCAGTCAGTGTTGGCGATCAGTGTTGGCGGTCAGTGTTGGCGGTCAGTGTCTACGCGACCTACGCGACCTACACGACCTACGCGCGCTCGGTGTTCCCTGTGCCCTCGGTGGTCAAACCATTTGCCGTCTCCGCTAGAGGCCAATAAGTGATCCCGATTGCAAGATACCGCAAGCGCCTTCTATTGCTCATCACCCTGCTCTCGATTGCGGTCGCCCTTGCCTGGCCCCGCCCCCTTACCGAGCATGTCCCGCTGGGCGAGCAGCAAACCGTGCAAACCGAACAACCGCTGGTTTGCGTCCATACCTTGCTCGAGAATGAAGTCCACGAAACGAAGATCAAGCGCTCACTGCAATTGACGCGCGAGCTTGGGGCTTCGACCATCGTGCAGTTTTTCCCGTGGGCGTATGCCGAGCCAGCGCAGGGAAAATATGACTGGTTTCACGCCGATAGAATCGTCCGACACGCGCGCCGACAGGGACTTCGCATCATCGCCCGTCTAGGGCTGGTGCCGGCCTGGGCGCGCCCCAGCACATCAGACGCCCCGACCACGCTGAACTTTCTGCCCGAGGAATCCTTTGAAGACTTCGCCCGCTATGCCGGCGCCTTTGCCGAGCGCTACCGCGACGCCGTCGACGCCATCATCATTTGGAACGAGCCAAATCTCAGCTTTGAGTGGGGTTATCGCCCGGTCGATCCGGCCGCATACACGCGTCTCCTGCGCGCCAGCTATCGGCAAATAAAGGCGGCAAATCCGGACGCGCAAGTGCTCGCCGGCGCCCTGGCGCCCACGCTGGAGCAGCCGGGCAGCGCCGCTGGCTTAAACGAACTCGATTTTCTGACCGAGATGTACCAAGCCGGCGCCGCCGCATACTTTGACGCCTTAGCCATCCACACCTACGGCTTCCGCGATCCGCCTGCCGCCGCGCCAGCCCCGAAGCGCTTGAACTTCCGCCGGGCTGAATTGCTGCGCGAGCTCATGATCGCAAATGGCGATGCCGATAAACCAGCCTTCATCACCGAATCCGGCTGGAACGATCATCCGCGCTGGGCGGCCGCTGTTCGCCCGTCTCAGCGTTCCGCCTACACGATTCAGGCTTTCAATTACGCCGCGGCGAATTGGCCTTGGGTCGAGAAATTATGTATCTGGGCGCTAAGATATCCGGCTGACCTGCTCAGTTATCCCGATAACTTCACACTGATCAGCGCGGACTTCACCATGAAGCCGATCTATTATGCGCTGCAGAACTACGCCCGCGGCTGGGAAAGGCATGAGAACCTGTGGCTGCCGCCGCCGCGCGAAAGTTGACCCAAGGCAAGGCGCGCTACCTGGCCATCCCGCTGGCGGCTGCTTTGGCCGCTGCCATCACTGTCTTCCTTCTTCGCCCAGACAGGACTCCAAGCATCAGAAGCGCCTTCCCCGCTGGCGAAATCGTCATCGGCGTCGACGCCAGTTACCCGCCCTTCGCCCTAGACGACGGCGATACCGTTCGCGGGCTGGACATTGATCTCGCCGGCGCCCTCGCGGCCGAACTGAACCTGCCGGTCCGCTTCTTGAACATCGGCTTCTTTGCCTTGCATGACGCGCTCATAAGCGGGCAGGTCGATATCCTGGTGTCGGCGCTGCGCATTGATCCCGCCCGCATGGACGCTGTTCGTTATACGCGATCTTATTTCGACAACGGCCTCGTGCTGGTCTGGGCGGCGGACGACCCCATTTCAGACATCAGTTCGATCGCCAATGCGCGCATCGCCTACGAATACGCCAGCAGTGCCGAGGGGCAAGTCCGCGCCTGGGAAGAGGACGGGCAGTCGATTACGAGGCTGCCTTACGAATTGCCGCAATACGCGCTGGATGCACTGCGGCTTGGGCAAGCCGACGCCGCTATCGTGGACGGCATTACAATGCGGCTCTATGATAAGAACCAGGTCGGCTGGACGCCGCGTTACGAGCACCTCACACACGAGCCATACGCCATCGCCGCGCGCATCGACCGCGCCGACGCCTGGCAGCTCGTAGATGCCGCCCTCGAAAGTTTGATAGAAAGCGGCGAACTCGCTAGAATCATCGACAAGTGGCTCTGAATGGATCCAAGGTAATCTGTACGGGCGAGCCGGTGGATCGCCCCCGCCCGCCAGACCGCAAAATGTAGGGGCGAGCTATCAGGACACCCGCCAAAGCGCAAAATGTAGGGGCGACTCTGTGAGTCGCCCGCCTTCTTTCGCGAAAGGAGTCTAACATGACCGACAAGATCCGCTGGGGCATCCTGAGCACGGCGAGAATCGGCCGGCGCGTCATCCCCGCGATTCGGGCATCGCATAATGGCGAAGTCGCCGCGGTCGGCAGCCGCTCGCTCGAACGCGCGCAGGCTTGGGCGGCCGCCCATGAGATTCCGCGCGCTTACGGCAGCTACGAGGCGCTGTTCGAAGACGAGGGCATCGACGCGATTTACAATCCACTGCCGAATAGCATGCATGCCGAGTGGAGCATCAAATGCGCCGAAGCCGGCATCCCAACCCTCAGTGAAAAGCCCTTCGCCAGCGACGCGCCCGAAGCCCAGAGCATCGTCGACGCCTTCGAGGAACATGGCGTTCTACTGGCGGAAGCCTTCATGTACCGTTTTCATCCACAGCATGCCAAAGCGCAAGAGATCCTCGCGGCGGGCGGCATCGGCGAATTGCAAATCATCAGCAGCAGTTTCACCTTTCCCATTTCAGACGAAGCCAACATTCGTTTGAGCAAAGCGCTGGCCGGCGGCGCGCTGATGGATGTCGGCTGCTATTGCGTCAATCTGATGCGCTTTATGACCGGCGAAGAACCGGAGCGCGTCTCGGCTACGGCCCAATTCGGCGAGCGCAGCGGAGTCGATGAGACGCTGGTCGGCATGCTTGAGTTTCCCTCCGGCGTCATTGGGCACTTTGACTGCGGCCTGCGCTCCTTCGGTCAGCACACATACGCGCTCAAAGGCTCGGAAGGCATGATCGTGGTGCCGCAGAGCTTCGTCATCGACAAGGCTGTCGACGGCATCGTGCGGCATTGGCAGGGCGACAACTATAGCGAACACGTCATTCCTGCTGTCGATCAATATCAGTCGATGGTCGAGGACTTTGCGGACGCGCTGCTCAATGGACGCCCGCCTCGTTTCGCCCCGTCCGATGCCGTCAACAACATGCGTGTCGTCGACAAGCTCTTGGCGCAAGCGCTTTAGCAGAGTAATCTGGCAAAAGTCGTGAAAATGCAACATCAGCCTGTATTCGAAATTCCCGGTAAATCTCGCCTTCCCTAGCTTGCTGGACGCCCCCCGCCGAACGGGGGGGATTTATGGGGGGAACCAGGGGC
>WTGC01000044.1:1946-23492 GCA_011523705.1 Chloroflexota bacterium | reverse complement strand
ACACTGGCAGGCCAAATGCATTACAGATTGGGCGAAATCTGTTATCGTTTACTTTGCGTTGGCGACAGAAGGGATTTCGGCATGAAGATCACGGATATCGAGATACGGCTTTGTAAACATCAGGAAGAGGTGTACTCGGAGAAGGAACTGCGCGACAGTCATCGCTCCGAGCTAAACTTTCTCATGATTACGATGAAAACCGATGCCGGCATCGACGGCGTCAGCATGGGATTCGCTGGCATGGGCGCGGAGATGGCTGGCTCAATCGCGGCGCAGTCGCTCAAGCCCTTCTTCCTGGGGAAAGATCCCTTCGCCCGCGAGAAACATTGGCACGAATTCCGGCGATACGAGCGCCACTGGCATCATACGCCCATTTATTCCTATGGACCTTTCGACATCGCGCTTTGGGATATCGCCGGCCGGGTCGCCGATTTGCCGCTGTATAAGCTGCTCGGGCACAGCCGCGAGAAAGTTCCGACTTATGTGAGCTCTATGTATCTCGACGCGCCGAGCGATTACGCCGAGCAAGCGACCGAATTCAAGCGCAAGGGCTTTCACGGCTACAAGCTGCACCCGCCCGGCGATTTTCAGGAGGCGCTGGAAGCTTATCGGCTCTGCCGTGAAGCCATCGGCGACGACCCGCGCTTCAAGTTGATGGCCGACCCGGTGACGGCGCACACCTATTATGAAGAGGCGCTGCGCATGGGGCGCGAGCTGGAAAAGCTCGACTATTACTGGTTTGAAGAGCCGCTCTACGATACGGACTTCAACGGATTGCGCAAGCTGACGCGCGATCTGGACATCCCGATTTGCGGCACCGAGGTTCTTGTCGGCTCGCATTATTCGACCGCCGAGTGCATCGCCAGCGGAGTGGTTGATATCGTGCGCAGCGATGTCTCCTGGAAGGGCGGGGTGACCGCGGTGATGAAGACGGCGCATCTGGCCGAAGCCTTCGGCATGCGCTGCGAAGTACATACCACGATTTACCCGGCCCTGGAGATCGTCAATCTGCATTGCTGTTGCGCAATTTCCAACTGCGAGTTCTTCGAGGCGCTTATCCCGAGCTCGCTGATGAAGCTGGGGATTAAGAACCCGGTGCATATTGATGCCGAGGGTTACGCGCATCCGCCAGCGGGCGCAGGCATCGGCATCGAATGGGATTGGGACTTTATCGATAACGCGACCGTCGCCGTGATGTGAATGTGGACACATAGATGTGGACTCGCCCCGATGGAGGCTTAGCATGACCAGTGTTAGCTGGAATGACGACGTGGAATTATTCGCCCTGGCTCGGCGGGAGCTATTCACCGCTGTCGTCGGCGATATCATGGACAAGCTGGGCTTCCTGCATCAGTTCTTGCCGCCGTGCATCGGGCCGCTGCGCCCGGACATGGTCGTCATTGGACGGGCGATGACCGTGTTGGAAGCGGATGTCTTTGAAGAGCGTTCGTCCTCGGAAGACAATCCCGTCATGGCGCGGGCTTTCGGTCTAATGTTCGAGGCGCTGGATGACCTGAAGCCGAATGAAGTTTATGTTTGCTCGGGCGCGTCGCCGCGATACGCGCTCTGGGGCGAATTGATGACCACGCGCGCCATCAAACTGGGGGCGGCTGGCGCTGTCGTCGACGGCTACCTGCGCGACACGCGCGGCATTCTGGCGCAGAATTTCCCCGCGTTCTCGTATGGCTCTTATGCGCAGGATCAGGGTCCGCGCGGCAAGGTGATCGACTTTCGCGTCCCCATCGAGATTGAGAGGGTGCGCATCAACACCGGCGACATCGTGTTCGGCGATGTGGATGGCGTGCTGGTCGTGCCGCGGGAGGCGGAGGAGGAAATCTTCGCGGGCGCCATCGAGAAGGCGCGCGGCGAAAAGCTGGTGCAAAGGGCGATTGAAGAGGGCATGAGCGCGAGCAAAGCTTTTCGCAAGTTCGGCATTATGTGAGATGGTTTGTCGCGCGATTGCGGCGAGTGAATCAGCGCAAGTTGATACAATTTGCTTTCAAATGAAATATGCAAAGGCGGTAACGCAAACGATGAACGCAGAGGAAATCAGCAGGGTCGCCTGCGTCGGCGGCGGAACGATTGGCTTCTCATGGGCGGTCCTCTTTGCCCAACACGGCCTCCAGGTCAAGATATACGATATCTCCGATGAGGCTTTGGCTTGGACGCGGCGGGAGATCGACTGCGCTTTCGAAACCCTCGTCGATGCGGGCCGCATGACTAACAGCGATGTGGCGGCGGCGCTGAACCGAATCACGACCACGACCGATCTGGCTGAGGCGCTTCACGACGTCGACTTTGTACAAGAATCCGGACCGGAACGTTATCGGATCAAAGGCGAGATCTACCGCGAGCTTGACCAGTTCGCGCGCCCTGACGCCATTCTCGCATCGAGCACGAGCGCCATGTTGATGACCGAGATTCAAGCGGCGACGACTCGTCCGGAGCGCTGCGTCGTTGCGCATCCCTATAACCCGCCGCATATCGTGCCTTCGGTCGAGATCGTGCCGGGCGAAGCCACCTCGGCAGAAACAGTGGCGCTAACGCGGGACTTCATGGCGCGGCTGGACCGCGTGCCGGTGGTGGCACGCAAAGAATGCCGCGGTCATATCGTCAACCACATGCAGGCGGCGATCTACCGCGAGGCGCTCTGGCTGGTGGGCAACGGCGTGGCGACGGTTGAGGAGATTGATCTGGCATTCCGCACCGGACCGGGCTTGCGCCTGGCGCTGATGGGACCTTTCGCCGTCGGTATGCTGACCAGCACCGGCGGTTTGCAGGATACCTTTGTAGACCGGAAGCTGGACCACAGCGTGGAAGACGACATTCCCTCCCGTGTTGAGCGCGAGGCGCCGCCCCGTACGCCGGAGCTGGCGCGCGAATGGGCGAAGCTCTGTACCGCCCAGATGGAAGCAGTGCTGGCTGAAACGGATATGGAGCAAGTGAAGAAATGGCGCGACAAGAAACTGCTGCAGATTCTCGATGTGATTGCCTCGGATTAGCCGACCCGGTAAACGATCAATTGTCAACCGTCACTAGAATAGCGAAGCGCTTATGAAAATCACCGATGTATCATCTACATTCATCTCGATCCCGCATTTGGGCAGCATTCAGGACGCGACCATTCGCCACCCGACGCGGGGAAGAAGCCAATGCTTCGTTCATATCCACACCGATGAGGGGCTGGAAGGGCTGGGCGTCTGCGATGGCGGGCGCGCGGCACAGGCGCTTATCAACGATTCGCTGAAACCGATTCTAGTGGGGCAAGATCCGCTCTTCATCGAAAAGCGCTGGGACGATATGTTCTGGCGCTTGCGCGGCGTGGGGCGCAAGGGCTTGGCTTTCGCCGCTATCTCGGCGGTGGACACGGCCCTGTGGGACTTGAAGGCGAAATACTTCAATGTGCCGCTTTACCAGCTCTTGGGACCTTATACCGACAGCGTCCCCATTTACGGCAGCGGCGGCTGGACCCATTTCAGCATCGACGAATTGGTCGCCGAGCAGATGAGCTATGTCGAGCGCGGCATGAAATCGGTCAAGATGAAGGTGGGGGTGGATTTCGGCAAGAGCGAACGAGAGGACATCGAGCGGCTGGCGGCCGTGCGCGATGCCGTTGGCGCGGACGTCGAGATCCTGATTGACGCCAACAATGGCTACTATGCCAAGCAGGCGATTCGCATGGCGCGCGAGTTTGAGCCATATCGCGTGGGCTGGTTCGAGGAGCCGGTCTTGGCTGATGACATCGAAGGCTTGGCCGCTATCGCCCGCGCTATCGACATCCCGGTGGCGACTGGCGAGCACGAATACAGCAAATTCGGCTTTCGCGAACTGATCGCCCGCGGCGGCGCCGATATCGTGCAGCCGGATATCGGTCGGGTCGGCGGCGTCACCGAGTGGATGAAGGTGGCGCATCTTGCGCATGCCTTTAACTTGCCGGTGGCGCCGCACGCCTTTCAGGTGATTCATTTGCATGTCACCTGCGCCACGCCAAACTTGCGCATCGTCGAGTATTTGGGTGTATCTGAAGAATTTGATAAGCTGGTGTATACCGAATTCCCCGAGCCGGTGGATGGGATGTGGTCGCCCTATCCGGACAAGCCGGGCTTGGGCTTGGAGCTGGACCCGGATATTGTTAAGAAGTACAGCGTATGAATCCAGGTCTTGGCGAAGACATAGCTGAAGGAGTGTGGCAATGAAGGCGGCAGTCCTCTATGAAGCGAATACCCCGCTTGTGATTGAGCAGTTTGATTTGCCCGATATCGCTGATGATCAGGTGCGCGTGCGACTGATGGCTAGCGGCGTCTGCCACTCGGATTGGCATATCGTCAAAGGGGAATGGGTCGATGTTAACCAGCCGCCGGTGATTCTCGGTCATGAGGGCGCGGGAGTGGTCGAGGAGGTTGGCGCAGCGGTGAAGGGCGTCGATGTAGGCGATCATGTAGTGCTGTCCTGGATGCGCAATTGCGGCCTCTGCGAAATGTGCCAGGAGGGCTATTCCAATCTTTGTGAAGAGCCTTGGGACCACAGCGGCCAGCCGCGATTCGCCGAAGGCGGACGCCCGATGAAACGCATGAACGCGATAGGCACCTTCAGCACCGAGACCATCGTGCCCCAGGACATCGCCATCCCGATCGACCGCGAGATTCCCTTCGCCCAGGCTTCATTGGTCGGCTGTGGGGTGATGACCGGCGTGGGCGCGGCATTGAACACCGCCCGGGTGCAAGCCGGCAAGTCGGTCGCCGTTTTCGGCTGCGGCGGCGTGGGCCTCAACGTGATCCAGGGCGCGGCCATTGCCGGGGCGGAGCCGATCATCGCCATCGATATCCTGGACAATAAACTCGAAATGAGCCGGCAGTTCGGCGCGACGCACACGGTCAATTCGGCCGAGGCGGATCCGGTTGAGGCGATCAAAGAACTGACGGATGGCAAGGGCGTGCACTACGCCTTTGAAGCCATCGGCTTGGCGCCGGAGCCCTACACGCAGTCTATTTTGTGCACGCGGCGGCGGGGCGTCACGGTCTTCGTCGGGCACGGTCCCGATAACACGCCGATTGATTTTGACTGCAAGATATTGGGTCCTGAGAAGATGGTCATCGGCTCGCTCTATGGCAGCTGCAATCCGCGCATCGACTTTCCTCGCATCCTGAGCCTGTACAAAGCCGGCAAGCTGAAACTGGATGAATTGGTGACGCGCGTCTATCCGCTCGAAGAAGTCAATGAGGCTTTCGCCGCGTTGGGACGGGGCTAGGTCGCTCGCAGCGTTTTGGATTTGACCTAAGCGCTTGGATGTCGCCGCAGCCCTTGCGAGATCGAGAGACTCAGGTGCAGATCGAAGGCAAGACCGTT
The DNA here is from genome assembly GCA_011523705.1 of Chloroflexota bacterium. Classification (GTDB taxonomy): domain Bacteria; phylum Chloroflexota; class Anaerolineae; order Aggregatilineales; family Phototrophicaceae; genus UBA6055. The sequence goes on along the minus strand of WTGC01000044.1, from coordinate 18,146 downwards.
CTCGTCACTGGCGCCGCTCGCGGCATCGGACGCGCCATCGCCGCTGCCTATGCTGCGGAAGGCGCAAACGTTGTGCTGGCAGACTTGGGCTCGCTGGCGCATCAACCAGCGGCCGGCTGGCATTATGGGCTCTCGCCCGAATCGGAACTGGCAAACGCGGCGAAGGACATCCGCGAAAGCGGCGGCTCCTGCGCAGCACTTGAAGTCGACGTCTCCGACCGCGCCTCCTGTCAAAACCTGGTTGAAAAATCGCTGGAAGCCTACGGCGTTTTGGACATTGTTGTGAATAATGCCGGCGTTCTGAGGGCTGGCGCGCTAGCCGACTTTGACGAGCGCGATTGGGACCGCATATTCGCCGTGAACGTCAAGGGCATCTTCTTGCTGTCGCAAGCGGCGCTTCCCTACATGAAAGAGCGTGGCGGCCATATCATTAACATTGCCTCGGTCTTGGGCAAACAAGGATACGCCGAGATTGGCGCCTACTGCGCCTCGAAATTCGCCGCGATCAGCTTAACCCAGTCGATGGCGGCTGAGCTGGCCGAATATGATATTCGCGTCAACTCTATCTGCCCAGGCAATGTCGATACCGCCATGACTTTCGCTCACCTTGCAAGCTCCGAAGGGCTGCAGCAACACTATGAGACTGAGACCGTTGAAGAGGCATTTGACGCCTTCAACTGCGATAGGATCCCCCTAGGTCGTGGACAGACGCCCGAAGATATGGCGGAAGCGGCGCTCTATCTGTCGCGCGCCGATAATGTAACGGGCATATCGCTTGTGGTGGACGGCGGCTATGGGATCGGAGTCTCGTAAAGGGCATAAAGAACGGATGAAGATTAAAGGCAAAACGGTTCTCGTCACCGGCGCCGCCCGCGGCATCGGGCGTGCCATCGCCGAAGCTTTCGCTGCGGATGGCGCAAACGTTGTGCTGGCTGATTTGGGCTCGCTGGCGAATAATCCGGCGGCCAGCTGGCACTACGGTCTATCCCCTGAATCGGAATTGGCCAGCGCGGCGAAGAAAATCCGCGAGCGAGGCGGCTCCTGCGCGACGCTTGAGGTCGATGTATCGGACCGCGCTTCCTGTCATAGCCTGGTGCAAGAGTCGGTGGAGGCTTTCGGCCGTCTAGATATCATCGTGAACAATGCCGGAGTGATAAAGCTGGGCAACATCGCCAACTTTGCCGAGTCCGAATGGGATCGCATCTTCGCGGTGAACGCCAAGGGCGTCTTCTTGATGTCGCAGGCGGCGCTGCCTCACCTGGAAGAGCGAGGCGGGCTCATCATCAATATCGCGTCAAACGCCGGCAAAAAAGGCTCGCCATACAACAGCGCCTACTGCGCTTCCAAAGCGGCTGTGATCGGCTTGACGCAGTCGATGGCGGCCGAGCTCGCGGATCGCGCCATTCGGGTGAACGCCATCTGCCCAAGCAACGTCTTCACGTCCATGCAATTCGATTACCTCGTCTTGCACCGGCTGCAGCAATACGAAGGCCAATCTCTGGAAGAGGCTTTCGACGCCTTTGTGCAAGCGACGGCGCCGCTGGGGCGCAGGCAGACGCCGGAGGAGATCGCCGAAGCCGCCTTGTATCTGGCCAGCGCCGACAGCGTCACCGGCATCTCGCTTTCTGTGGATGGCGGCAATGGGATTGGCCTGTCGTGAGGCCGGATCTACGCTGATGGAAATTCAAGGCAAGACCGTCATCGTCACCGGCGCCGCCCGCGACATCGGGCGCGGCATCGCCGAGGCCTTCGCCCGTGAGGGCGCTAGCGTCGTGCTGGCGGACTTGGGCTCGGTGGCGGCCGAAAGGGCGGGGCCCTGGAACTACAAGCTCGCCACTTTAGGGGATCTGGCGACGGCTGCAGTTGATATCCGTGAGCGGGGAGGTACTTGCCTGGCGCTCGAAGTCGACGTTTCAGACCGCGCCTCCTGCCAACGGCTCGTTGAAGGTTCGGTTGAAGCTTTCGGCGGCATTGATATCATCGTGAACAACGCCGGCGTCATACAGTCGGGACCGCTGGTCGACTTTGCCGAGCGCGATTGGGACCGCATCTTGGCGGTCAATGTCAAGGGCATCTTCCTGCTGTCGCAGGCGGCGCTGCCCCACTTGAAAGCGCGCGGCGGCCACATCATCAATATCGCCTCGGTCGCGGGCAAGCAGGGATATCCTGATATGGGCGCTTACTGCGCCTCCAAATTCGCCGCGATCTCCTTGACCCAGTCGATGGCGGCTGAGCTGGCCGAATTCGATATCCGCGTGAACGCCATCTGCCCGGGCAATGTCGATACATCCATGTGGTACGATCATCTTTCGGCGTCCGAGCGGCTGCAGCGCCGATACGGCACTGACAACGTTGAAGACACCTTTAGCGCTGTCAATCGCGATACAATTCCCTTGGGTCGTGGACAGACGCCCGAGGATATGGCGGAAGCGGCGCTTTATCTGACGCGCGCCGAAAACGTAACAGGAATTTCGCTTGTGGTCGCTGGCGGCTCTATAATGAATTAGACGCTCAATCTGAGAATGGCGTAAAGAAAATGGACATGCAATCAGCTGAGCAATACGATGTCATCATTGTTGGCGCCGGCGTCTCGGGCTTGTACATGCTTTATCGCCTGCGGGAGATGGGCTTTTCGGCACGCGTGATTGAGATGGCGTCGGATGTGGGCGGCACCTGGTACTGGAATCGCTATCCCGGCGCGCGCTGCGATACCAACACGCTGGAGTATTCCTACAGCTTTGATGAAGCGCTCCAGCAGGAATGGGAATGGCCCGAGCGCTATCCCAGCCAGCCAGAGATCCTGGCCTACCTCAAGCACGTCGCCGATCGCTTCAATCTGCGACCCGATATCAGCTTTAACACGCGCGTTGAAGCGGCGACATTTGATGAAGCGTCCAAGCACTGGCGCGTCTCCACCGATGACGGGGCTGAGCTACTCGCCAAATTCCTGATCATGGCGACCGGCTGCCTGTCGGAGCCGAATGTGCCGCCGATAGAGGGGATGGAGAGCTTCCGCGGACCCATTTATCACACAGCGCGCTTCCCTCAGGAAGGCGTGGACTTCCGCGGCAAGCGGGTCGGCGTCATTGGCACCGGCTCGTCGGGCGTGCAGGCGATCCCGGTCATCGCCGAGCAGGCGGCGCAGCTCACCGTCTTCCAGCGCTCGCCACAGTGGTCGATTCCGGCGCAGAACCGGCCCGCCGATCCCGAATTGGTGGCGCAGATCAAAGCGGATTATGCTGGCTTCCGCGCCCGCAATCGTTTGCAGCCGGGCGCCCAGATGTCGCATATGCTCCCGAATGACATTTCGGCCAAAGCGGTCGCCGAGGAAGAACGCCAGCGCATCTTTGAAGAACGCTGGCAAGAAGGGGGCTTCGCCTTCTACGGCAGCTTTAACGACATCACGGTCGATCTGGAAAGCAACGAAATGGCGGCCGATTTCGTGCGCGCGAAGATCCGCGAAATTGTAAAAGACCCGGCCGTCGCCGAGGCGCTCATTCCCGAATACACCATCCACTGCAAGCGCCCGGTCATGGACAGCGGCTATTTCGAAACCTACAATCGTTCCAATGTGCGTCTGGTCGATATCAACGCGGCGCCAATTGAGGCGATCACGCCGACTGGCATCCGGACCGGCGAGGCGGATTATGACTTCGATATCATCGTGCTGGCAACCGGCTTCGACGCCATGACCGGCGCCTTGCTGAAGATTGACATTCGCGGGCGCGACGGGCTGGCACTGCGCGACAAATGGGCGGTCGGTCCGGTCAATTACCTGGGGCTTCAGGTACCCGGCTTCCCCAACCTCTTTACAATCACCGGTCCCGGCAGTCCATCGGTGCTGACCAATATGATGGTGGCAATCGAGCAGCACGTGGAGTGGGTGGCCGATTGCATACGCTATCTGGCGGAGAATGGGCAAGCCTGCATTGAAGCGACCGAAGAAGCCCAGGACGCTTGGGTCGCTCATGTCAACGAGGTGGCCGATCAAACCTTGTGGACAGCCTGCCACAACTGGTATCAAGGCGACAACATAGCCGGCAAGCCGCGCGTTTTTATGCCCTTGCCTGGCTTCCCGCCTTATGTCGAAAAGTGCGAAGAGGTGGTGGCTAACGGTTATGAGGGTTTTGTTTTGTCTTAAATGGAGGGTTCGGCCAGCAGATCGATTGTGTGCGTCGTCTATTCCGATTCAATCTCATGCGCCTGGTCGTCAGCCTCGTCGGCTAAACGCTTCAAGGTCTCGCGTTGGTCTTGACTATTTAGGAGCCGTACGCTGTCTAATTCCAGTAATGCCTTATAAATCTCCGCCCGCACTTCGTTGCTGATGTCTCGACGAAGCTGGTCACGTTTTGCGCTTTCCTGGTCTTCAGCCCACTTGTAAAAGACGAACAATGCCGACAAAAACGCGGCAACGGACCCAATTAGGGCTGCGATTGTGCCCAGATCTAAATTCATTTAACCTGTCAAACGCACTATCACTACGCTCATCAGAAACAGAGCGATGATAAGCATGGTACTCGCCCAAACCAAAACGAACGCAGTTGACAGGAAATTCCGACGTCCAGATGAAGTCCTTTCATAGTCTTTCATCGTATAACTTCCCTTTTCTGGATATGGAACACTGCACGCTTCACCGAACCCTTGCACAGGGTGAAGGACAGCGCGTCGATTGTTGTTACAGACAACCTAATTCTACAATATCATATTGGGAGAATATGTTCAACAATATGCACCTCATTCGCCTCGCGGTCTCGCAGACAGGCAGGATGCGTGTATAGTCTCTAAAATGCCTACAGTCAGAATCAGGATTGCACATAATGATCGAATTATCGCCGCCTGAAACTGTCGACTTGTCGGCGGATCGGCTTGAGAGAATAGCCGCGCATTTCAACCGCTATGTTGATGAGGGGCTGATTCCGGGTTATCTCGTCATCGTTGCCCGCCGCGGGCAAGCGGCTTATCTCCATCGCTATGGCGCCCGCGATGTCGAAGCGGGCCGGCCGGTCGAAGAAGATACGATCTTTCGCATCTATTCCATGACCAAGCCCATCACGTCGGTCGCGTTGATGATGCTTTACGAGCGGGGTCTGCTGCAGTTGGATGACCCAGCCTCAGCATATATTCCTGGCTTCGAGCGCTTGGAAGTCTTCGAGTCCGGCGACGCCGACAGTTGCCTCACCGTGCCGGCCGAGCGCGAGATGACCATCCGCGACTTGCTGACCCATACCTCGGGCTTGACCTATGGCCATTTACACGCCCATCCCGTCGACGCCATGTATCGCGCGCGCGACTTGCTTGGTGACGACATGACGCTGGGGGATTTCGTCGGGCGTCTGAGTGAGCTGCCCTTGCTGTTTTCGCCGGGGACGCGCTGGAATTACAGCGTGGCTACTGATGTCCTCGGTTACATCATCGAAGTCATTTCGGGCCAGTCGCTGGCTCGCTTCTTCGCTGAGGAGATCCTGGCGCCGCTGGGCATGGTCGATACCGGCTTTTCGGTTTCGCCTAATCAAGTCGACCGCTTTGCCGCCAACTATGAGCGTGATGGCGCTGGCTTTCGCCTCATCGACAGTCCGAGAGAAAGCGCCTATTTGTCCGAGCCCAAGCTGTGTTCCGGCGGCGGCGGGCTGGTCTCGACTGCGAGCGATTATCTGCGCTTTACGCAGATGCTGCTCAACAAGGGCGAATTAGAGGGCGCGCGCATCCTCGGGCGCAAGACAATTGAGCTGATGACCAGCAACCATCTGCCGGGCAACATAGATCTGACCGGTATGGGTTACCTCCTCCACAGCGAAACGCGCGCGGAAGGCGTCGGCATGGGCCTCGGCGCTCGACATAATCGGCGTCGCGCAGGAATCGACACGCAGACGCGCCACGATGGCGTCGGCTTTGGTTTGGGCGGCTATGTCTTGCTTGACCCGATGGCGGCGCAGATTCTGGGCTCGCCGGGCGAGTTTGGCTGGGGCGGCGCGGCCAGCACGACCTTCTGGATCGACCCGCGCGAGGCTATGACCGCGATCTTCCTCACCCAATTGATGCCGTCGTCATCTTATCCTATTCGGCGCGAGTTGCGCGTTTTGGCGAATCAGGCGATTGTGGATTAGTTTCCGGCACTGACCGGCGCGAATCAGAGAACTACTAGTCTGGCATAGGAGACAAGAACGATGAAAGTAACGGGCGTCGAAACGATCCTCGTCCGCAACATTGAGCCCTATATCGGCGGGCGGCACTGGCTGTTTTTGCAGCTAACGACCGATGAAGGCATCATCGGCTTGGGCGAGCGACCGACGATGCACGCTGCCAATCTGGGCCCGGCGATCAGCATGATCGAGGACTTCTGCGAGCAGTTTGTCATCGGCAACAACCCCTTCCATATCGAGCGTATATGGCAGACGATCTACGCTTCGCGGCACGATTGGCGCCACCCCAGCTTGTACATGACGCCGGCGCTCAGCGCGATCGAAATGGCGCTGTGGGATATCGTCGGCAAGGCGACAAATCAGCCGATTTACAATCTATTGGGCGGGCAGGTCCACGAGCAATTGCGCGCCTATGCCTACATGCCTACCGCAGGCATTTGGGAGAACCCGCTGAAAGCCGGCGAGATTGCCATCAAGCTGGTGGAAGCGGGCAATACCGCCTGCAAGCTCGATCCCTTTACGCCGCTCTTTCCACAGCCGCGCGACTTCTCGTTGAAGACGATCCGGCACGTGGCCAAGATTTTCCGGGCGATTCGCGATGCCGTCGGCGACGAGCTCGAAGTCGGCATCGGCACGCACGGTCAGTTCAGCACCGCCGTCGCCATACGCGTAGCCAAAGAGCTGGAGGAGTTCAGTCCCTTCTGGTTCGAGGAGCCAGTGCCGCCGGAGAATATCGACGAGATGGCGCGCGTGGCCGCCCATACCAGCATCCCGATCGCCACCGGCGAACGGCTGGTGACCAAGTTTGAATTTGCCCAATTATTGAAAAAGCAAGCGGCGCAGATTCTGCAGTTGGATGTTGGGCAGTGTGGCGGCATCCTGGAGGCGAAGAAAATCGCCGGCATGGCTGAAGCGCACTACGCCATGATCGCGCCTCACATGTATTGCGGGCCGGTCGCCGCGGCCGCGGCCGTGCAGCTTGACACCTGCTCGCCCAACTTCTTGATCCAGGAATACAACGGCGCCGGGCTGCACAATGATATTCTGAAAGAGCCGATTCGCTTCGAGAATGGCTTTATCAAGCCGCCGACCGGACCGGGCTTGGGCATTGAGCTGGACGAAGCGGCTGTCAAGAAGCAGCTGGCATAATCGTCAGGCGAAGCTTCGCGCTCTTGTCAGTTGGCATCGTCACTGGCTTTGGCCAGCCACGACATCGGTTTAGCCGATGTTTCAGAGTCGATGAGACAAGAGAGGCAGCATGATATTCGAAAACCGATTTCGAGGACAAGTCGCCATTGTCACCGGTGGCGGCAGCGGAATCGGATTGGGAATCGGCAAGCGCATTGCGCAAGAAGGCGGCACGGTCATTCTGGCGGATATCAACGAGCGGGCGCTGGCAAAGACGCAGGGCGCGCTGGGCGATTTGCCCGGTCCCGTCGCCACGTTGCGAACGGATGTCTCTAGCGAAGCTGAAGCCCGCCGGCTGATACGATTCGCAGAGGAACAATTCGGTCGCCTTGATGTAGTGGTGAATTGCGCCGGGATTGTCGGGGTGACTGCCACCAACATAGACGAGTACGATTTGGCCTCGTTTTGCAAAGTCTTGGACACGAATCTAATTGGCTCATTCCTGATCACCAAATATGCCCTTAGGGCGATGCTGCCTCGGGGCTACGGGCGAATCTTGCTGCTCGCCTCAATATCGGGCAAGGAGGGCAACCCCGGGATGGCTGGCTACTCCGTTTCCAAGGCGGGCGTGATTGGTCTGGTGAAGGCCATTGGGAAAGAGGTTGCGCATACAAAGATTACCGTCAATGGATTGGCGCCCGCTCTGGTTGATACCCCGCTGCTCTCGGACGCGTCGGACGAAGCGCTCGCTTATATGACCAACAGGATTCCCATGGGTCGGCTGGGTACGGTGGAGGAAACGGCGGCGATCGCGTGCTGGATTGTGTCTGGCGAAGCCTCGTTTAACACCGGCGCTGTATTTGATCTCTCCGGCGGCCGCGCGACCTATTGAGGGCGACAAGCTGTCGGTGGGCGCCGGCCGATTCAATTGGCGCATTTAACCAAGTCGATCGCATCCCAGCTGAACCAACTTTCGTTCTGAACACGGATCTCGAGTCTGTTTTCGCCATCTGCGAGCGTCCCGTCGGGCAGCTCAATTTCGGCTGTACAAGGGAAGGCGAGGTGGGCGGGGTCGCTGGTTTGGATGCCCAACCCGCTCGGCAGCGTCGCCTCAAAGCGCCGACCGTTGACCCTTACCTCCAACTGTGGCGCGGGCGCATTTGCCTGATCAGCGGTATGCAAGCGCAGGCGGGCGGGACCGGCAAAGCCCGGCTTCACGGCAAAGCTAAGACGGACCCGTCGATTGCTCGTCATCAGCAAGGGCAAGGCGGATGGGTCTGGTCGCTCTCCCTTGATGTCGACAGCGGTCATGCCGTCGATATGCGCCAGGTCGTCGTATCCGGCGAATTCGCGGGTCATTGTATCTCGTCTTCCGATCGAGAAGAGCACTTCGTCGCTTGGCTCGATTACGACCTCGTCGGCGTTCCAGCATGATAAACGCCAACCAGTCTGCGCCAGCGTGAGACCCGTCGGCGAATTGACGGGCGCGTTAATCGTGATGAGGCGCGTCTCGCCGGGCGGGATGAAAGCGTGATTGTTCTCGATGTCGAGGTCGGTGCGGTAGGCGAGCAGGGGATGTGGCTCGCAGATAAGCGCTGTCATATCTCCCGTGTTGGTCAGTTCGATTTGAAGGCTTTCGCGCTGGTTCTGCTGCTGCGCTAAGCGAATACGCGCCTCCAGCGTTGTTCGCGCCGGCCCAGGCGCAGCGCCGGATACCAGACCGGCCAGGGGCGCCGGCCCATCGGCCGAGCCAAAAATGTGCAGGCGTTCTGTCAGCAAACGGCCATTGCCGTCGTAAAGCTGCAATTCGGCGAATAGCAAGCCATGCGCCTCATCAGCGAGCGGACCGGATCGGATTGCGCCCAGCTGCAGCGCCTGAATTGACTGAATTGAGGCGGCGCCTTCATCCCGCGCTAGCACATGTCCTACCGCGTCGCGCAGAAGCCAGCGCCAGCTCAGGTCGGCTGCCGGCTCAGGCGCGTCGCTGACCAGCCACAATTCCACGTCCAGCCCGGCACGAGGGTCGTATAGGTTAGAATCGTGTTTCAGCGAAAGGCTGAGGGGCGCCAAAGCCTGCTTCTGGAAGTCGTAGGTCATCAACGGCCGCCCGTCATAATCGACCAGATAGGGACCGCCGCCATTGGGCCAGGGCTCGTTGAATACCCAGGTGGTGATGCCGCCGATGCGTCGGCCCCGGCGCCGCAAGGCATCCACCGCGTAACGCAGCCCGTGCGCGCCCAGATATTGTCCCGCTTCCACCAGCGCTTCCAGCGAATCGACCCGCCCGAAGAGGGACTCGAGGATGGATTTCATCAGCCAATGCTCTTTGGTGAAAACCGCCTGCACAACATTCTTGCGAATCAGTACCGGACTGTCCTCGTCGTATGCGGGCCAGTGATGTGCCGGCGGAATCTCGCGCTGCCAGACCTCCAAGTTGGCGATGGAATGACAGCCGAACTCGCCGTATCGCATCATCTTGTTTTCGCCACGGCGCCAGCCGGTATCGAGCAGGTCTTCGTCATCGTAGTGCGCGTAATGCGTTTCGGGGTCGTAGTGCCAGGGGCTATGGCGCGCGCCCTGGATGGGGCAGGTGGCGCGGAACAGGCGGTCGTCCTCCTCGGCGACGATGCGCTCTAGCAGGTGCAGCGCGGCGTGGTCATCGCCCTGATACCACCACATCTCGTTGCCGCCGGTCCATTCGATGATGCAGGGGTGATTGCGATAGCGCTTGACCAGCTGGCGGATCGTCCGCTCGAGGTTGCCCATGAAGATGGCGTCAGTCTCCGGTCGGCAACTCGACATAGGGAACTCTTGCGATAGCATGACGCCAAGTTCGTCAGCCAGGTCGAGCATCGCTTCGCTGGGGAATACGCCGCCGCCCCAGACGCGCAATGTATTCATGCCTGCGGCGGCCGCCAGCCGGATGAGCCGTGGTCCACGCTCGTCCATGCGCCCGAAGAGCAAATCCGGCGGCAAGATATTCGAGCCGATCATGCGCACCGGTCGACCATTAATGACAAGTTGATATGGGTTGATGAAATCGGCGGGCGCGCCTTCCACTTGTTCCCAGTGGATATCGCGCACAGCGAAGCGGGTTGAGCGCCTGTCAAGCAATTCGCCGTTTCCCGATTCCAGCAGCCGCGCCTCCAGCGAATAAAGCGGCTGGTCGCCCTGACCCAGGGGCCACCACAGCGCCGGGTCAGGCAAAGTAAGCTCCAACTCGACGCTGGTTGCACCCTGAGGCAGCGTGGCCTGAATCTCTGCTTCTTGCGCTTCTCCATACCCATTAATGCGGACGGTGGCCACAGCATCCAATGTGCGCGGGCTGTCAATCTCCAGCTTGACTTTGACCGCCGCCGAACGCCGATCGCCGCTCAGTTCCGTCCGGACTTGCAGCCATTCGATGCGGGCGTCTCCCCCCGCTTCCAGGCATACGTCCTGCCAAATGCCGAGCGTATAGACATTCACGCCCCAGTCCCAGCCGTAATTGGTCGGGCTTTTAAGGTCTTTCAGCAGCTGCCTGGTCTGGTTAATGCCGACCACGAAGAAATCAGGACCCCACTCTTGCGGGTAGTTTTCGCCGCCGCCGCTCATTGCGCCATCCGAGGCCGCCAGGATATGCGCGAGTTCCGCTGGTATGCGCTCAATCTTGACCGCCAACTGATTGACCGCGCCCGGCTCGACGATGCCAGCCACATCAAATGCAAAGCGGCGAAACATGCCGGCATGAGCGCCCAAGCGCTGGCCGTTCAGCCAGACATCGCAGGCGTAATCGACGCCGTCGAATACCAGCTTAAGTCGCTTGTTGGCGAATTCCCGCGGCACATCGAAATCCCGGCGATACCACCAATCTTTCTTTGCTGCGTCGGCCAGACGCGGGTCGCCGGCGCCGTACCAGAGCGGTTTCAGTTCATGCGCCGCTTCCAGGTCCGCCTGGATATTGCCCGGCACGGTGGCGGGGATCCAACCGCCGCCGGGCACGTCTTTTGAGTGCATCCCGAGCGCCTCGCCCTTGCCCTCAGCGTCCTCGTGGATATACCAGTCCGCGCCGCTTAGTGAAAGTGTATTCATCGTATTCCCGCTCGCCATCAACCATTGAACCGAGATGCTTAGTGGATCTTGCAGGGGCACACCGCCGGGTCGCGTAGACACTGACCGTCGCTCGCCCGTACGAAATCACATCAATTGTGAACCTTGTAGGGGCGATTCTGTGAATCGCCCGCCTGTTTGAGAAATAAATGTCGACGGGCGACGCAATGGATCGCCCCACCATTTCATCTTGGGCCGGCGACGATCAATCATAAAGATAACAGGCGACCTCGCGCCCGGCTGCTGACGCATCATCTATGCCCGGCGCTTGCAAAGCGGGGCGCGCGCGCCGGCACCGGTCCATGACCTGCGGGCAGCGATTGGCGAAGAGACAGCGGTCGCGAACGCTTGCGCCGGCCGCCCCGATCTCGCCGAACTCTTCAATTTCAGCCAGGGGCGCGGAGGACAGGTCCTCCTCCCAGCGCTGGCGCGGGTCGGGCCTCGGAATCGAGCTGATGAGCAGCTGGGCGTAGGGATGCATGGGCGTGTTCATCACCGCCCGCGTCTCGCCTTGTTCCATGATGCGCCCCTGGTAGAGCACGATCATCTCGCCACCCAGGTACATCGCCGTCGACAGATCATGGGTGATGAACAGGGTGGATATCCCATGCCGGTCGCGGAAATCCAGCAGGATATTTAGGAAGGAGGCGCGCATGCCGGCGTCGATCATCGATACCGGCTCGTCGGCGACGATGAAGCGGGGGCGCATCAAGTATACGCGAGCCAGCATGAGACGCTGGCGCTGGCCGCCGCTCAATTGATGCGGGTGGCGGTCCAGCACTTCTTCCGGGCGCAGGTCGACCGCCCACAGCGCCTCCTCCATCAGCGCTTGCGCTTCCGCCTTGGTCTTGGCCAGCCGGAACTTGCGAATGACCAGCTTCAGCACGCGCTCCGCTCGATACACCGGGTTGTAAACGCTGTAGGGATCCTGGAAAACCGCCTGCACTTCGCTGCGGAATCTGCGATTCCACTGGCGACCAGGGCGGAAGATATCGGCGCCGTCATAAAGAACGCGCCCGGCCGTCGGCTTTAGCAAGCCCAAGATGATGCGGGCGATCGTCGATTTGCCGCTGCCGCTCTCGCCGACCAGACTGACGATCGTCGGTTCCGCCGGAATGCGAAAGGAAACATCATCCACGGCAACGGTTTGGTTGCGCCCGCCGAAGACCTGTCGCAGATTCTCCACCAGCAAGAGGTCAGACATCGGCGGCGACCTCGGCATCGTACAAATGGCAAGCGGTCCAGCGCTCGGAATCTTGCGCCAGCAGTAGGGGGGCTTGCTCGCCGCAAGGCGCGAAGACCTTGGGGCAGCGCGGATGAAAGCGGCAGCCGGACGGGTAGTTCCAGGGGCTGGGCGCTTCGCCGGGCAAGCCCTCGACCCGTTGACCGCTCTCGCGCGGGATGGAGCCGATCAAGCCCTGCGAGTAGGGATGGCGCGGCGCCTCGAAGATATCGTTCACCGCTCCCAGCTCGGCGATCTTGCCGGCGTACATGACGGCGACCCGGTCGGCGATCTGCGCGACGACGCCCATGTCGTGCGTGATGAGAATGATCGTCGCGCCCAGCTCATCGCGGATGCTCGCCAATTCCTGCAAGATCTGGCGCTGCGTGACCACATCCAGCGCCGTCGTCAATTCATCAGCAACGATGAGGGCTGGCTGCAAGCTCACCGCCGCCGCAATGATGACCCTTTGACGCATTCCTCCGCTCAATTCATGCGGATAACTCTCTAATAGCCTGGGCTCCAAATTGACCAATTCGAGGGCTTCGATCGAACGGGCGACCGCTTCGTCGCTCGAGAGGCCGTGCTGAATCAGCGTGTCCATCATCTGTCGCCCGACCCGCAGTACCGGATTCAGAGAGTTCATCGAGCCTTGCGGGATGTAAGAAAAGTGCCGCCAACGCAAATGGCGCAAGTCACGGTCAGAGAGTTCCAGCAGATCAAAGGACTTTCCATCCGGAAGCCGCAGGATCATGGCGCCGGACTGCAGCACCTGCGGCGGCGCCAGCAAACGCATGATCGCTGCCGCGAGCGTGCTCTTGCCGCAGCCGGATTCTCCAACGACGCCGAGGATCTCGCCCGCCTGCACATCGAGATCAACCTCGCTGACCACCTGCGTAACTGAACGGCGACCTTGCAGACCAGCCGACAGCCCGCGGATCTGCAATAGGGCGGGCATTATTCGCCGCCCTCGATCGTCTTTTTCAAGCGCGGATTGAAAACCTCGTCCAGCCCGGTATTGATCAGGTTCAGCGCCAGAAAGACGTAGATCAGGGCGCCGGCTGGCAGCAGCATCTGGCCCAGCAAGCCGATGGCGATGACGCTCTCGCGGAATCCCTTGGCGATCATGAAGCCGAGCGTCGGCAAGCCGCCCGCGCCCAAGCCGATGATCTGCAAGCCGGCTTCAGCCAGCATGGAGCCGACGATGCTGAGCGAAAAGACATAACCGATATAAGGCAGCAGGGGCGGCAGCAATTCCAGGAAGATGATTTCCAATGGATTCTCGCCCGAGAGCACCGCCAGATCGACATAGCTGCGTTCGCGCAGGCTTTGCACCTGCGGCCGGATGACGCGCGCCACAAAGGACCAGCCGAATATCCCGAGTATCAGCGACAGCTTGTACAGGTCCCAGCGTTCAATATAAGCGGCCAGCATCAAAAGCAGCGGCAGCGTCGGAATGACCAGCACCATGTCTATCAATATGCGCGCGAGCGTATCGAGCCGCCCGCGGGCATAGCCTGCCAGAAAGCCGATCACGACGCCCAGGATGGTGGAGGTGGCGCCGGCGATGACACCAATTTGCAACGATGGCCAAATGCTGGACACGAACACCATCAACCCGTCGCGCCCGTCGCCGTCGGTGCCGATGGGATGTTGCGCCGAATCGAGCTGGTAGGGGCGGTAGCTGCCGCGCATGCCCGGACGTTCGCCCGGGAAGAGCCACTGGCTGACAAGCGCCGGACCGGCCAATGCCACCACCACGATCAGCGCCAGCATAATCAGACCAATGATGATGCTGGGATTCCTCATGCCGTCCTCCGGATGCGCGGATCAAGCAAGGGAAGCGCCAGATCGACGATCAAGGTCAACGTCAGGACGGCGAAGATGGAGAAGAGAACAACCGCCTGCATGGTGTTGAAATCGCGCAAGCCCATCGCCTGGACGAAGAGCGTGCCCAAGCCCGGCAGTTGGAACAGCACTTCAATGATGAAAGTCCCGTTCAAAGTCGCGCCGACGATGATGGCCAAAGCCGTCACTTGCGGGATCAAGGCGTTGCGGAAGGCGTAATCCCTGAGCACGGTGAAGGGCGACAAACCCTTGGCGCGGGCGAAGGTCAGGTAATCCTCGCCGAGCACGCTGATCATGAGCGCGCGCATGCCCAGCGTGAAACCGGCGCCGATCACGATTATATTGGAGAGCATGGGCAAGACGGCATGCGTCAGCAGACTGCTGATGAACTCCCAGGTCCATTCCGGCTGCAGATGCCGGGCATAGGGTCCCCCGGCCGGCAGAATGCGCCAGGTGTAGCCGACGTAAATGATCAAACCCAAGGCGACCAGATAAACCGGCGTGATCTGCAACAGCGTCGAGATCACCACCGCCAGCTTCGACAGCCGGCTGCGCTGCAGCCAGCCGATGAGCGCGCCCAAGCCGGTGCCGACAATCCAGGCGAGCAGCACCGATGTAGTGAAGATGCCAATCGTCCAGGGCATTCGGCGGAAGACGAGGTCCTTCGTCGGCGCAGGATATTCGACGAAGGACGGTCCCAAGTCGAGCCCGCCCAGGACTGCCTTGCGCAGGTAGTTGAGGTACTGCAACGGCAGCGGCTCGTCCATGCCGAAGACCCGACGGAAATGGGCGATGAGCACCTCTTCTTCTTCTGCGTCTCGCTGTCGCCCTTCGGCGCGCGTCAAATTGCCGAGAAGGATATTCATCGGGTCGCCCGGCACCAGGCGAAAAATGAAGAAGGCGACGGTGATCGCTGCCCAGAGGGTGAAGAAGTAGACGCCGAAACGGCGCAGGGCATAGTGGAAGACTTCGCGCCGTCCGGCATCTTGCTGTTGCGCAGCGCTCGTGTTCTCAGTCATTTGGCGAATCTAGCGCCGCCATCATCAGCGTTAATAGCCCCATCCCCCGGCCCCTTCCCCAGTGAACTAGGGAAGGGGAGAACGACGCTGAGTTAGCAAGTCTCCCCCAGTTTACTGGGGGAGATTTAGAGGGGGTTAGAATTCGCATGACTTACTCGAAATTACTTATCACAGTAAATTACGCGAACTTGCAACAACCTACATATCGCCGGCCGGTTCCAGGAAGTCGATGATCTGGCGCGCGGCTGGCGTCCAGTGCACCCAAGCCTGTCCAACTGCCAAGCCCGTCCAGTGTTCGCTATTGAAGACGACACCTTCATTCTCGCCGAACAGCGTCACGTAAGGCGCATCCTCGGCCCAGATTCGATAAGCCTGTCGGAAGAGCTCCTGCGCTTCCTCGGAGGCCGGGTCAGCGGTTCTGATCTGCTCAATCAGCGCGTCCATATCCGGGTTGCTGTAGCGGCCGGGGACGCCGCCCGCGCGCTCGCCGATTGGCACGGCATTGTCGGAATGCAGGCCGTCAAACATTTGCACGGGGTCACCGGGCAAGTTGCCACAGAACCAGCGGAAAACGATGTCAAACTCGCCGTTGGGCAGCTGCGTAAAGAAGGTTGGTATATCGAGCAGACGCGGATTGATCTCGATGCCGACCAGCTCCGCTTGCTCTGCCAGCAGCCAAGACCAGACCGTCCAGGCTGGGTTGCCGATATCGATGTAGAGCGCGTCGAGCGAAATAGGCTCCCCATCTTTGTTT
>WTGC01000044.1:0-1936 GCA_011523705.1 Chloroflexota bacterium | reverse complement strand
CACGAGCGGATAACCGGCTTCATCCAGCAGCGCTACCGCCGCCTCCGGATCAAAAGTGGTCACCTGGAATTCCTCAGCCGCCGCCGCGTCGTAATAGCGCTCGTCAGGCTCGCCCAGATTCGGCCAAAGCACTGGCGTTACATAGCCGGGCACGTTCGCCAGGTTAGCCACCGCCTGGCGATTCAACAGCAGGCCCAAAGCGCGCCTGAACAGCTTGTCATCCAGCGGCGGGTTCAGCGTGTTGAAGATGAGCGCGCGCGGGCAGGGGTCCTGATGCACCAGCGGCTTGATATGCGGATTCGAGCTCATGATCCGGGTCATGGTGCTGAAGGGCATACGCCCCAGATCAAAGTTGCCCTCTTCCCACTCGAAGACGGCCACATCTGCTTCGGGCCGCTTCAGCCAGACTTGATATTTCGGCGCCGGCAGTCGGTCCGGATCCCAATAGTCATCGCGCCGCTCCCAAATCGTCGTGCGGGTGTCGGGATTGCTGCTGACCAGAGTGTAGGGACCGGAATGAACCGCATTCGGATTCTTGAAGGTGGTTGGGTCTTGACCTTCCCAAACATGTTTCGGAACGGGGCTGAAAGTGCCGATGCCGGTGAAGTTGTAATGAAAGCGCCAGTTTGTTTCCGGCAGCGTGAAAATGATGCTGCTGCCCTCGGCGCGCCACTCGACGTCCCTCAAGAACCCCGACCAGGAAATGCCTTTGTCAGCGTGATCTTTGTTGTATTGCAAGGTGAAGAGCCAGTCGTCCATCGTCAGGGGCGTGCCATCGTTCCAATTGGCGCCTTCGGTGATGACCAGCGTCATTTCGGTGCCGTCTTCGTTGTATTCCCAGGATTGCGCCAGCCAGGCGTGGAAATCATGGCTGGTGATGAAGGCCGGCTCGTGAATCACGTTGGCGTAGCCAGTGGCGTTGTTGTAGGTGCCGGCTTGATAGTAATTGAAGCTGTCCCAGACATCGTTGTGCGGCGCCTGCGAGGCGACGATGAAGGTCTCGCTGCGCGGCAGATCGCCAAAGACCAGTTCCTCATCTTGGGCGACGGCGCCAAGCGCCCCGAACAATAAGGCTGCCACGCTTAGGACTAGAATGCTTCTCTTGAGTAAAGTCATTATTGTCTCCTAATGGTAATCGCGGTATGCGACGGCTGAAAGTCTTTTGACCGGTTGATCTTGTCAATAACTCCTCCTCTTGAATGGCTCGCCGGCAATACGAATCCAACATCAGCTTCTGGCCGAGCCGGCTACCGATTGGCGATGATGACCGGCTGGCGACGCTTGGCGCCCATCAGCTGCTGCACGATTTCGGACGGGTTGGCGATGAAGCGCAACTGCGCCAGCATATCCTCCTGCGTAATATAACAAGGACGGGTATACATTCCCAACAAAGCGCTGCGCGGCTTATCGCTGTTGTTGGGTCGGGCGGTATGCCAGGTGGCGCCGTGATACACCATGACGCTGCCGCGAACGCCGGTGAGGATTTCGCCATCGGGATGCCACTGGTCAATCATGTCGGCCGGCGGACGATGCCCCTTCGTGTGGCTGTAGGGCATGATGCCGGTGCCGCCATTCTCCACGGAAAAGTCGTTAAGCAGCCAAATCGTCTGGCCGCTGACCGGGGAATCGGGCCAAGGGTAATTCAGCCATTGGAATGGGAAATCCGGATGCCACTTATACGTGCCGAAGCCGGGATAACTTGTATTGGCCGTCCAGGTCGAGCAGATGACATCTTCGTCCAGATACTTTTTCCAAATCGCCACGATCAAGGGATGCGCCATAAGCTCGACGAAGATCGGATGCTTGACTGCGATGCCGCCGACGCGCTGTGTCCGTGCCGCGCGGCTGGCGTCGGTCGCCTCGGCCTCCAACAGACCTTCGAGGATTTCACGCGCTTCATCCGCCTCCTCGGGCGAAATCACCGACGGAATGATGC
>WTGC01000050.1 GCA_011523705.1 Chloroflexota bacterium | reverse complement strand
CGTAAATCCCCCCCCGTTTGCCGGGGGGCGTCCCACAAGGAGGGAAGGGGAGCCAGGCCTCGCCTACAGAATGGGATAGGCCCGGGGAGGCGAAGCAGGCGCTTTGCTTGTCAATATGGCGCCGCGATTGCTACAATCAGACTAGACTGAGGACGGTCCAGCAATGACTCGCCAGCGCGAAACATCATACTTGGGAGGCTCGTCCGGGCGACAATGACTAGGTTGGTTATGAAGTTTGGCGGCGCGTCGTTGGGGACTTCGGCCGGGCTGGCCCAGGTCTTGCGCATCATCGCCGACGAATTGGAAAACTGGGACCAGCTCTTAGTCGTCGTCTCAGCATTGGATGGCGTTACTGATTCGCTGCTGGACGCCGCTCACTTCGCGCGGATTGACCATCCTCGGGGATATCGCCGCATCGCCGCCAACCTGCGCACACGCCACCTGGCTTTGATCGACCAGCTTCCGCTCGATCGCCCGGATCGCAACACGCTGCAAGCCGATATTGACAATCTGATTTCGAGCTTGCTTGATGACTGTCTGGCCATCGCCAACAACCTGAATGAAGAGCTTTCGCCGATCCACAGCGATACTGTGGTGGCGGTCGGCGAGCGGCTGTCCGCGCGCATCATCGCCGCGCTGCTGCGCCAGAACAATATCCGCGGGGTCGCCGTCGATGGCGCCGATGTGCTGATTACCGATGACGTCCACGGCAACGCCAATCCAGAGCTCGTTCTCACCGCCCAACGCGTCAACAACGTGCTCTTGCCGATTCTTCAGCGCGACATGATCCCGGTGGTGACCGGCTTTATCGGCGCGACCGCCGGCGGCGTCACGACCACGCTCGGACGTGGCGGCACCGACTTTACCGCTTCCGTCCTTAGCGCCTTGCTCGACGCCGACGAACTGTGGGTTTGGACCGATGTCGATGGCATCATGTCGGCCGATCCGCGCCAGCAGCGGCAAGCTCGGCTTATCCCGCGGCTCAGCTACAACGAGGCGGCCAATTTCGCTTATTTCGGCGCCAGAATTCTGCACGCGCGCATGATCGCCCCCTTGGCCGAAGCCGGCTTGCCTCTGCGCGTCAAGAATATCTTTTCCCCCGGGCAGGCCGGTACGCTCGTCGCCAGCAACGAGGGCGATGCTGTTCCAGCTCTGAAAGCAGTGACATCCGTTCAGGGGCTTTCGTTGCGCCGCCCGACCAGCGGTTCACTCGCCGGTGTGACGCGGCTGGTGGGCAATACGCTCTTCAAGACCTTGGGCATGCGCTCTGAGGTCTTGATCGCCTCCCAATCCGCGGACAGCAGTTTCATCTGCTTCGTCATTCCGACCAGCATCGGCATTGACGGCGTTGATCGTCTGCAGCGCGCGTTGCAGGCGAAGATGGCCGAATATCCGGAGAAGATGCCATGGGAAATCGACACCGTATCCCTGGTGACCGCTATCGGCGGGGGCCTGCATCAGGCGCCGCGGCTCCTGTCGCGCGTATTGGAGCGGATGGATGGCATCGAGATTTACGGGATGGCCCTGGGCGCATCCAATTGCAGCGTGACCGTGGCGCTGGCGGACGAAGACAGTCGCGAAGCGGCAAGGCGGGTACACGATCTGATCGTCAGAAGCGATTCAAATAGCGCTTGACTTCCCACTCGGTCACCTGCCGATTGTACTCATCCGATTCTTGTCGCTTGGCGGCGATGTATCGGTCGCTGACATAAGGTCCCAAAGCGGACAAGATGACGTCGTCGTTGCTGAGCGCCTCAAGCGCTTCTTCCAGCGAATGAGGCAAGACCTCGATTTGCCGCAGGCGTTCGGGCACGCCCTGCATCAGCGTCTCTTCCATCGGGTCCGCAAGCGGCATTTTGTGCAAGATGCCGTCGAGCCCCGCTTGCAGCATCACGGTCATCGCCAGGTAGGGATTGGCCGTCGGGTCCGGGCAGCGCAACTCGAGCCGGGTGTGGAATTCCTTGCCCGGCGCGGTACTGGGCACGCGTATCAAGGCGCTGCGGTTCACATGCGCCCAGGTGACATTGACGGGCGCTTCAAAGCTGGTGCCCAAGCGCTTGTAGGAATTCACCAATGGCGCCAGCACAGCGCACATCGCCCGCGCGTGCTCCAACTGCCCGGCGAGAAAGTACCTGGCCGTATCCGACAAGCCGTATTCGCCTTCGCTATCGGCGAAGAGGTTAAAGCCGCTTTCGGAATCGTGCAAACTTTGGTGCGTGTGCATGCCCGAGCCGGGCAGGTCAACATGCGGGCGCGGCATAAAGGTACAAAAATAATTGAACTTGCTGGCGATGGTCTTGAGGACGATGCGCGCCGTCAGAATATTATCAGCCGAGCGCAAGGCATCATCATATTGAAAGTCAATCTCATGTTGGCCGCTGCCCGTTTCCGAGTGCGTCGAATCGACGCGAATTCCCATATCGCTGAGCGTGGCCAGCATGCGGCGGCGCATTGAGCGAATCGGGTCGTCCGGGATGTCAAAATAGCCGGCGATGTCGTTATTGGCGCTGAGAACTGGCTGCCCATACTCATCCAGCGGAAAGAGAAAGAACTCCAATTCCATGCCCGTCTTGAAGCGCAAGTTCAAGTTCCGCGCCTGATCGAGCGCCTTCTGCAGCAGGCTGCGCGGATCGCCAATGAATGGATCGCCATTCTGTGTACAAATTGAACAGATGAGACGCGCCGTCTTTTCCTCGCCCGCGGTCCAGGGCAAGATGACGAAGCTCGACAAGTCGGGCGCCAGCACCATGTCGCTTTCGGCGACGCGCGCGAAGCCCTCAATCGCCGAGCCATCAAAATGCGAGCCATTGGCGATGACATTTTCCAGCTCGCCAGCCGGTATCATGACGCTCTTCACCAAGCCGGTAATATCGGTGAACCAGAGCGCCACAAAGCGCACCTGCTTTTCGTCGACCGTTGCGAGGATCTCCGCCGCTGCAACCATTGCGCGTACCGTCAAGCTGGATGAATCAAGCAACCGAGAAGTATAGCCGGCGAAATCACCAGTCAACTATTGGCGAGATAGCCAAAATCTGACTTGAGTCTTCATGCGTTCTGACCAGCTAATTGCGCAGCAGGTCCCAGCGCCTGAGGAGCGCGTCCAGCGCCAGCAGATAGCCATGCCAGCCGAATCCGGCGATCTGCCCCAGGCAGACGCCCGCCAGCAATGACTTGTGCCGAAACGACTCCCGCCCGTGAATGTTGGAGATGTGCACTTCAATCACCGGCGTCTCAATCGCTTCAACAGCGTCACGCAGCGCGACAGATGTGTGGGTGTAGGCGCCCGGATTGAAGACAATGCCATCGGCCCATTCGCGCGCGTCGTGGAGCAAGTCGATCAACTCGCCCTCATGATTCGACTGCGCCGACCGCAATGAAACATCAAAGCGCGCCAGGTGACGCTCGGCGGCGGCGATAATGTCATCCAGGGTTGCGCTGCCGTAAAGCTCCGGCTGACGTGTACCCAGAAGGTTGAGGTTTGGTCCGTGCAATAGCAGGATCTGTTTGGTCATTTGGGTGTTTGCCCCCCATCCCCCGGCCCCTTCC
>WTGC01000138.1 GCA_011523705.1 Chloroflexota bacterium | reverse complement strand
ACACGTTTGCGCTTTGATCAAGATCCGTAGGGGCGAGGCGGTGACTCGCCCACAGCATTCCATCTGCCCAACAACAACACGCCAGGTATTCTGCGTGGGCGGCGGTAATGTCGCGTGTGTGTCTACAAGGCTGATCCGCTACTTTCGTAAAACTGTGTAGCGATTGAGGTCCTCCTCGGCGCCGTCGGCGCGATAATCGGCGATGACGGATAAGCCGGTCGCCGCGATCAATTGCTGGTGCTCCTCATCATCGACGTAGTGGCAATAACGCAGCGCGCGATCGCCGCGCCGCCAATCCAACAAGTAATCGTGCCGCTCGACGGCGATGTCCGCGGGCGAAGGCACGATCCGTCCCCGGAAGCGCTCACGCTCGTAGAAACGCCAACAGGCGAACGCCAGATAACCGCCCGGCGACACGCAGTCGGCGGCCGCTCGCAGCAACTCCTGCCGGCGCGCCAAGCCCGGCACATGGTGGATCAGCCCGAACAGGACCGTTAACTGCGCCCGTTCTCTGAGTGGTTCGTCGAGCACAAGGTCTCGCTGAATGAGCCGGAAGCTGACTTGCGATAGAGCGGCCAGTTGCTGGCGCGCGCGCCTCAGCAGATCGGGGTCGCTGTCGATGCCGATGTATTGAAAGGGCCGCCGCTGGCGCGCCGCCAGAAACAGGGCGAAACGTCCATTGCCACAGCCCAAGTCCAGGGCAGACTCAATCGGCAGCGGGATTGCCTCGAGCAAGCGTTCCCAGCCGGGCCAAGCGGTTTGACGCGTCGCGTCGAACTCGGCGGCGGTCGCGCGGTAGAAGTCGCGATTGATTTGATTGAGCCGCTTTACGGTGTTCGGATCCATCGTCGCACTGACATTTGACCTGCGCGAAGCGGGCGTCCAACGCGCCGGTCGTCGCAGGTAAGAATCGGCGCCGGCGAGTCGTCTATCACTCGTTGGCTGATGCCAGACAGGCGGCAGCGGGCTGTGTCGACATGCCAGCGGATTTTACTCAATTCGCATGCAGATATGTTATAGTGTGAGTAGATCTGCCGGACAAGAACCGTCTGTCGGACGTTTTGCGTGTGTCAGAACGCTTTTGGCTTATTTCCAGGGTCAAATACACGCAAACGGAAAGAGGCAGCCATGGCAACCTATCACAATTATGAACAGCGCCTGAATGAAGGGCGCAGCAAATTTCAATCGGTATACAACAAAGCCTTCTGGCGCGAGCTGCTGAGCCAGCTCACCGGTCGTCATCAGGATTTGCTGAACTTCGACGAGATTCGCAGCCGCTTGCATCTGCACGAAGAGCATTACGAAGGCGTGCATGATGTCCCGCTGGACCAGATCGTGGGCAGCGTCGGCCGCTACAAAGATTTCACCGCGACATTTCTGCCGCGGAAATCCGGCATGAAGGAGCGCTGGAGCCGCGTCTACGCGCTGGCGAACAGCCTGGAAGGACCGCCGCCTATCGAGCTGTACAAGGTCGGCGATGTGTATTTTGTGCGCGATGGCAACCACCGCGTATCGGTGGCGCGGCAGCTCGGCGCCGAGACCATCCAAGCCCATGTAGTTGAAATGCCGACGACCATCCCGCTGCGGCCCGGCATGAGCGACCTGGAATTGCAAGCGGCTGAAGCCTACGCCAACTTTCTCGATGAGACGGGCTTGTCGCGCGCGGTGCCCGAGCACGATTCGATCGAGCTGACGGAACCCACGCGCTATCACGAATTGATGGGGCATATCTTCTTGCACGAGCGGGTGATGGAGCCCCTGGAGGGGCACGCGCTGACGACCGAAGAAGCCACCGCCGACTGGTACTTCACGATGTATAAGCCGGCGATTGAGCTGATCCGCAAATACGATGTGCTCGATCTGGCGAAGGGCAAGCATGACGCGCGCACCGAGGGCGATCTCTTCCTCTGGCTGATGAACAATCTGCTGGACTTGCGCCATCAATATGGCGATGACGCGCCGGTGAAGTCGATCAGCGGCGCGCTCAAAAGCTATCTTGAAGATGAGCATGTGCGCGTGCCGGAAGCGCTGGCGAGCGAAAACGATCAGACGCTGATTTTGACGCGCTCGCAGGCGCTGAAAGCGGTGCGCGCCCGGCGGCTGCGGCAGGAGCGGGAAGACCGCTCGGAGACGGACTCGCAGATATCATAAGACGCGAGCGATCCGCGCAAATGCGGCGCGAAATGCGCGACGTCAATGATGCCGGCGTCTGACTCGCATAGAGCGAGACTGTAGGGGCGACTCTGTGAGTCGCCCGTATCGTTTCCAGCCGAAGGCGGGCGAGTCGGTGGCTCGCCCCGATACTTGCCATTGCATGCGGGCAGCCAACCTCTCTCCCCGACCCCCTCCCCGAAGCATCAGGGAGGGGGAGATAGACCTCGCGAGCACTTGATTTATCAAACTTCTTATCCACAGCGAGACGCAAGGTATTTTGCGTGGGCGGCGGCCTTGTCGCGCGTGTGTCTACAGACTTCTAGAATTTCGCCGCGTCCTAGCGCCTTTCGCAGGCTGGGTAATTCCGCAAGATTTCTAGGCAATCGTCCGAGAGCTCGAGCGCGGTCAGGCGCATGAAGCCGACTTCTTGCTGGCTTAGATCGTTGGGGTAGTCCTGCTCGTCATCATGGAATGACTCGAGAATCTGGTATGTCTTCTTGATATAGCCGCGCACGGTGCTCTCAGACACGCCCATTTCGTTCGCGATCAAGCGGACGGGCATGCCTTCCACCACATATAATTCGGCAGCCTGTCGCACGCGCGGGGTGAAGCCGGTGTAATTCCGCGGCCCGGGCAGCGTCCTCGCCACTCGAAGCCGCCGGTGCGCCAGCCGCCGTCCCGCTTCGACGACGCTGCTGCTGATGGAAAACGCGTCTTGATCCAGGCAGCAGCAGGCGCAGACCGCCCAGCCGATATGCAGCCGCACATCGTCCTTAAGCCAGTAGGCTTTCGCGCCCGCCTCGGCCGCGGCGTGGATTAAGTCGAGATCAGCGAATTGCGCCTGGCAGATGATCATGATGCCGGGGAATGCGTCACGCAGGCGCTTGATGGCCGCGCCCAGCAACTCGGCGCCGCCCAGGTGGTTGGCGTCAATGACAAAGACACCGGGACGCCGGTTTAGCTTGTCTTCAAGGTGGACCGTCCAAAAGTCTTCGAGCCGGCCGGTCTTGTAGATCACCGTTGTACGGCGATCCCAGGCGAAGTAAGCGTTGATCGCGGACATGGCGTAGCGGTCGCTATCGACCACGACGACATTGAGATTGATCTTGCCGATGCCGGCCATGCTGCATGCATCCTTTCGCAGACGGGTTTTGGGCGGGCGGGCGGCGCGAGGGTCGCCTCTACAATTAGCGTTTGGTGGGCGAGCCACCGGCTCGTCCGTACACACGGTTGTGACTCTGTTCAGCTGGCGCCGGGCGCGGATTCCTCTCGCTTCAGGTAGGCGACGACTTCGGCCGCCGCGTCATAATCGCCGCCGGGGATGATATAAGCGCCTTGGATCAGCCCGGTCATTTGGTCGAGCAATTCCTGCGCGATCAGGATGCCTTCGCGCCGTGCGTTGTCGCCCGCGTCGGCAATGCGCTGGAGGATGGCGTCAGGAATGGTGATGCCTGGCACTTCGTTATTGAGGAAGCGCGCTTGCCGCAGGCTGTGCAGGGGCATTACCGCCATCAATACCGGCAGGTCAAAGTCGGCGCCGGTCAATTCTTCGTATCGTTGATGAAAGCGCTGGATGCGCTCGGGCTCGAAGATCGCCTGCCCCAAGGCGAAATCGGCGCCCGCTTTCAGTTTGTTCCGCAGCACGCGTACCTCGCGATCGATATCGTCGGCGCCCATGTTAAGCGCGCAGCCGACGGTAAAGCTGCTGGGCACCCCAATGCTGTGGCCCGCCATGTCGACGCCTTTATTCATGCCGCCTTTGATGACTTCAATCAAGCGCGAGGGCGCCACATCATTGACATCGCTGGCGTCGGGAAAATCGCCGATGCGCGTGGGATCGCCCATGACGACGAATAGATTGCGCAAGCCAAGGGCGTGCGACGCCAGCAGATCGCCCTGCACGCGCAGCATATTGCGCCCGCGGGTAGGGAAGTGCAGGACGGTCTCGATGCCGAGCTGCGATTGCAGCAGATGCGCCACCGCCCAGGCGCTCATCTTCATGCGGGCGGCCGGTGTATCAGCCACATTGATCAGGTCGACGCCGGCCGCTCGCAAGCGGCGGGCGACTGAAAGCAGCCGCTCAGTGTGATAGCTGCGCGGCGGCGCCATCTCGACGGTGACGGTGAAGGCGCCCACCTGCAGGCGCTCGGACAATTCGGTTGGATGCTCCGGCGCATGATCGCCGTGATGATTATCAATTTCGCCGATATGCAGGTCGACGAAGTCGCTTGTGGGCTGGTCGAGGGCGCTGCGCATGGCGGCGATATGCTCGGGCGTTGTGCCGCAGCAGCCGCCGATCACAGTCGCGCCGATATTGACGAAGGTGGTGGCGCAATCGGCGAAGTATTCAGCGGTGGCGGGAAAGAGGATTCGACCGCCGACCACTTCGGGGAAGCCGGCGTTGGGCATGGCGGAGAAGACGGCATCGGGCACGGCATAGCGCATCTGGCGCAGCACCTCGGCGATGCCGGCGGGGCCGCTGCCACAATTGACGCCGATGACATCCGCGCCCGTTCGATACAGGTCATTGGCGACGCGCGCTGGCGGATAACCGGCGTAACTCAGGTTCTCGTGATAAAAGGTAGCTTGGGCGATGATGGGCAGCTCGGCGTCGAGCTCGCGCAAGACACTGATCGCCAGCAGCAGCTCTTTGTGTTCGCTGAAGGTCTCGAATTGAATCGCGTCGACGCCGGCTTGCGTCAGGGCGAATAGCTGGGCGGCATAGGCGATGCGCGCTTCCTCCTGGCTGAGGCGGCCGTAAGGATAGATGCCCACGCCCAGCGGACCGACCGAACCGGCGATATAGACATCGTTGCGGTCGCTTTCGGCGATGGCGAGCCGCGCCAGCTCCACGCCGCGCCGATTGTAAAGCTCGACGTTTTGCCCGCGGCCAGCACTGGTCAGCTTGAAGCTGTTGGCGCCAAAGGTATTGGTCTCGATTATGTCGGCGCCGGCGGCGATATAGGCTTTGTGGATGGCGAGCACGATCTCCGGGTCTTCGACATTCATGGCATCAAAGCAGGCATCGGCGCGGGCGTGGGATTCGTGATGCAGCATGGTGCCCATGGCGCCGTCAGCCAGGAGCGGCTCGCCGGTTTGAAGGCGTTCGCGAAAAGTCAAGTTGTTCATTATCCTAATGTGTTTCCGCTATGTCCCGGATATCTATGAGCATGGCTTCCGCTTGAATGAGAGTTTCAAAATTGTTCAGAACTTGTAGGGGCGAGCCGCCGGCTCGCCCGTACACGCTCCGGAAAAGGAAGGCGCCTTCAGATTGCCAGACGTGAATTACGCTACCACGATTGGCATATTCCCGTATGCTAGAGTGACGGCGGACGCGCATAAATCACCGTCATGGGCGATTCTAGCAGAAAAGCAAAAAGCCTACGAATGAAGGCGAAGAGCAACATTGCCGCGCCATTGCAGCGGCGCGCTCAAGAGCTGAAAGCGCGCGTCAGCGGCATCAGCGCGCGTCGAGTGGTTGAATGGCTGCTGGCGACCTTGCTTCGCCTCCTGCGCTTGAGCCGGGATCAGATCCGCGGCGGGCGCCGGCTGGTCAAGCGCGAAGGCGTCTGGTATGTGCCGCTGTGGCTGCCGATCGCCATCGCTATCGCGTTCGCGTCCAGCGCCCTTTGGGATGATGCGGCGCGCTTTGCCGGGCGTCTGACGTCAGCCGCCGCCCACATCATGCGCGGCACACGGGAAGTCGAGTTGGCGCCCTTCTTCGCGCCGGCGGTGCGACACTGGTCGGATGATATCAAGCGTTGGGCAGCGCAGCACGATGTCGATCCGCATCTTCTGGCGACCGTGATGCAAATCGAATCTTGCGGGCACCCCACGGTGATCAGCAATGCCGGCGCCCAGGGATTGTTCCAGGTGATGCCCTTTCATTTTGAAGCGGGCGAAGACATGCTCGATCCGGCGACCAACGCCAAGCGAGGCGCCAGCTTTCTCAAATATTGCGCGGGCGCGGCCGATGGCGTGGTGGGGCTGAAGCTGGCATGCTACAACGGCGGACCGTCGGTGATCAACCGGGCGCGCGAAACCTGGTCGCATGAGACGCAAAAGTATTATCGTTGGGGAGTCGGCATTTACAGCGACGCCATCGCGGGCGCCGCTCGGAGCGAGACCTTCAACCAGTGGCTGGATGCCGGCGGCGCGAGGCTCTGCGCAAGCGCGCTGCGGGAGTTGGAGCGCTAGCAGGCGCGGACCTTGCTAACGGAAGCTGCGCATCACCGAGAGCACCTTGCCCTTGATTTCGCAATTGGCCGGATGCACATAGAGCGGCTGGTATGCCATGTTGGCCGGCTGCAGACGAATGTTATCGGCTTCGCGATAAAAGTGCTTGAGCGTGGTTTCGTTGTCGTCGGGCAGCCAGGCGGCCACCATCTCGCCATTGTCGGCGGTATTCTGCCGGCGCAAGATGACA
Source organism: Chloroflexota bacterium (assembly GCA_011523705.1). Taxonomy (GTDB): domain Bacteria; phylum Chloroflexota; class Anaerolineae; order Aggregatilineales; family Phototrophicaceae; genus UBA6055. The sequence continues at coordinate 17,491 of WTGC01000138.1, read as the reverse complement.
ATATCGCCGTCTTGTATCATCGAGTCGACCATGGAATCGCCGCGCACCGTCAAGGCGAAGACTTCGCCCTCGTCGTAACCGCCCAGCAGCTGCGGCGGCACGGCGATGTAGTCGTCTTCGTCGATGTGGTGGCCGATGTCTTCGGGCAGGGAGATCGGCTCGCCCGCGGCGATGCGCCCGACCAGCGCCACCTGATTCGGCGCGGGCAGACCGATCACGCGCGGCGCTTGCGCAACGCCAGGGATGGCGGCGACGATGCGCAGCCCGCGCGAGACTTTGCCCGAGCGCACGATGTAGCCGGCGTCCACCAGTTTATTGAGATTGTAATTGACCACCGAGGTTGAGCCGATATCGCATTCCTCGCCGATCTCGCGGATGCTGGGCGGGAAGCCGCGCTCCAACATATAATTGTGCATGAAGCGAAGCATATTCTGCTGCCGTCTGGAAAGTAAGTTGAAGTCCTTCATTAGATCACCTGCCTCAAAAGGTTCCCGTATCCGCATAAATTGCAGTATACACGAACATTTGTTTATATGTCAAATGTTCTAGCAGGTAATTTAGCAATTCTGTCGAACTTGTGGCGACGAGCTAGCCGGGCAAGTCGCGCAGCGGATCATCGCGCCGCAGGACGCGCGCGCCATCGGCGATCAATTGCTGATTGCCGCCCGCTGGCAAATCAAAGGTGTAGACCGGACGACCCTGCTCGCCAGCGAAGCGCGCGGTGTACATGGCGCCGCCATCGGCATCCGACTCGACGACGATCACCGCCCGGCTAAGCCCGCTGATTATGCGGTTGCGCGATACCAGCCGCTGGGCGTTGGCGCTCCAACTCGGGTGCGTTTCGCTCAGCAGCGCGCCTTTTTCTCGAATGCGCCGCGCGAGCGGGCGATTCGCTTCCGGATAGATATTGACGATGCCGCTGCCGAGCACAGCCACGGTGACACCATCGGCTGAAAGCGCGCCGGCGTGCGCCGCGGTGTCGATGCCGAGCGCCAACCCGCTGACGACGGCGCGTTCCGCGCGCGCCAGCTGCATCGCCAGTTGCAGGGTGATATAGCGGGCTTCATTGGACGGCTCGCGCGTGCCGACGATGGCGACGGCCTTCGACCAAATCTCAGGCTCCATGATGCTGCTGGTGAAAAGAGCCAGCGGCAAATCGCTGGTTTCCTTCAGCGGCGGAGGATAGTGTTGACCGCCGCGCATCAGAATCTCGATGCCATCCGCGCGCCAGGCTTCAAGATCTCGCGCCAGCCGGTCCAAGTCAATGGCGCCGATTTCGCTCGCGATCTTCGCGCCGACGCCGCGGACGCGCACCAACTCATAAGACGGGGATTCGAGAATGGCATCCAGGTCCTGATCGAAGTATTCGAGCAGGTTGTTGAGGGTAGCGGCGCCGATATTGGGGGAGAGGCTGAGCGCAAGCCATTGCAGCTGCGAAGGGGCGTCAACCTGCTTCATAATATTCGACGATGGAGAGTTGGATGGCGTTCATGAAGGTAGTCACCTGGCGCAGCAGCGTCGACCATTCCGTCGAGCTCTTCGGCGGCGACAGCTCCGACCAGGTCAAGATCGAATTGAGCACGAAGTCGCTGAAGAAGTAGAAGCCGCGCATCGCCTGGGGCAGGGTCAAGCCATCCGCGATGAGGCAGGCGGCGTAATCTTTGCCCAGGGTGATGGCGCTGGCCAAACCGGCGTCGGGCGCGCCGGCGGCGAGGTAGCGGCGAAGCGCTTCGAGCACGTCTCTGCCCTGCTCGCGCAGACGCACCTTGGCCTCGTCGCTCATCGCTAGATACCAAGGCGCCGTCTCCAGCGCTTCGCTGCCCACTTGCATGCGCGTCTGGCCCAGCGCGTTCTGGATGATCACCTGCAGCTCGATCGGCTGGATATCGCCCTGCGCGTCCATGTAATCGGTCAGATCGCTGAGGTTGAAGCGGCGATGCTTGCCAGCGGTGCGGCGGTAAGGCAGCTTGCCGTCATCGGCCCAATTGCGCACGGTCGCTGGATGCACACCCAGAATCTCGGCGGCGCGGCGCAAGCTAACCCACTCGCTCGTATCGTTTCGATTCGCCATTTGTTTGCTGGATCGTCGATTGAAATTGTAATATTAGTATACTTGATTTACACAGAAGCAGTCAACTTAGCGCTCCACGCGGCGCCAATTGGGCGGTCGCATCGCCAGCCGCCAGCGCCAGCCGACTGGATAGCCGATCATCTTGGCGATATCGCCGCTCAGGCGGATCAGCGGAATCATGACGATGCAAAAGAGCCAGGCGCGCGGCGATCGATCAGGCGCGCGGCGCATCAGCGTCGGCAGGCGGCGGTAAGGCTGATAGAGATAATCGGCGGCGCCCAGCAGGTAGAGCAGCCAGAGCGCCGGGTGCCATAGCGCGCCCACGAAGAAGATGCCGGGCGTCAAGACGAAATACGTCAGGTAACGGATCAGGTGGCGCTTGAACCAGAGATTCGCCTTGCCATCGCCGCGCGCATAGAGATAGTACTGCCGAAAGAATTGACGCAGCCCGCGCCGCGGACGGAAATAGACCAGCGCGTCCGGCGCAAAGGCGAAGGGACCGCCCTGTTCTCGCAGGCGTAGGTCGAAGACCAGATCCTCACAGAAATCGAGCCATTCGGGGTAGAGGCCGCTGGCGATGGCCGCCGACTTGCGGAAGGCGATGCTGCGGCTGCTGGGCAGGAAAGTGGCGCCGTCGATTTCGCGCGCGAGCGGCAGGGTGGTCGCGCCCAGCGCGGTTTCAAAGGCGCTTTGCGGGTCAGCGACGAAGAAGCCGCCGACGACATTCAGCGCCGGCTCGTCCACCAGAGGCGCGCTGATCTGTTCCAGCCAAGTCTCACTCAGCCTTACGCCGGCGTCGGTGACGGCAATGAGTTCGCCCCGGGCTTCGGCGATGGCGCGGTTGCGCCCCTGGCTGATATTGCAGCCGGGCTCGACAAAGATTCGCAGCGGCAGGACCTTGACGTATTCGCGCATGATTGCCAGCGTGTCGTCACTGCTGCCGCCGTCGACGATGACGATTTCATCGGGGCGCCTCGTCTGGCGCTCAATCGAATCGAAGAGATGGCGGATGTTGTCGCCTTCGTTCAGGACGGTGGCGATCAGGCTGATCATGCGCGCCTTCGCATTCTACGTGAATCCATGTCAAAAGAAAAAATTAGCCACAGAGACACAGAGGGCGGAGAGAGACATAGTAGGGGCGACTCGGTGAGTCGCCCGCTGTTGGCCATCGCCACATTGTCGATCCAGGTGGCGCATTGACACTGCCCGACCATCGGCCTGCCGAATCCCATTTGTGTGTTTCGCCAATCTTTGCCTTTACCTCATTATCTTACAGCGGAAACGATTGCTTGGCCTATTTAACGGGCGTTGGCATGTTATGCGCTTCGAGCATGGACCGCCGGAAGCGGTGCACCTGGTCTTCGCCGCGCTCGGTCAAGACGGCGCCCCCGGACACGATTCTGATCCAGCCCAAGGCCCGCAGCCGCGCCAGCACGCGCGCCATCCGACGCCGCGTCCAGCGGAAATGCGCGTGCAGCGTATCAACGCGCAATTCGGTCGCCGCCTGCGGGCTGCCCTGGTGATTATGGATGTGCGCCAGCACCACTTGATCGGCGAAGCGGCGGCGGCTGTTGGCGCGGCGGAGCGCCCCCGCAATCAGCCCGTAACGGGGCGAGAAGACCCAGGCGAGCAGGAACAGGGCAAAGATCATCAACACCATCGAGGCGCTGATGGACGAATCCCAGTCTTCAATGAGATCCAATCCGAATAGCCGATTGACGAACGCGATGGCGCGGGCGACGGGCAGGAGGCTGAAGAGCTGGCCCCGCGCCAGGTCATAACCGAGGGTGGCGCCGAGCGCGCCGATCAGCGGGCTCAAGAGCAGCATCAGCGCCAGGCGATCGGTCAGCAGGTAGGCGGCGGCCGGCGGGATGATGAAGAAGGCGATCACCAGAATCGAGCCGACCGCGTCAAATGCCCCGACCGCGACCAGGCTGACGAGGACCATCAGCGCGTAATGCATCAAGGCAGGGCGAAAGCCGAGCGCCTTCGCCAGCCCCGCGTCAAAGGTGGCCAGCTTGAGTTCTTTGTAGAAGATCAGCGTGAAAGCCAGCGTCAACAGCGCCATCGCCAGCGTCACCGTGATTGATTTGGGGAAGAAGACCAGCGCTGGCGCCCGCTCCAGCAAGCCGGCGCTCCAGGCTTGGGCGGGCGAATAATCGCCGCAATTGCCGCAGACTTCGACGAACGCGGCGCGGCTGTCCCTCGGGTTGATGCCGAGCGCGCGACAGTTGACGCATTGGCGCGTCATCCTGGCGGCGGGATGGTCTTCGGTGACGGTCACGCTTTGGCAATGGTCAAAGCAGTGGCTGTTGGTATTCGCCCAAGCCAAGCCAATCTCGCCGACCAGCACCGCGTCTTCATCGAGATGCACATCATCGACGAAGCGCGAAACGAGAATCACGGCGATGGCGAAAAGCAGCGGAAAAGCCAAACCCAGGGCGGCGTCTTGCCGCAGCAAGCCCGAACGATAGAGCATCTCGGTCAGCAAGACCGTGCCGACGCCGGCCAATGACGCGCCAATAATCAGCCAGGGCGACGAGGTATCGCCCTCGAGGCCGAAGACGCTGGTCATCAAGAGAAAGGCGACGACGATGCCCAGCAGCGCTGTGTGGCTGATGGCGTCGCTCGTCAGCGACAAGCCGCGCAGCAGCAGAAAGACGCCCAGCAGCGCGCCGCTGACCGCGATTAGGCCGCCGATAAGCGTAGCTGTATTTTGGGGCGAGCGCAGAAAAGCATTGAGCTCCTCGCGGGTCAGGAAGTTTAGCAGAAACTCGATCAAGTGGCGCTCCAACGGCATCATGGGTCGGCGCCCTCCGCCAGTTTGGTTTCCAATTTTGCGACCGCATCAGCCGGCAGCAGGGACGTGATTTCCCGCTCCCGGTCTTCCTCCATGACGGGCAAATCAAGCTCGTGCGCGTAGAGCCGGTAGATCTCCCAGAGCTGTTGATTGTGAAGGTCGCGCCGCGCCAGCTTGACGCCGCTTTCGCTGAGCTGCCAGCCGCCCTCTCCTAGCCCGACGTGACCGGCGCCCCGCAATTCGCGCAAGCCCAATTCGGCGCCCCGGTCGCGGACGCCGCGGATGAAGCGGTCGGGCACGGGCGAGTTGGCAGCGCCATGCGCCAGGGCGTAGCGGTATAAATCGCGCAGGGTATTGCGGGCAGCGAATGCGCGTCGATTGCTCCGCTGCCGCAGCCGGCGCCATAGCAAACCCCGACTGGGGGCAAATGCGAGCGACAGCAGCACCAAGGCAGACGCCACCACGATGATGGTAGGACCGGTGGGGATATCGCTGTCGAGGGCGCTGATGACGGCGCCGACCCCGCCGGCGAAAGCGCCGAAAACCGCGGCCAGTATCACCATCTGATCCAGCTTTTGCGTCCACTGGCGCGCGGCGACGCCGGGGGCGATCAACATGCCGACCATCAGAATCACGCCGGCCAACTGCAAGCCCAGCACGATGGTCACCACGATCAAGGTCGATAGCAGCGTGTCGACGAGCCCGGTGCGCATGCCGTTGGCGCCGGCGAACTCAGCGTCAAAGGTGACCAGCTTGAACTCTTTCCACAGCAGCGCCAGCAGGCACAGGATGACCAGCCCGACGACCGAGATCAAGCGGACATCGCTTTCGATGATAGCGGCCGCCTGCCCGAAGATGAAGTGATCGAGACCGGCCTGGCTGGCGTCGGGGATGGACTGGATGTAAGCCAGCAGCGCGATGCCGGCGGCGAACCAACTCGCCAGCACGATGCCCAATGCCGCGTCCTGCTTGATGCGGGTGGTCGCCAGCAGGGCGGCGACAAAACGCAGGCTCAACCAACTGGCGATGCCAGCGCCGATGAGCAATAGGCTCAGCTCGCGCCCGGCCAGCAGGAAGGCGATCGCCACGCCGGGCAGCGCCGCGTGCGAGAGCGCATCGCCGAGCAGGCTCTCCCGCCGCAGCACCGCGAAACAGCCGAGCGCGCCGCTAAGGAGGCCAAGGAAGGCGCCGCCCAGGGCGACCACGCGCACGGTGTAGGTGAATCGCAAGCCGAAGAGCGCCTGACTGAACGGCACGAGCAGCAGGCTCGCCAGCGCCATGGCGGCGATGATCAGCCAGACGCGCCGCTCGTCCCTGCTGATGGCAGCCCGTGCGGTCATTGCGCGCTCGCCGCCAAGAGCTGGCCGCCATGCAAGCTGGAGACGCGCCCGCCGTAGGTCTTCTGCAGGTTCTCCAGCGTGAATGCTTTTAAGGTGGGGCCCGACGCGATGATTTCGACATTCAGCAGGGTCACCCAATCGAAGTATTCGGCGACGGTCTGCAAGTCGTGATGGACGACCATCACGGTCTTGCCGCGCTGGTTCAGTTGCCGCAGGATATTGACGATGGCGCTTTCGGTGACGGCGTCGACGGCGGCGAAGGGCTCGTCCATGAAGTAGATTTGCGCGTCTTGCACCAGGGCGCGCGCCAGGAAGGTCCGCTGCTGCTGCCCGCCCGAGAGTTGGCTGATCTGCCGATCGGCGAAGTCGACCAGGCCGACCTGCTCCAGCGCGTGAAGAGCCAGATCCCGCTCAGCTTTGCGGGGCCGGCGGAACCAGCCCAGCTTGCCATAGAGCCCCATGGTGACGACATCAAGCACGGAAGTAGGGAAGTCCCAATCGACGCTGCCCCGCTGCGGCACGTAGCCGACCAGCGAACGCGCCCGTTCATACGGCTCGCCAAAGAAGGAAACCGTACCGGCCGCCCGCGGGATCAGATTCAGCGCCGCCTTGATCAAGGTGCTCTTGCCGGCGCCGTTGGGTCCGACGATCGCCATCAGCACGCCCGCGGGCACATCAAGGTCGATATCCCAGATGGCTGGCTTCTCGTGATAGGCGACAGTTAGGTCGTCGATTGAGAGGGCTGGGTTGGTAAGGGATTGCATAGTTCATTCACTTGGGATATTGGCGGCGGGCGACCTGATAGATCGCCCCTACAGCTGTCCAATTTGGCGGGCGAGACAAGCCGAGCGTAGACACTTCGGTTCTCTCGCCCCTACATTTTGTCGCTTTGGCGGGCGACCTGGTAGGTCGCCCCTACATAATCCGTAGGATGGGCGAAATCAGGCATCGCAGTCCACATTCCAAATGTCATCTGGCGGCTGCGGCAGCAGGCTCGGGGGCCAAGGGGGAATCTCCACGGCAGCGCCCATGCACTGATAAGACTGCATGATCGTCAGGGCGTTCTGCGCCAGCATGCCGATATAGGTGCCGCCGAAGCTACCGCGCTCGCCCATGGCATCGCCGAAGAGCTCGCGCAGGCCGATACGGGCGTCGGCGCCTTGGGCGCGCACCGCTTCAATCACCGCTTCGATGGTATCGGGCGGGATGCTGCTCTCGACGAAGAGCACGGGAATCGCGTTGGCGATGACGAAATCGACCGTCTCCTGAATATCGCCAACGCCGGCTTCATCTTCGGTGCTCAAGCCCTGAATCGCCTGCATCTGCCAGCCGAACGCGGCGCCAAAATATTGAAAGGCGTCGTGCGAGGTCACCAGATAGCGCTGCCCTTCTGTCACCGAGCGCAAGCCGGCATTCGCCCAGTCATAGAGCAGCTGCAGCTGTTCCATGTAGGCAGCGGCATTGGCGCGATAGGCGCCGGCGTTGGCCGGGTCGAGCGCAGCCAGCGCCTCGGCCAGGTCCTCGGTCGTCAGCTTCCAATTGAGCGGGTCGAACCAGAAATGCGGGTCATCGACATTCGTCAGCGTCTCGGACAGCTCGAAGCCGCCGAAGACGAAGCCGGCCTCTTTGACCGGCTGGCTGAGGGGATAGACGGCGACGCGCTGCTGCGAGAGGGCGGCGAAGACCTTGTCGAACTGCCCTTCCAGGTGCAAGCCGCTGTAAATCACCATGTCGGCTTGATTCATGGCGACAATGTCGGATTCGGTCGGCTGATACAAATGGGGATCGACGCCCGGACCCATCAGGGCGGTGATGCTTATGCCGTCGATGTCACCGGCGAGGATTTGAACAAGGTCGGCTGCCTGCGTGGTGGTGGCGACGATTTCGAGCCCGTCTTCGCTGGCATGAGCGATCGAGCCTACCAATAGCGGCAAGATGAACAGCGGCAGCAGCCAATGATGCATGGACACTTTGGATTCCTTCTGGAAACTTATTTTAGCGGTATTAACACTATTTTTAGACCAACTTAAAAATATTGTCAAGGGGGATGAAAGAATTGCTGCTTATGTTGCGAGCCGCGCACCCCATCCCACGGCCCCTTCCCGCAGGTCGATGTCAGCGGTCAGTGTCTACGCGACCTACGTGACCCAGCGAGCTAAGGAAGCGGAGCTAGACCTTGAGCGCACTGTATTCATCCAATTCCTCGTCAACTGCGAGACGCAATGTATTTTGCGGGGGCGGCGGTATTGGTGCGCGTGTGTCTACAGATTCCCAATTCGCGATTTCGACATTCGCTCTGAGCCAAGACTTGACATGCGAGCGGCAATGGTTACATTCCTTGACAGGTCCTTCGGCAACAAGGAATCTTCGCCATGAAATTCGCCCCCTTCAAAATTGAGAACTTCTTCCGCCAGCACGAATTCAGCGCGCCTTACGGCATCAGCCAATCCGACACCGAACCGCTGACGCTTGACGAGCTGCTGACATACGCCAGCGCGGAACGGCGCGAGCAATTCGAGAAGCTGTGGCTGGGTTATACCGAGACCCAGGGTCATCCCGAATTGCGCGCTTCAATCGCCGCCATGCACGAGGGCATTGACGCCGGCGATGTCATCGAGGTGGTGCCGGAGGAAGGCGTCTTCCTGCCGATGAACAGCCTGCTCAGCGCGGGCGATCACGTGGTGGTGATGCATCCCAGTTTTCAATCGCTTTGGGAAATCGCGCGTGCGACCGGCTGCGAGCTTTCGTTTTGGCGGCAGCGGCGGACGGAAGACGGCTGGCATTTCGATGTGGACGAGCTGGAGCGCTTGATCCGCCCGGACACGCGGATGCTGATCATCAACTTCCCGCACAACCCGACCGGCTATCTGCCGAGCCGCGCCGATTTCGAACGCGTCGTTGAGTTGGCGCGGCGGCATAACCTGATTCTATTCTCGGATGAGATTTACCGCTTCACCGAGCATGATGAGGCTCTGCGCCTGGCATCGGCTTGCGAACTGTATGAGCGGGCGATCGTGCTCGGTGGCTTGTCGAAGTGCTTCGGCTTGCCGGGCTTGCGCGTCGGCTGGCTGATCACGCGGGACGCCGGGCTGTCGCATGAACTGCAAGAAATGAAGAGCTACACGACAATCTGCGGCAGCGCGCCCAGCGAAATCCTGGCGTTGATCGCGCTGGATAATTGGCGGGCGCTGACGGCGCGCAGCATCGACATCGTGCGGACGAACATCGGCCATTGCCGCGAATTCTTCGGCGCCTACCCGGACCTGTTCTGGCTGAGCTATCCTAAAGGCGGCACGATCACCCTGGCTGAGTTGAAAGCCGAAATGCCGGTGGGCGAATTCGCCGAAGCGATCGTCGCCGAGGCCGGCGTGACGGTCTTGCCAGCCGAGATCATGCTCTTCGAAGGCAATTATTTCCGTCTGGGCTTGGGAAGGACCACGCTGCCCCAGGCGCTGGCGCATGTCGAGCCATTTATCAACGAGCGGTTTGCCCTCACCCCCCGGCCCCCTCTCCCACAAGGGCTGCGCGTAGACACTGCAGATTGAGAGGGGGAGCTAAACTCGGCGGATTCCCGGACAAGCCTTGTAGACACAGGCGCGACAAAGCCGCCGCCCGCGCAAGATACCTTGCGTGTTGTTGTGAAGATGGAATACTGTGGGCGAGTCACCGCCTCGCCCCTACGGATCTTAATCAAAGCGCAAACGTGTAGGGGCGTTTGAACCGCAGTGACTGCGCGCGGCGCCGTAACGCCCTCTTGCAATGTGCAACGTAGAGCGGGGCGAGCCACCGGGCCGCCCGCCCGCCCCTCATTGCGCAAAACCTGTACGGGCGAGCCGGTGGCTCGTCCTCCCGCCAAAGCAGAAGAAAATCGGAATAGCCTATGGACTACAAAGCAAAACGCGAGCAACTGGACCGCGACGGCTTCTGCCTGCTCGAAAGCCTCATCGGCGAAGACATGCTGGAGCGGCTGCGCGCAGTGACCGACGGCGTGATCGCGCGGCAAGAGGCGGCGCACTTCGCGCGGAACCGGGCGCAAGGCAGCTTGATTCGGGTGACGGAAGATCCTTTCATGGCGCGGCTCATCGCCAATCCGCCGATCCTCGAGGCGCTGGCAGGGCTCGGCTTCTCCGATCCCAAGTACGGCAGCGGCTTCATCATCAGCAAGCCGCCGCAAAGCCCGCCGCTGTTTTGGCATCAAGACGCGCGCTTCTGGAACGATCCGATCAGTTATACGCCGCGGACGATCCAGTGCTTCCTGATGATTTACCTGGTCGATACGACGCCGCACAATGGCTGCCTGCGTTTGATCCCGGGTTCGCATCTCAAGCGCCACCGGCTGCATGACGCGCTGCCGGACGCGCATGAAGACGATCTCAGCAAAGCCGACGACATAGCGCACCTCGCTTTTCAGCGCGCTGAAGGCGAGGTCGATGTGCCAGTGAAAGCCGGCGATGTGGTCATGGGCAGCGCGCGTTTGCTGCATGCGGCGCATGGCAACCGCAGCGATCAGCGCCGAACCAACATCACGCTCTGGTATTATCCCGAATTCGCTAAATTGCCGGAGCCGATACAAGCCTATCTGGCGGATACGAATTGGCCCCCGGAGTGGTACGCTGAGAATCGCGATTTGCTGGCGCCGCTGAGGCCCGTGTACGAGGGCGATGCCGCGCCCATTACGCTGAATCGGAAGCCAGGACCGCAGCTGCGTTGAGAGCGTAGAGCTTCGCCTTCTGAAATTCAAATGCCAGCCAAAGCGTCTGGCCGGCCAGTTCGGCGATGCCGCGCTCGCGCCAGCACAGTTCGCAGCTTGCGCCGCCGGTCGTGACAGGCAGGCTGTCGTCCAATGTGAAGCCGCGCAATTCCGTACCGCCGGCGTCCATGAGCTTGGCGCGAATCGAACCGCCCGGCTGCACTTCGGCATTCAGCGTCACTGGCTCGTCAGTCAGCCGAAGCGGATTCGTCTGCACGATCGCGCAGCCTGACACATCCGCGGGCACATAGCCGGCGAAGCGATCCAGCTCCAGCGTCGCCAGGTTCAGCGAGCCTTCGCGCCAATTGTTGTGCAAGCCATTGCTGCCGCCGTAATAGATGCGTATCGCGCCGTCGTGAATGAATGGGGCGGCGGCATAGACGCAGCCGCAGTCGTAGGCGCCATCGGGATATGCGCCGTCGCCGCGCGGAATCAGCGCCTCGCCCGGGCAGATCCGCTCCCAATTGACGCTGTCGACGCTGACTGTCAGCTCGGTGTCGACCGAATCCCAGTTCGCCGCTCCCTCGTCGCCTTTGTGGAAAACCGAGGGCAAACCGATGTAGAGATCGCCATAGCGGCAGATCGGCATGGAGTAAATCTGGTCGTGGGCATCGGCGCCGCGCATGATCTCGACCGGCTTCGACCAATTGATGAAGTCGGCGCTTTCGCTGCGCAAGACGGTGCGTATGCCAACCGACCAACCGCGGGTGATGCAGACGTAGCGCTCGCGCTCGGGCGACCAGATCGCATTATTGTGGCAGTCGCCGATGGCATCGTGCTCTTGCCATAATACCGGCTGGGACCAGCGGATCCCATCGGCGGAGAAGCAGGTCGCCATTCGGCCCGCGCTGGCATTGCGATGGATGAACTTGTATGTCCGTGACGGGTCAAGCTCGCGCCTGTCTTTGAAGACACCGCCGGCATGCAGCCCGTGGCTCGCGCGGCGCATGACCAGATTGTTGGCGGCCGAGCCTTCGAAGTCGATGAGCCCCAGAGCGGGCTTGTCCCAGTTGATGCCGTCGGTGGAGACGGCGTACAGCAAGCCCTCTTCGCGCGCCCTGGCGATAAGGCTGGCTTGGGCGTTGCGCCAGCGGCGTATTATTGGACGGCTCGTCAAGTATGAAGGACTTGTACCAGCACTTGAAAAGGCCTTCTTCGTCATCGTAGATGACGTTGGGATAGACGTTGTCGAGCCGCGCTTCCCAGCGTTTCGGCGGATCAGCGAAAAAGTCATCGACGAAGAGGGGGTTGGCTGGGTGCTTTTGGACCGTGCCGAGCTTGAGCTTGGCCTTGGATGTCGATGCGACTAGGCGCGGGTCGAGAAAAAGCAATGATGACATTCTTCTCCCGATTTCAACTAACTAGCGCAAAATGTAGGGGCGACTCTATGAGTCGCCCGCAAACCAGTTCCTTAAAGCCGCATTGATAAGCGTAATCATGCTATCGAAACAGGTCCTCCGGAAGTTTCGATTGTCTGATGATTGAGGATAGTGTGCCCGAACGCAAGTCCTTATGATTGGGCACGGTCACATTTGCGGTCTTGTATTCTCCATTCAATTGGAGAATCTTTCTCTGCATGATGATGTGGCTGCCCTTCTGTCTAACCTCGACGAAGCCCTCCAGAACCAGAATACATTAGACGTCGCGACCAGACTGCACTCGTCGATTAGACACGTGAAATGATCAATTGCTCGACATGCCCGCGCCGTTCGAGACGGTCCTGAATCTCCTCCGGCGACGCCACCTCCAGGAATAGAGATACCGCCTCTTTGATGTTGTCTATGGCCTCTTGCTTGGTGCTTCCTTGACTGGCGATGTCGTAATCAAGGCAATGAGAAATGTAGACGTCATCGTCTTGCACGATGCTCACAGTGATCGTTTCCATGTCATTGTCCCCTTTCCCGCACTTGTGATTGTAGCGCAATAGGCGTGGAGCTGTAGACCTGTTGTCGGGATGGAATAGTTATGCGGCGGGCGATCCAATGGTTCGCCCTTACAGCCTACAGCTGTGATGCTGGAGCTGAAGACTATTCGCCCGCCAGCACCCTGGCCGCCAGCGCGGTGAAGCGATCCACCATATCGTCCAGCGCGAATTCGGGCTGCCCGATGATGAAGGAATGCGCCCTGTTGTTGAAGTTGCGCGTCCAGTGCGGCGGGATGGCGTCTTTTCCAAAAGCGGCGCCGAAGATGCTGCCGGCGGTGGCGGCGGTGCAGTCATTGTCCAAACCCATCGCCACCGTCTCGCCGATGACTTTGCTGAAGTCATCGCCCCCGATGGCCAGCCCCCAGACGGTCAGTGCGGCATTGTTGATCGTATGCACCGGGTGCATGCCGGCATAGCGCTCATCGGCAGCCGCACGCGCGGCGCGATAATCTTGCATATCATCTGCTATCGCCAATGCCCAGCGCAGCTCGCCCGCCAGCACACAATCGGCCGGGATTTCGCTCAAGCCCGCTTCCAGCGCCGCCATCGGATCGCCCAGGGCGAAGGCGGCTGAAATGACGGCGGAGAAATACATAGCGCCGTAGATGCCGTTGCGGCGGCTGCAGATGGTGGCATTGCGCCAGGAGAATTCGGCCGCTTTCTCGGGATAACCAGGCGCGGCGTAGCCCCAGGGGTCGGACTGGATGTCGCCGATGATCCAAAATTGGGTGGGATTGTCGACGATCGCCGCTTCCCGCGCTGGCACACCGGCTTGCAGATTGGGGAGGACGGGCGACGCCGGCGAAACCGGCAAGTATTTGATCCAGGCGGCGCCGACATCCTCCACGCTGAAATCGAGGCCATACTCTTCCAGGACCAGCATGCCCAGTTGCGTATAGATAAGGTCGTCATCGGTGGGCACGCCGTCCATTTTTGTTGGCGTGAAGGCGTCGCGCCGGCTCGTCTCGTATTTGAGCTCGTTTGGCCGCTCGGCCTCGCTCCAGTAATCGGCGGGCGGGAAGGCATCGCCGAGATGCGCCGCCCAAGCCTCCATCTTGTTGATATCCCAAAGTTCCACAATAGAGCCGAGAACGTTGCCGGCGCAGCGCCCCAGCCAGGCGCCCTCGAGCCGGTCGCGGACGATCGCTTCCGGCAGCTCGGTCCAGTAACGGCGTTCGCCATCGGGTCGGAGCGCGCGAATCGCATCCAGGTCGTCCGGTTCGGCCGCGCGCAGTGCCGGGTCTTCGGGCAAGGCGCGCAGCTCGGCCAGCTTCTCGGCGAGCAGCGCCCGAATATCCGCCATTTTCTCATCCAAGCCAGCGGCGCCCGCTTCCGCTTTCAGCAGCGCCCAGTGGTTGATGCTTCGCTCAAAGTCTTGCAGCGGCTCGGGGTAGTTGTAAGGGGTCATGGGATTTTCCTTAGAATACGGGCGAGCCGCCGTCTCGCCCCTACATCGTTCCAGTTAAGCGTTACTTGTAGGGGTCAGACGGTGGCTGACCCGTAATTCCACTCATCGGGAAATTTTCGTTGTGAGCGAGCCACTGGCTCGCCCGTACACACTATATGCTATATTGTGCGGCTGTCGATCCGCCTACAAGGCTTGTCCGATTCTGCGAATCTTATGTAAAGCAAATCGGATTGTACCGAAACAAGGTCAGTAAATGGGGAAGCCCTTGCGAATGCCTACAGTCTATTTTTGTATCCGCCAAGCTTAGCTCCCCCTCTCTCCTTGTGGGAGAGGGGGCTGGGGGGTGAGGGGTAAAAGAACAGCACCTAATCCCCCGCCAACACAGTCCGCGCCAGCGCGGTGTAACGGTCGTACATATCATCGAGGGCGAAGGCCTTGATGCCATTGATGTAAGAAAAGACCTTGTTGTTGAAATCTCGCGTCCAATGCTCGGGGATGGCGTCTTTACCGTAAGCGGCGCCGAAGATGCTGCCGGCGGTGGCGGCGGTGCAGTCGTTGTCCAAGCCCATCGCCACCGTCTCGCTGATGACTTTGGTGAAATCATCGCCGCCGATGGTCAAACCCCAGATGGTCAGCGCGGCATTGTTGATGGTGTGGATACGGTGCATGCCAGCGAAGCGGCTGTCGACGGCGGCGCGCGCCTCGCGGTAGTCATTGATGTCGCCGGCCGTATCCAGCGCCCAGCGCACTTCACGCGCCAGCAGGCAATCGGCCGGAATCTCGCTTAAGCCAATCTCCAGCGCCTCGACCGGGTCGCTGGTGGCGAAAGCGGCCGCGATGGCCGCCGAAAAGTACATCGCGCCGTAGATGCCGTTGCGCCGATGGCTGATTGTCGCGTCGCGCCAGGCGAATTCGGCCGCTTTTTCCGGATAACCGGGCGCGGCATAGCCCCAGGGGTCGGAGCGGATATCGGCGCCGATCCAGAACATAAAGGGATTGTCGACGGTCGCCGCCTGCATGGGCGGGACGCCGGCATGCAGATTGCGCAGGGCGACGCCTTCGGCCGTGGCCGCGTGGGGCAGGTATTTCATCCAGGCCGCGCCGACATCGTCGACGGTGAAGTCGGGGCCATAATCTTCCAGGATGAGCATGCCCAACTGCGTGTAAATGATGTCGTCATCGGTGGGCACGCCGTCCATCTTGGAGCGCGTGAAGGTATCGCGCAGGCGCGTCTGATACTTGAGCTCGTTGGGGCGCTCGGCTTGCTTCCAATAATCCACCGGAGGGAATGCCTCGCCGTTGTAAGCCGCCCACTGCTCCATCTTGTCAATCTCCCAGCATTCGACGATCGAGCCCAGAATGCAGCCGGCGAAGCGCCCCAGAATCGCGCCTTCAATCCGATCGCGGTAGGTCTCCTCCGGCAAGCTGGTCCATTGGCGGCGAGGTCCAGCAGGACGCAGGGCGCGGATGCCGGCGAGGTCATCCGGTTCCCTTTGCAGCAGGTCCGCGTCATCGGGCAGGGCGCGCAGCTCGGCCAGCTTCTCGCCGATCAAGTCGCTGATTTCCGCCACTTTGTCGACGACGCCGGGCGCGCCGGTTTCGGTCTTCAACTGCGCCCAGAGATTGATTTCGCGGTCGATGTTTTGGACTTCGTCGGGGTAGTTGTAGTTGGACATGGGGGTCTCCTAGGTCGATTCTTGTTCATTACGCAAAACAAGGGCTAATGTAGGGGCGACCTATCAGGTCGCCCGAACTCTCGCATTCATTTCATGGGCGACCCAATGGGTTGCGTAGACACTGACCGCCGCTCGCCCATACAAATTCGAATCGGGCGACGACTAGCCCCCCGCGTGCGCTTGCTCCGCCAGGGCGATGAAGCGGTCGATGGTGTCGTCGATGGCGAAAGGCGTCTGGTGATACAAGAAGGTATGCACCTTGTTGTTGAAATTCTTGTACCAGTGCTTGGGAATGGCGCTCTTGCCGTAGACGGCGCCCCAGATGCTGCCGGCGGTGGCGGCGGTGCAATCGTTGTCCTGGCCCATAGCCACCGTCTCGCCGATGACTTTGCTGTAGTCGTCGCCGCCGACGGTCAAGCCCCAGACGGTCAGAACGGTATTGTTGATGGCATGCGCCTTGCCCATGACGGTATAGCGCTCTTCAATGGCGGCGGCGGCATCGCGGTAATCTCTGATCTGCGGCGCCATATCCAGCGCCCAACGGGTCTCGCGCGCCAGGGTGCAATCGGCCGGGATCTCTTCCAGCCCGATCTCAAGCGCCTCGACCGTGCTATCGACAGCGAAGGCGGCTGATATCGCCGCCGAGAAGAACATGGCGGCATAGATGCCGTTGCGCCGGTGGCTGACGTAAGCGTCGCGGTAGGCAATTTCCGCTGCTTTCTCGGGCCAGCCGGGCGCGGCGTAACCCCAGGGGTCGGAGCGGATATCGGCGCCGATCCAGTTGAGGAAGCAGTTATCGACCTCGGCCGCTTGCATCGGCGGCACGCCCTTGCGCAGATTGTCCAGCGCGATGCCCTCGGCGGTGAAGGCGAAGGGCAGGTATTTGATCCAGGCTTCGCCCAACTGGTCGGTGGTAAAATCGAGCCCATACTCTTCCATGATCATCAAGCCGAGCAGCGTGTAGTTCAGGTCGTCATCGGTGGGCACGCCATCCATCTTTGAGGGCGTGAAATCTTCGCGCAGGCTGGTCTGATACTTCTTCATGTGAGGCTGCTCGGCGACGCTCCAATAATCGACTAGCGGGTATTCATCGCCGAGGTATTCCGCCCATTGTTCCATCCGCTCGACCGTCCAGCCCTCGACAATGGAGCCGAGCGTGCAGCCGGCGCAGCGCCCCAGCCAGGAGCCCTCGAGACGCTCGCGGAAATCATCCGGCAGCGACGTCCACATCCGGCGCGACCCGGCCGGTCGCAGGCTGAGGATCGACTCCAGGTCATCGGGTTCCGCTTGCTCCAGCGCGGCGTCATTCGGCAGCGCGTCCAACTCGGCCACCTTCTCGGCGATCACGGCTTCAATCTCGGCTACCTTCTCGGCGACAACACTTGCGCTGACGCCGAACTCGACCTTCTGCTGGGCGTAGGCGTTGATCTTGCGCTCCCAGGCGGCCACTTTCTCCGGATATTCGTATAAACGCATGGTACTCTCCAATCACTCTGTGCTGTTATCTTTTTTGCCCCCCCAC
>WTGC01000080.1 GCA_011523705.1 Chloroflexota bacterium | reverse complement strand
GGGCCGGGGGATGGGGGGTAAGCCCGCATGACCCGATACATCCTGCGCCGCGTCATCGCCATCTTGCCGACGCTCTTTCTCATCACCATCTTCGGCTTTCTCGTCATGGAAGCGCCCGCCGGCGACTATGTCACCAGCTATATCGTCCGGCAATATGGTCACGGCAATACCGAAGCGGCAAGAATAGAAGACGAAATGCGCTCGTTTTTCGCGCTCGATCGCCCAGTCTACGAGCGCTTCGTCACCTGGCTCGGCCGCTTCGCCCAAGGCGACTTCGGCGATTCCTTCGACCTGCGCCAGCCCGTCCGTGACATTCTGAACGACCGTATCGGCCTCACCCTCACCATCTCTTTGGCGACCTTCGCCATCTCCTGGGGCATCGGCATCCCGCTAGGTGTCTACAGCGCCACCCATCAATATTCCAAGTCCGACAACTTCCTGACGACCGTCGCCTTCGTCGGCTTGGGCTTGCCCGACTTCCTGCTGGCGCTGGCTTTTCTCATCCTCGGCTGGCAATTGACCGGCGAAGTGCTGACGGGCTTGCAATCGGCCCAATATCTCGACCAGCCCTGGTCGCTCGCCAAGTTGCTTGATCTGCTGAAGCACATGGTGATTCCCGTTTGCGCCGTCGTCATCACCGGTACCGCCTGGGTCATGCGCGTCATGCGCGGCAACTTGCTCGATCAACTGGGCCGCGACTACATCATCACCCTGCGCGCAAAAGGCGTGCCCGAGCGCGTCATCATCTGGAAGCACGCCGTCAAAAACTCGCTGCACCCCCTGATCGCCGCTCTCGGTCAGACACTCGCCTGGCTTATCAACGGCTTCACCATCACCAGCATCGTGCTTGAACTGCCAACTATCCAAACCGTCTATCTCAACGCCACTCTGCAGCAAGATGTCTACCTGGCCGGCACGATTCTCATTCTCATCGGTTTTCTTGTTCTCATCGGCACGCTTCTGGCCGATATCCTGCTCGCCTGGATGGACCCGCGCATCCGCTATGAATAGCGCAATTGCTATGCCACAGGCGCTGATGGCTTGTCCGACACTGACTGTTACGGGCGCCTTCTCGCACGCCTGGCTGACGATGTTATCATCTTTTGGGCGATGTCCGTTGACAATTGGCCGCTTCGGACATGGCGACGCTCCCCCTCTCCCCCTGTGGGAGAGGGGGCCGGGGGGTGAGGGGTGAAACAGCGACACGGCGACGCAATGCCAGATAACCCAATCTCCCCAGGCTTCGACGCCGTCGAGACCGACGTCATCTCCGTCCGTCGCTTGATGTGGCTGCGCTTCAAACGCAACCGGCTCTCCCTCATCGGCAGCGCCGTGCTCATCTTCATGTACCTGGCCGCCATCTTCGCCGGCTTCATCGGTCCCTATGGCTTGCGCGAAACGCACGAGAAATTCCCGGCTTCAGCGCCGCTCCTGCCTCGTTTCGTCGACGAAGAGGGAGTCTTCGGTTTCCGTCCTTTCGTTTATGCGATGGAATCGAAAGTTGACCCCGCGACCTTCAAGCGCGTTCTGACGCCCAACACCGAGGTAAAACACTACCTTCACTTCTTCGCCCGCGGCACGCCCTACACCATCCTCGGCTTCATCGAAACCGATATCCACCTCTTCCATGTGGACGAGCCGGCCAAAGTATTTTTGCTGGGCACCGACAAGCAAGGGCGCGATCTCTTCTCCCGCATCTTCTACGGCGCCCAGGTCTCGCTGACCGTCGGGCTCGTCGGCGTCAGCTTGAGCTTGATTTTCGGCACCCTCATCGGCATCGCCGGCGGTTATTTCGGCGGCCTCTTCGACGATGCTTCTCAGCGCATCATTGAAGTGCTGATTTCCTTCCCGCAGATTCCGCTCTGGCTGGCGCTGGCGGCGTTGATACCGCCGACCTGGACGTCGGTGCAGCGCTTCTTCGCCATCTCCATTGTGCTGTCGCTGGTGAACTGGGGCGGTTTGTCGCGCCAGGTCCGCGGCATGGTTTACGCCTTGCGCGAAGAGGACTACGTCATCGCCGCCCGTTACGCCAGCGCCTCGGACTGGCGCATTATCACCCGGCACCTGCTGCCCAATACCTTGAGCCATATCCTGGTCATCGCTACCATTTCCATCCCCGCCATGATCCTGGGCGAAACCGCGCTCAGCTTTCTCGGCCTCGGCATTCAGCCGCCCATGACCAGTTGGGGCTTGCTGCTAAACCAGGCCCAGCATACCCGCGTGCTCATCCAGCAACCCTGGCTTCTGACGCCGGCGCTATTCGTCGTCGCCACCATCATTTCGTTCAACTTCCTCGGCGACGGCTTGCGCGACGCCGCCGACCCTTTTGCCAACTGAATGTATCCAATAAAGTAATGAGAATGACTGCTGCTTGAATAAGATTCTCAAAATAAACCAACGTCTGTACGGGCGAGCCGGTGGCTCGCCCCCGCTTGCTTGAGGCATTCAATCAGTTTTCAACAGATAGACTTGGCTTCACTTGGCGAGAAAACGATGCATCCAAACCTGCTCGAAATCACCGACCTGAAGACGCACTTCTTCACCGAGAGCGGCGTCGTCCCCGCCGTCGATGGCGTCAGCCTGCAAATCAAACGCGGCGGCGCCCTCGGCGTCCTCGGCGAGAGCGGCTGCGGCAAATCGGTCACCGGCTTCTCCATCCTGCGCCTCGTGCGCCCGCCCGGCAGAATCGTCGGCGGCGCCATTCGCTACTACGGACGCGAAACCGTCAATGGTGAAGACCTGACCGCCCTCGACGCCCGTAGCGAAGCGCTGCGCCAAGTGCGTGGCGCCGAAATCGCCATGATCTTTCAGGAACCGATGACCTCGCTCGACCCGCTCTTCACCGTCGGCAATCAAATCATGGAAGCCATCCTCTATCACCAGGATGTCAGCAAAGCGGAAGCGCGCAAAATCGCGCTGGAAATGCTCGATAAAGTGCGCATGCCGCAACCGGCCGATGTCATCAAGCAGTATCCGCATCAGCTTTCCGGCGGCATGCGTCAGCGTGTCATGATTGCCATGGCACTATCCTGCGAGCCACAATTGCTCATCGCCGATGAACCGACCACCGCCCTGGACGTCACCACCGAAGCGCAGATCCTCGAGCTCATGCGCGAATTGCAGGACGAGCTCGGCATGGCCATCATGTTCATAACCCATGACCTCGGCGTCATCGCCGAAATGGCGGAAGAAGTCGCCGTCATGTACCTCGGCAAAGTCGTCGAGCAGAGCGATATTCAATCCCTCTTCGCCGATCCGCAGCACCCGTACACGCGCGCGCTCATGCAGTCGATACCGAAAGTCGGGCAGAAAACCGCCGGGCGTCTCGAAGCCATACGCGGCATGGTGCCGTCGCCGCGGGGCATCCCGCCCGGTTGTCCCTTCCATCCGCGCTGCCAAAGCTACATCGCCGACCTCTGCAACGTGAAAACGCCGAAGCTCAAAGAGACAAAACCAGGCCGCTCGGTGAGCTGCTTCCTATACGACGACGAAAACAGTGCAACGTTACACCTGCAAAATAACAACCTCGCCGGGAAATCTCCCCTTCCCTAGTTTACTGGAAGTCTGCCCCCCGTTGAGCGGGGGACCGAGGGGGGAACCGGGG
>WTGC01000060.1 GCA_011523705.1 Chloroflexota bacterium | reverse complement strand
CTACCCCCCCCTCCCCCGACGACGACGGCGAGGGCGAGGATGTCTGGACCCGCGAGCCGACGCCGGAGGAAGTCGCCGAGTTCAACGCCGTCGCTGGCGAGTTCCTCTGTCGGCGACTTTGCGAGCTTGGCGCGGCGCTTCCCGAGAAGTTCCTCGTCGAGTGGGGCCTCGATGTCGTCCTCGAGGCGTACGGCGACTACATTCGGCGACGCGACGCCGACGACGACGCGAAGTCGATTCGGAGCCCCGCCGGATGGCTCTGGTGGCGATGCGGACAACTGCACTTTCGCCAGGAGCAACGGCGAATGCTCGCGAGCCGCGACCGAGGCTCACGACGGGCACATTGAATGCACAAGGGGTGCGCAGGGCTATGGTGCGAGGGTTGCCTGGGCCTCTGATTGCCAAGCCGTATGGGTCGCTGGGCGATGTCACCTTCCGGCGAACGGCAGGGGGAACGGTCGTGCAGAAGCGGGCGGGCGGCGGCCGCCGGACAGAGTCGGCCAACATAGCGCAGTACGATGCTTGGCGGTGTTGGCTTCTGGTGAAGTTTCAGCTTCAGTTTCTACCTATTCTGCCGAGCTTCCGCTCCTGGGGCGCCGTTAGTGGCTTGTGGTGGCGGGGTATTCAGAAGCGCATTCTTGGTGGGGATGGTCTCGTCTATGAGCGAGACACTGACGTCGACCAAGGCCAACAGGTCATAGTTCACGATCCGCCCCTGGGGTGGAGGCTGAATAAGCGTAGTGATTTCCGAATGCAATTGAATTCGGCTCCGTTCGAGAGCACCCACCAGCTCTTCATCCAGGCTCCAATTCAACCACCGGATATGTTTGTTTCATTAGTTGGCGCGCGTGTGAAGGAAGCTGGTGGCACAGTGGAGGCGTATTCAGATAGCTATCCGACTCCGCGCTTTCCTACGGTAGGGATTGACGGGGTTATGGGGGTGTTTGCGGTGGTCCTGCATACTGATGCTAAGGGCGATGACCCGTTTGAGGCTGCCCAGGTCGGACTTATTCCGGCTCCGCCGGCTGCGGACCCGTACGCTGGGGAGGGGTAGCACATGGCCAAGGTGGACTATGCCGCGCCTGTTGACGCCATTCGTGGGCGTCTGGGCGAGCTCATCTTTCAGGGCTACCGCTCGACGAAAACAGTCCGACGCTTCGGCGCGCCGGTAGGGCCACCTTCCAGCTTGCAGCAGTTGCGGCGGGACTGGCTCGCGTTCTGCTCCACCTGGTACAGGCAATTCATTTCCTGGGCGGGCTATGACCCGTTCTGGGTGATTACTCACGGGAGTCCTGGGCACGGGCCGCGCAACTGGTTCATGCAGGTCAACCTGCCGCGGCTGAATGTGGATGACCCTAACGACGGCGATCTGCTCGTCTGTCCCAGCGTTCAGAGCTTCGCCCCCTCGTTCCAGGTCCCGACGGTGGGGGCGCTGGGCAACCGACAGGTGCGTTTCTCCGCCGCGGCGCGGAGCGGCAGTCCTTCGGGTTACGATAGTCCGCAGGATTGGATTCTCCTCTATCGGCATGACACCCCTGATGGCTCCTACGACGGGGAGTTTGCGGGGCTCAGGCACCAGACCGGCGGCGGCGGGTTACAGGACACCATCACCTGCCCGGTCGCCGGTTCGTACGACTACACGGCGATGACCCAATGGTCCCAAACTGATAGGGCAGGGAAGGAGTGGTACGAGGTCGTCGTGTTCAGCTGGATATACACCGGTTCGGTCATAGTCACGTAGGAGGAAGGGAATGAAGATTGAGACCACCCCGTTGGTGTCTAGTGTCTCCGGTAGGGCCGGGGGCATCGTCTTCTCACGCTGGAAGGGCCGAAAGCTGGTGCGTCTCTTCGCCCAGCCGTCGAACCCCAACTCCACGCGCCAGCAGTTGGTGCGCGGGTACTTCAAGGGCCTCAATGCCGGCTGGAAGAACGCCAACACCGACTCCTATCTGTGGCGCGCGGTCTGGTGGGACATTGCCAAGGCCGAGGCCTACCTGGGCCGGAACGAGTTCCTTGGCTTCAACCTGCGGCGGCTCTTGGCCGGCACACCTCCGACCACGACTGAGAGCCTGCCCTTGCTGCCCGGCGGCGACGCTATCGAAGCGCCGACGGTCACCGTTCAGGACGACGGCAACGGCAAGCTGAAGGTCACGGCCGCCTTGTCAACCGATCTGCCACAGCTGCCCGGCTTTAAGCCGTGGGTCCTGGCCGTGGGCCTCCCCTCGGCTGTGGCGGAGCAGTCCCTTTCCGCCCTGGGCGCTGGGCAGGCGGACGCCAGTACGGGCAAGACGTGGGACGTCGTTCTCTCACGGGTTGCGTCCGGGTCGGGCGTTGTTGGCGGGGCGATGGTGGTCTGGTTCCCGACGGACGGGACACGCTCGGACTTTCGCGCCGAGCTTCGACGCGGAGGCGCTGCTTTCGGGGCGCAGTCCTAACGCTGGCCCTGGGCTCTCCCTCTCTGGGGGTGCGGTGTGCCTACCCCACACCGCACCCCCCTTCTTCATGCCACACGTTGTGTCAATCTGAACACATGGGGGTTGATAAACGACATATGGTATGCTACTAGTGACACATAGGGGGCGCGCGCCCCCACCAACCGACACGCTGGAGGTACGCGATGTTCCTGCACAAGGGATGCCTGAGGGAGGCGCTGGTCTACATGTTGAGGAAGGGCGAGCCCGTGGAGCGCAACATGTGCGACGACTGCTACGGCCGGCTGCTGAATGTCTGGGAAGAGGTGCCGCCCACGCAGCTCCGTAGCCAGTAGACGGACACGGACCTGAGCGCGGCGACCAGGGCGCCGCGCTCAGCCGGTGAAGGGAAGGGAGAGCGATATGGAACTGAGTAAGGACGCCAAGAGGAAGCTGGCGGAGCAGGCACGCAAGCGCTATGAGGTGCTGGTGAAGGCGAGGCGCGAACTGGAAGAGCTGATCGCTGACGCTGAGTGGGCTGCCAAGCGGCTGCAGAGGATGCATGACGCGGTAGCCTGGCATGAGGCAGACCTGTGGGACGAATGGGTAGCGGCCCAGAGTGCGGCTGAGAAGGGAGAGACCTATGGCTGCCACGAGTAAGCCCGCGCACCACCACCTGGCGGTGGTGGCCAAGAACGGCATGGTCATGACGGTGGTCCTGCCCATGGTGGAGAACTACCTGCCCTGCTGGACGAGCCGGCGCACGGCGATTAGGGCAGCGCGGCCTTTGCCGGCAAAGACGCTGATCTACCCCTGCAACTGCGGGATGTACAAGCCCGGCGGGGTGAAGCTTGAGGTGCTGCAACACGCCTGCGTGGTGGCGCTGAGGCGCGCCGATGCCCTGTGGGGTGTGCCCGTCAACTAGGCGCAGGTGGCCCGTTTCAGAGGGGGGGGTGGTCTCTGGTGCCGCCCCCCCCTCTAAACGTGCCGCCCTGAATGCCTCTGCCGGCCGGCGATGAGCCAGGGCAGCAGACTGATGTCCGCCAGGGCTTTTCTTTTCTGGAAGCTGAAGTCTGGAACCCCGCCGGACGTGCGCAGCCCGGAGGCCGGATGAACCCACACCCATCACGAACCCCTCGCACACCGATGACCCCCCGGCAGGCAACAACACCAACCCCAACGACGACCGCGACCACCACCCCCCACCACCGA
>WTGC01000162.1 GCA_011523705.1 Chloroflexota bacterium | reverse complement strand
GGCGTCGCCGAAGCCGTGCTCGAGATCGACAAAGACCCGCTGGCCGTCTTCGAGATGACCGCCCGCGCCAATCTGGTCGCCGTCATCTCCAATGGCAGCGCCATCCTGGGCTTGGGCGACCGCGGTCCGCTCGCGTCCAAACCGGTGATGGAGGGCAAGGGCGTGCTCTTTAAGAAATTCGCCGATGTCGATGTCTTCGATATTGAGATCACCTCCCAGAGCGCCGACGAGATCGTCGAGGTCTGCAAGGCGCTGGCCCCCACCTTTGGCGGCATCAACCTGGAAGACATCAAAGCGCCCGAATGCTTCGAGATCGAAGAGCGCCTCAAAGACGAGCTGGATATCCCGGTCTTCCATGACGACCAGCACGGCACCGCCATCATCTCGGGCGCGGCATTGCTCAACGCGCTGGAAATCACCGGCAAGCGCATGGAGGACATCCAGGTGGTGATCAACGGGGCCGGCGCCAGCGCGATCGCCACCGGCAAATTCTTCAAGTCGCTCGGCGTCGCCCGCGAAAACATCCTCATGCTCGATTCGCGCGGCGTCATCCATCATCAGCGCGAAGACAATATGAACATCTACAAGACCGAATTCGCCATCCCCACCCACGCGCGCAGTTTGCACGACGCTTTGCAAGGGGCGGACGCGCTCATCGGCTTGTCCATCGCCGGCTCGGTCACGCAAGAAATGATCAAGGGCATGGCGCCCGATCCCTTGCTCTTCGTGCTGGCCAATCCCACGCCCGAGATCATGCCGGAGCTGGCGCTGGAAGTCCGCCCGGACGCCATCATCGGCACGGGCCGCAGCGATTATGTCAATCAGGTCAACAACGTGCTCGGCTTCCCCTTCATCTTCCGCGGCGCCCTGGATGTTTACGCCACCGGCATCAACGAAGAGATGAAGATGGCGGCCGCGCGCGCGCTGGCGGCGCTGACGCACGAAGATGTGCCCGACAGCGTGCTGATGGCTTATGGCGAAGAATCGATCAAGTTCGGCAAAGACTACTTAATCCCCAAGCCGCTGGATCCGCGAGTGATGCTCTGGGTGGCGCCGGCGGTGGCGGAAGCGGCGATGCAATCCGGCGTCGCCCGCCGCCAGATCGACCTCGACGAATACCGGGGGGAGCTGATCAGCCGCCAGGGCCGGGGCCGCCAGGTGCGCCAGAACATCGTCAATCGGGCGCGCGCGGGTCAGCTGCAGCGCATCGTCTTCCCCGAAGGCGAAGAACCGAAGATCATCCGCGCCGCCATGCAGGTCCGCGATGAGGGCATCGGCGAGCCGATCCTGCTGGGCCGCCCCGAGCGCATCCAGCGGACCATCGATAGTCTCGGCTTAAACTACGCGCCCAAGGGCTTCGATCACTACGAAGCGGAGAACCTGGACGAATACGGCGACCTGCTCTATGACCTGCGCCACCGCAAGGGATTCACACTAGGCAAGGCGCGCTCGCTGGCTCGACAGCGCAATTATTACGCCTCGCTCATGGTCCGCAAAGGCGACGCCGACGCCATGGTCAGCGGCCTCACCTACGAATATCCCGATGTCATTCGCCCGGCGCTGCAAGTCTTCGGCACGCGCGCAGGCGCCACCCGCGCCGCCGGCGTTTATCTGATGATCGTGGACGGACGCACCTATCTCTTCAGCGACGCCACTGTCAATATCGATCCCGATACCGATACGCTGGCCGAGATCGCCATCCTCGCCAACGATTTCGCGCGCACCCTGGGCTTGGACGCGCGCGTGGCCATGCTGTCCTTCTCCAACTTCGGCTCCACGCCGCATCCGCACAGCGACAAGGTGGGGCAGGCGGTCGAGCTGGTGCGGGCGAAGCGCCCGGACATCACGGTCGACGGCGAGATGCAAGCCGATACCGCCGTCGTCGTCGACATCATTGAAGAGCGCTATCCCTTCAGCAGCGTGCGCGATGCCAACGTGCTGGTCTTCCCCAATCTGGACGCGGCCAATATCTCCTACAAGCTGCTCTCGCGCTTGACGGAGGCGGAAGCGATTGGTCCGATCCTGCTGGGCATGGGCGCGCCGGTGCACGTGCTGCAGGCGGGCGACGATGTGGAAGATATTGTCGCCATCGCGGCGGTGGCGGCGATGGACGCGCATGGGCGGGGTGGGTAGGGGGGATTCGCCAACTTCTGCTGTAGGGGCGGCCGACGGGTTGCCCTTTGCGATTATTCGATATGGCATACTCCCAGCGACTGCTTTGCACATATGCACATCGCGTCACAAAATGGAACGCTAGCGAATCTGCCGGAAAGATGAAAACTGGAGTATACTTAAGAAATCGTAACGGGACAAATGCCAGTAAACGGGGACGAATCCATGCTGCATCTGTGGTCATTGGCAACTTGGGGAATGGACATTACTCATGATGCTGGAAAGCCAGAATGGATTGACGCGCCTGCCACCCATTATACAATTGATAACTTATCAGTAAGTGAAGGGCACTCATTTGATGGCGAAAAGTGGACAATACGGTTGCCACAAACTTTGCATCTATTGACCGCATGGTACATGGATGAATTGTGTGAGCATCTGTATTTTACCAGTATAGATCCAAACGGAATTACACTGTTTCGAATGCTGGACGAGGTAGCGGTTCAGGAAGATTTACCCAAACTAAGCGTCAACGGGATGCCACTGACGCATTTGTGGTACACTGTGGATGGCTTTTACACCTTTACGTTTACCTATTTCTATGGCGGATTGCCGTATCAACATTTTGGCTCGTTTCGTATCATGTTGACGCAGTAGGAGCACCATCATGAATGAGGAAGAACGGATAATTGAAGTGACCGGACGAAACGTTCGCACGCCTATCACCTGGCTCAAGGACCCGACCCGTCACCTCCTCAAGATTAAAGCCGTCAACGCAAAAGACAGCAGCGACGAAGATGGTGCGCCGTCTCAATTTGATGAGTCGCCACCTGACGAATCAAACAGTCAGACCCGCAGAGAGTAAGCGGCATATCCACTAGCACTTACGGCCCCGCCTCAGTTCGGGGTCTTTTCATTTGCCTCCCTTTGTGCCTCCGTGCCTCTGTGGCAATCACTTTCCGCACTTTGTGGCTTTGCGGTTAACGCAGATGACCGCCCAAAATATGCTACAATATCCGAAAATACAAAATGGAGGCAACCTCATGCGCTACTTCTTGCTAACCCTTATTCTGTTCCTCTTCATCACGCCAGCCCTGGCGACCGACTACACGCTCGATGAAACCTGCACCCTATCCGACGCCATCCGAGCCGCCAACGCCGACGAAGAACGCGGCGAATGCCCGGCCGGCGACGGCGCCGACACCATCACGCTATCCGCGGATATCACCCTGGAAGGCGAATTGCCGCGCGTCCTCTCCGAACTCACCATTGATGGCGCCGGCTTCACCATCAGCGGCGCCGAGCAATTCCGCATCTTTTATGTCGACCGGGGCGGAGCGCTCACCTTGCAAAACGTGCATCTGACGGCGGGCCTGGCGCACAATGAAGTCAGCTTCACCTTCGTTGATGGCGTGACCGGCCGCAGCAAGAGCGGCGGCGCCATAATCGCAAATCGTGGCAGCCAGCTGGACCTGGTGAACAGCCGTTTCACGAATAATGTGGCCGAAGCTTATGGCGGCGTATTGGATAGCTGGGACAGCGAAATCAATGTCGTCGACAGCGAGTTCAGCGGCAATACGGCCGGGGATGGCGGCGCGATCGGCTCGGCTTTCAGCGTGGTCACCATCAGCAACAGCAGCTTCGACGGCAACGCGGCAGCGGCAACCGGCGGCGCGCTGCAGGTCTTTAACGGCACGGCGAATGTCAGTGATACGACTTTCAGCGGCAATACAGCGGCTGAAGACGAAGGCGTGATAAACGTCTTTGCTGGCACGGTGGAACAAAGCGGCAACAGCTTCAGCGACAATGTAGGCGGTGATTGCGCCGGCTGTTGATCAGCGCGCCACCTTGTCTAAATCTTGCTAATGCGATCTAGACCGATGCTGGCCGAGTCCA
Organism: Chloroflexota bacterium; assembly: GCA_011523705.1. Taxonomy (GTDB): domain Bacteria; phylum Chloroflexota; class Anaerolineae; order Aggregatilineales; family Phototrophicaceae; genus UBA6055. The sequence continues at coordinate 20,684 of WTGC01000162.1, read as the reverse complement.
GTGGCGCATAGTTGAGACAATCAACATCACGGCGGCAAGATATCCCCTCCCGAAGCGCAGTGTCGGCGGTCAGTGTCTAGGCGACCTACGCCCGCCAAAGCTCCGGGGAGGGGATACTTGAGTAGTTGCGGACCCTCGCGACCATCCAGTCGCCTCGCCTCGCCCCGCCCATGCTACCCTCGCCACTACACCGCGACTTAACAACCGAATAACCGGCCAGCGCAATCCGCCATATTACCAATCCGCCGAGCCAACCTCCGCCAATCTCGCCATTGCGTCTCGGTGTTCTCTGTGCACTCGGTGTCCTCGGTGGTGAACAATCCTTCGTGCCCAGCCGACCTCATTGGATAACGCAGATGGACTACAGAAATGTGCTACAATATCTGACAAATACGACTTTGGAGGCAATCTCATGCGGTACTTCTTGCTAACCCTTATTCTGTTTCTTTGCATCGCGCCAGCGTTGGCGACCGACTACACCGTCGATGAAACTTGCACCCTCTCCGACGCCCTTCGAGCGGCTAACGCCGACCTAGAGCGCGGTGAATGCCCGGCCGGCGACGGCGCCGACACCATCACGCTGAGCGCCGACATCACCATTGAAGGAGAACTGCCGCGCATCATCTCCGAAATCACCATTGACGGCGCGGGCTTTACCATCAGCGGGGGCGACGAGTTCCGCATCTTTTATGTCGATTTGGGCGGCTCGCTCACCCTGCAAAACATCCATCTGACGGAGGGTCGGGCGCACAATGATGTCAGCTTCATCAGCGCCTGGGGCTCGACCGATTATAGCGAAAGCGGTGGCGCCATCATCGTCAACCGCGGCAGCCGGCTGGAACTGATCAACAGCCGTTTCACCGACAATACAGCGGCTGATTTTGGCGGTGTGCTGGATGCCTGGGATAGCGAAGTCGTCGTCAGCGACAGCTTTTTCAGCGGAAATCGGGCGGAGGATGGCGGCGCAATCGCTTCGGCCTTAAGCGTGGTCACCATCAGCAATAGCACCTTCGAAGACAACCGCGTGCGGGACGACGGCGGCGCGCTGCAGGTGTTTAACAGCACGGCCTATGTCACCGATTCGGTGTTCACCGGCAATGCAGCGGCGCGTAGAGGCGGGGCGATCACCGTCTTTAGAGGCACGGTGGAACAGAGCGGCAATACCTTCAGCGACAACGTCGGCGGCGACTGTTCAGGCTGTTGATCATTGCGCTGCATTGCCAAAACAATTGAATCGTTGTACCGGCGAGCGACCTGCAGTGTCGGAGGTCAGTGTCTACGCGACCGACGCGCAGCGGTGGCTCGCCCATTCTTGCCTAAGACTTCAAACCGATTTCGCATGATAAACGAGGTTCTACTGCTGTGCCTCGGTGTTAGAGGTCTTTGTATCCTTCCTGTCTTTAGGGTTAAACTCAGAGCAGCGGTGATTCAGCGAGGCGCGCCAAATGGCACATTCTCACCACCACCATCACGACCACAGTCACGACCACCACCATCACAGCGGCAACATCCTCGTGAAGATCGCGGCGGCGCTGCACCTGCCCGGCTTCACCCACGACCACAGCCATAGTGACCTGGCCGCCGACCGCGCCTTCCTGGACAATCGCCTCGCCGTCCGCACCGTCTGGATCGCCCTCGTCGCCCTCGGCTTGACCACTGCCTTGCAAATCGTCATCTACATCGCCAGCGGCAGCGTCGCCCTGCTCGCCGATACAGTGCACAACCTCGGCGACGCGCTCAATTCCATCCCGCTGCTTTTCGCCTTCTATGTCGCCCGCCGCGCCGCCAATAAGCGCTACACCTATGGCTACGGCCGGCTGGAAGATATCGCCGGTGTCTTCATCGTCATCTCCATCGGCTTCAGCGCCGCCTACATCATTTATGAGTCGGTTCAGCGCCTGCTCAATCCGTTGCCGCTGGAGAACTTGGAGTGGATCGCGCTGGCTTCGCTGGTTGGCTTCGTCGGCAACGAGCTGGTGGCGCTGATGCAGATCCGCGTGGGAAGACGCATCGGTTCCGACGCCATGATCGCCGATGGCCAGCACGCCCTCATCGACGGCTTGACCTCGCTGGCCGTGCTCATCGCCGTGCTCGGCACCTTGATCGGCTTGCCCATCCTGGATCCCATCGTCGGCGTCGTCATCGGCATCGCCATCATCGGCATCACCTGGAACGCGATCAAGGCGATCTGGTATCGCATGATGGATGCGGTCGATCCGCACTTGGCCGAGCATGTCGAAGATCACGCGCGCGGCGTCGCCGGCGTTGAAGACGTGCTGACGCTGCGGCTGCGCTGGGTCGGACATCGCATGTACGGCGTGATGAAAGTCGCCGTGCCCGTTGATACAACGCTGGAAGCGAGCGGCGAGATCGTCCGGTCCATCCAGCACGAAGCGCGCCACGTCATCCCGCAGATGGAAGAAATGACGGTTGAGGTCGCGCGGAGGATTTCAACCCCTCACCCCCCGGCCCCCTCTCCCACAAGGGGAGAGGGGGAGGCAGACGCGGCCCCGTAAAAAGGGTCGCGTAGACACTGACCTACGGAGGGGCTTTATGGCGCGAATCTCGCGTATATTGGCTCCCCTTCCCTCCTTGTGGGATGCCCGCCATAGAGATGGCGGGAGAGGGGCCGGGGGATGGGGGGCAGAATTGCGGGTCAACCGCTTAATTGCCGATAAGCGTTACAACACTAAGTCGGCCTCCGAATTTAGGAATCGCCCGAGCGACTCGGCTTCCGCCTCAATGTAAGGCAGGATCGACGGTTCGGGCGATTCAAAGGGCTCGACGACCACGCGGAGTCCCGCCCGCCGCTTCTCCAGCTTCCAGTTCGCTTTCGCTTCGCCATCGACGAGCAGGCAGGCGCGGATCAATCCCCCGCCCGGATGCACCCGCTTTGCGTAGGCGTCGGCGACCATGAAGGCGCGGCTCTCATGGCTCAGCAGGTAGTTGTCGTAGCGCGGCAGCAAGCGGACGGTCGGATCGGGGGGCATAGTTTCAAGCGCGTCAAGCTGCCGCTCCAGCATCAGCGCCTCGCCTTCGGGCAGCGCGACTGGTATGCACTCGGGCGTGACAGCCGTCCAAGCCGCTTTCACCGGCGCCGCGCCCAGACCGGACCAGCGCTTGAAATCGGCCATGGTCGCGGGCGCGTATGCCGCCAGGTAACGCCGCGCGAATTCGCGCAAGGGGTCTTTTGGATTGGGCGCAGCCTTTGCCGCTGGCAGCCACTCATCGAGCAACACGTAGGTCAAGTCGCCGTCGACCTCCGCGCCCAGGCAGATCAGCCCGCGCAGAGCGGCGAAGCGGACGAGATGATGAATCGCTTGCCCGACGACCGGGATGCCGCGCCCGTCAAGCGCTTCCGCCAGTTGCGCCCGCGTCAAGGCATTGTCGCCGCGCAAGATGTCTTTGATCGCCTCAAGCGCCCGTTCGCGAATCTCCTCGCTCAAGCCGAGCTGCTTGTAGCGGCTGCGCGTGCCGCGGATGGCGGGCGGTCCGCAGAAGTCCAGTTGGAGCTGGAGGTCATCCGCGGCGACCAGATGCAAAGTGCCGCGCAGGCTCCAGGTGAGCGCGTAGGCGCGCTCGACTTCGCGGGCGTGGATGACATCGGCCTGCGTCAGATCGCGGCTGCGCGCGTGAATCGCCAGCTGCGCCGAGGTCCACTCTTGCGATTGCAGGCCGAATAGATCGCGCGCGATGGCTGCAGCCGACGTCCCCCGGCTCGCGTCACTCAGATGTTGGCGCTTGGTTCGAATTCGGCGCGCTTGTTCCCAGGTCAGTTGCAAGGGCATTTGCCTTTTCTTTTCCGTAGCCGGGATTGAGTCCCTGTGAGGCGACGGTGATAATAGGCGGCTAGTGCAGACCTGTCAAAGGATGCTTTGTCGCCGTGAAACTTGTAAAGCGCCAAGACGGCTTCTTGCCCGCGCTTTTCTTGCTGATGACGCTGTTCCTGGCCGCCTGTAGCGCCGATGCGCCGCGCATTCCCTATGATGCCTTGGACTTTGACCTGGCCGACGCCGGCAGCGGCGAAAAGCTCTTCAATCAATCCAATAACGAGGCGCCCGCCTGCGCCGCCTGCCACTCAATCAGCGGCGGAAGCAGCGGCATTGGCAATTCATTGGCCGGTATCGGAGGCGTGGCGGCCGAGCGCGTCGCCGGTCAATCGGCCGAGGAATACCTTTACTGGAGCATAATACGCCCGGGCCGGCATCTGGTCGCCGGCTACGCCAACATCATGTACGCCGGTTACGAAGACAGCCTGGAAGCGGCTGATATCGCCGATTTAATCGCCTATTTATTGTCTTTGTAGGGGCCTCTCGCCGAGTCGCCCGAAGGTGTGCTGGGATTGAACCGGGCGTTTCAGCAAAATACCCCTACACCGTTGAACGCTGTGGACTGCAAGCGCTGGAATTGCTTTCGCCCTTAATCCGCGCAAAGCAGACTATAATGAAGCCTGGTAGCACGTGTAGGCGCTGCCCATCGACGCGCGACTATTCGGGGAGGATGTCATGGATGTAAGTACCGCCGGCGCTGCGCTGGCGATCACTGCCTTGCGCTTGCTGCACATCGTCGCCGGGCTCCTCTGGGTCGGCGCCGCGCTCATGATGTCGCTTTACATCGAGCCGACCGCAGCCGCGTCCGGAGCGGATGGCAAACGATTCTTGCGCGCGCTTTACCGCAAAACCAATGTCGCCCGCCTGATTCCGCTTTCCGCGGCGGTGACTACCCTCGCCGGTCTGCTGCTCTACGGCGTGCTGTCTTATCACGAAGCGATGAGCAGCCCCATGGGCGTCATTCTGAGCGTCGGTGCGCTATTTGGTCTGCTCGCTTTCGGTCATGGTTATTTCACCGTTTGGCGGCGCGCCGGTGAATACGCCCGGCTAGCCAGCGCGGTGGAAGCCAACGAGGAGACGTTGGGACCGATTGAGGCGAAGATGCGGCGCAATGGGCGCGTCAGCATGTGGCTGGCGCTGGTGTCGCTGGCGCTGATGGCAGGCGCCCGCTATGCCGGTCCCATCTTCGCTTGAGGCGGGCGTCGCCGATTCCGCCGTCCAACAATTGAGGTTGACCAGATTCCCCGTGTATATCGCTGTGTGTCGAAAGCGAAAAACAAGCGCATGACGGCGGAAACTTCATCTTTCTCGCCCGACCCCATTCCCGATGGTTCCGCGCAAGGAGAGCAAGAACGCACCAATGCGCGCCTGGCCGGCGCCAGCGGCATCTTGGCGCTGGGCAATATCTGCAGCCGCATCTTGGGGCTGGCGCGCGAGATCGTTTTGACCTATCTCTTCGGCGCCAGCGGAGCGGTTGATGCCTTGCAGGTCGCCATCATCGTGCCGAAAGCCATCTATGACCTGCTGATTGGCGGGCATGTCAACGGCGCGTTTGTGCCGGTTCTCAGCGATGTCATCACGACGCGCGGCAAAGGCGAATTGTGGCGAGTCGTCTCCGCTTTGATCAGCCTGGTCATGGCGCTGGTGGCGCTCCTTGTGCTGCTGCTTGAGTTGTTCGCGCCGCAGATTGTGCCGCTGGTGGCGCCCGGCGCTGATATCGCGACGCAGCGCCTCGCCGTTGAACTGCTTCGCTTGACCGCGCCCGCGCTCATTTTCATGAGCCTCTTCGCCGTCTTCAGCGGCACGCTCTTCGCCTTGCGCTCCTTTACGCTGCCCGCTTTTGCCGGCGTCGTCTTCAACGGCTGCATCGTGCTGTTGACACTCGCGCTGGCGCCATCACTGGCGCTGCTTCCGCCCTCGGGGATTCCGACAATCGATGCCCCGTTTCTGGTGGCGCGGCCGGCCGGCGGCATAGTTGTGGTGGCGATTGGCTGGCTGATCGGCGCCCTTGCGCAGATGCTGCTGCAAATGCCCGGCTTGCGCTTGCGGCGGCTGCGAATCAGCGTCCAATGGCGGCATCCGGCCTTGACGAGCATCGGGCTGCTTTATCTGCCAGTGATGCTTTCGCTGATTATCGACACGCTGGTCATCCGCCCCTTCAGCTACAATCTCGCCAGCCAGACGATTGAAGGCGGCATCGCCATCATGAATTGGGCGACCACGTTGGTGCAATTTCCGCAGGGTCTGGTGGCGACCGCCATCAGCATTGCCATCCTGCCGACCCTGGCGCGGCAATCGGCGGAGGTGACCAAGGCGGCGCAGCAGGCTTTTAAAGATACGCTGGCGCTGGGATTGCGCCTGGCGACCACGCTGATCCTTCCTGCCGCGACCGGCCTGTTTGTACTGGCGGTTCCCATCATCGCGCTACTCTTTGAAAATGGCGCCTTCCTAGCTGCCGACACCGAAATCACCGCGACTGCGCTGCGTCTTTATTTGATCGGCTTGCCCTTCGCCGCGGTTGATCTGCTGCTGGTCTACGCCTTTTACGCGCGCAAAGACACGCTGACGCCGGCGCTGGTCGGCATTGTCAGCCTAGTCTGCTATTTGGCGGCCGCGCTGCTGCTCTTTGAGCGTTTTGGCTTGTTCAGTTTGATGATTGCCGATAGCGTCAAGCATACGGTGCATGCATCTATCAGCGCCGTTTTGCTATGGCGGCGTTTGGACGGTTTCGGCAATCAGCGTCTGGCGCGCACGGGCTTGAAAGCGGGCCTCGCATCGCTGGCCATGGCCGGCTTCGCGCTGGTCTCGCTGCCCTTGCTGACTGAGTGGATAGGCAGGGAAAGCCTGCTACGGGAGTTGGCGCTGGTGGGGCTGAGCGCGCTGCTCTATGGAGCTGTCTTCTTGCTGGCCGCGCGCATGCTCAAGATTCAAGAGCTGTCTTGGCTGCTCAAGCTGCTGCGCGAGCGGCTGGGGAATTAGCGTCGGCGGGCGAGACAAGTGTCGCCCCTACAGTTTGGGATACGGCGGACGGGCGACCCAATGGCTTGCCCCTACAGTATGGGATATGGTGGGCGGGCGACACAAGTGTCGCCCCTACAGTTTGGGATACGGCGGGCCGATATGTGTGTCGGGAGCCAATGCATCGGCGGGCGATCTGACAGGTTGCCCCGGCATGATGGGGATTTGTGTCGCGCCGCGCCATAGCCCGCGCGCGCGAAGTCGGATAAACTCCCGCGAATCTATTCAATGCGCCTTTATGTTTCCGGAAAGGCTTTGCGCATGCGTTCTCGACTTTCGGACGACAGCGCCAAGCTGTGGATATTGTCATGCTCGATCTTCGCAATTGGCGGCTTGGGCGCCGGCGTACTCGGCGTTGTCTGGATTTATATCGAGGCGGACTTTGGCGTCACGCTTAGCGCGCTCGGCGCCATGCTCACGGCCGCCACCATCGGCCGAACAATCACCAGCTCGGTCAGCGGACCGATCATCGGCCGCTTCGGCATCGCGCCAGTGATGATGGGCGGCGCCGGCATCGGCATATTCAGCCAGCTCGGCTTGGCGCTGTCGCCGTCTTGGCCGATGTTCATGATCGCCGCTGTTGGTCATGGCTTCGGCTCCGGGGTGATGGGCGTCGGCTTGAACGCCTTCGCCGCGGTCAATTTCAGCGCGCGCCGCATGAATTGGCTGCACGGCAGCTTCGGCATCGGCTCCACCATTGGACCCTATTTCGTCACCACTGTCGTTATTGATCTGGGGATCGACTGGCGCTGGATTTACGCGCTATTTGCAGGCACGCGCGTGCTAATGCTCTTGATGTTCTATCTCACGCGCCATCAATGGCGAATCGGCGAGGCAAAAGCCAAGAGCGCGCCTTTTCGTATGCGGCAAACGATACGCTTGCCCATCATTTGGCTGATGGTGGGCGCCTGGCTGATGGCTACCGGCAACGAATTGGTCGCCGGTCAATTCTCCAACAGCTTCCTCATCAACGCGCGCGGGATCGAGCCGAAAACGGCAGCCGCCTGGGTCAGCATGTATTGGGTGAGCCTAACCGTCAGCCGTTTTTTCTCCGGCTTTATCATCACGCGAATCAGCACCACGAGCTTTATGCGCTTGAACAACGTCATCATCATGTTGGGCGCGGGCTTGCTTTCAGCGAATCTTAGCCCGCTGACCAGTCTAATCGGCTTGGCGCTTATCGGCTTCGCGATTGCGCCTTTCGCCCCGTTGATGTCGTCGGAGACTCCGGGGCTGGTGGGCAGCGCGCACACTGCAAACGCCATGGGCTTGCAATTCACCGGCGCAAGCCTGGGGATGGCGCTGCTGCCCTGGCTGGGCGGCATCCTGGCGGAGACGGTCGGGCTGGAAGTCATCCCGCAATATGTCTTCCTGATTGCGCTCGTCACTTTCATTTTGTACGAAGGGATCATTCGGCGGGATTTCAAGCGTCCTGTGGCCAAAGCCTACTAGGCTGCGACAGATGTGGTGCAACAGAATGCGCGGGCGTTTCGCGAAACGCCCCAACAGATTGCTGACGGTAGGACCAACAGACTAGCGTGCCAATTGCTTGACCGCCTCGACCAGCGCCATGATGTATCCGGTGGAATAAGCGTGGCCCCGATGCCGCCAGCCGTCGTCGTTGATCATCTCCGGCACGTGGTCATCGATGATGAAGCCGGTGAAGCCCACCTCCTTGAGCGTCTGAATCGCCGCGACCACGTTCATATTGCCCTCGCCGGGGAAGCATTCCTGGAACTTGGGCATGCAGCCCTGCACATCGCGGAAGTGCACATAGAAGATCTTCCCGCGCTCGCCGAAATAGCGCATGGCCGCCAGCACGCCATCGTTATTGCTCCCCTCGGCATAGACCATCTCGGAGAAGCAGCCCATGCAGAAGTCCAGCCCGTGATTGGGGCTGGGCACGGCTTCCAGCGCCCGCTTGAAATTCTCCGGCTTATAGAATACGCGGCCGATGCCGCCGAGCGAGGGCGCCGGCGGGTCATCCGGGTGCAGCGCGATCTTGACGCCCGCCTCTTCGGCGACTGGGACCACCGCCTCCATGAACCTCAGGTAATTGTCAAACATTTCGCCTTCGCTGTACTCGCGGTCTTCCGCTTCGGGGACCTGGGTGATGCCGGAGATGACTTCGCCGGCCAAGGCCTGTTCCATATCAAAGGCGGTCACTTTGACGTCGCCGCGCCCGACCGCCATCGGCGTCCGCCAGACGAGATTGGGCATCCAGTTCAAGCCCAGAATCGGAATGCCGGCTTCGCCCATATTGCGCACCAGCGTCTGATAATTGTCCGTCTGCTCCGCGCTGCGCGGTCCATTCAGCATGGCTTCGGCATAAAAATGGCGCGGCACATTTTCGATTGCTTCCAGCTCGAGTTCGTAATCGTTGACGCGCTGCTTCAAGCGCTTGAGGTCTTCCGATTCCCAATAGCCCTTGTCGTCGGGCAGGTCAATGTCTTCGGGGATGAGATCGATACCCTTTCCGATCATGTTGAGTTGTACGCCGCCGACGCCCAATTGCTTGGCGAAAGTCAGATATTCGTGCGTCGCCGAGGAATGCTGCCCCAGCGCGACTCGCATTTCCTTTGCCACGATTTGATTCCTCCAGCTGATGTCCTCTAGTCGGATACTAGTGTAACGCATTTGCCGCTGAGCCGATGAATTGCGATGGCGGGGGGAATGGCAAATCTGATGAAAATTGTCCCTTGTCGAGATTCGGGCAGATGTTCACCACGGAGGAAAAAAGGCAACACAGAGAACACAGAGGGCGCAGAGCTTCTCGCTTTGCTTGGCTCAGTAATCATGAAGTTGGAAGGAAGCCAATTCTGCTTGCAGAGGCTATACTGGGTGCGATGCCAGCCTGCCGGCAGCCAAGATACGGGCGCCGGGTGGAGACTCTGAAATCGAGCATGCGCGACTTAGCACGAATCCTTGCAACCATTATTTTCGCCAGCCAGTGTGCTTTCGTCTTCCCCGCCCTTGGGCAAGAATCTGAAACCGAATACTATGCCATTGAAAAAGTCGCCGGAAAATTGAAGCAGCCGACCGGCATCGCGCGCAGCCCGGATGGTCGCCTCTTTATTGCCGAACGGGCTGGACGCATCTTGGTCCTCAAGGACGGCGAAGTCTTGCGCAGGCCCTTTCTCGATGTCAGCGACAAAGTCGATGAGGCGCCGAGCTTCGAGCAGGGGCTGCTGGGATTGGCATTTGACCCGCTTTACGGGGAAAACGGCTTCTTTTACATCGCCTATTCCGATGCCGAATACACGGTTCATCTTGAGCGTTATCAGGCATCGGCCTATCCCGATGTCGCCTTGCCGGGCTCGGGCGAATTGTTGCTTTCGATCGCGCAGAAGTCCCCGCTGCACAAAGGCGGGCATCTGCGCTTTGGTCCCGATGGCTACCTCTATATGTCGGTTGGCGATGGCGGCTTCTCCGATCAGCTGGATTCCACGGGGCAAAACAGGAATGACCTGCGCGGGAAAATCTTGCGACTTGATGTCAGTGGCGCGCTGCCCTACACGATCCCCCCGGACAACCCCTTCGTCGGTATTGAGGGATACCGTCCGGAAATCTGGCTGCTGGGCTTGCGCAATCCCTGGAGATTCAGTTTTGCGCCAGGCTCGCGGGCGCTCTTTATTGCCGATGTTGGCTGGGCGAATTGGGAAGAAATCAACTATCTGCCGGCTGACGACGCGGGCGGGGCCAATTTCGGCTGGAGCTTATTCGAAGGCGAATTGCCGGTCGAGCGGGAAGACGTCTCCGAACCTATGGCGCGCGACGAGGCCGGCGAACTCATCTTCCCCGTCTATTCCTATCCGCACTTGAAGCCGCTCGGCTATGACGGGAGCTTACCAGTTGGCTGCGCGATCATCGGCGGGCATGTCTATCGCGGCGACGCCCTGCCGGAGCTACGAGGCCTGTACCTCTACAGCGACTACTGCAACGGCGAGCTGTGGACGCTTTGGCAAGACGAAGATGGCTGGCACACGCGAAAATTGTTTGAAACCGGTTTGAATGTGACGGCGCTGGACGAAGATGCGCGTGGGGAGATCTATATCGCCAGTATTGACGGCCAGGTGCATAAATTGATCCACGCGCCGGACAATGACAATGATGCCGACGCCGTGCCCAACGCGGATGACAACTGCCCGTTAGTCGCCAACCCGAATCAGGCCGATCACTGGGGCGCGGTTGGCGTCGGCGACGCCTGCGACCAAGACTACTTCTTCAGCAAAGTGGGCGGCACCGAGGTCAAGATGTTCCAGCAGCATCATGGCGCCTTCCACATTTACGCCTGCAATGCCGGCGGCTGTGGGTTCGTCGCCAATCTCGAGCCGAGCGCGTTGCTGGCGGGGGACGAGCTGCAATGGCGGAATGAACAATTTTCCTGGACCATTGAGGCAGTTTACGTGGGCGATTCCGCCGGTCAAGCGGTTTATGAGGTGTCTGTGTTTGATGACGCGGGAAATTTTTTCGTAGACGACTTGCAGCTATTCATTTCGGAGGCGAGGCTTTCCTGGCGTTATGCGAGCTGAGGCGCCGGTGCTTGGCTACGCCTCATTAGTGCCCCTACGGTTTGAGATTTGGCGGGCGACCTGATAGGTTGCCCCTACAAGGCTTGTTCGGTACTGGTACATGCTATCGCGCCAGTTACACCCCATCCCGCCAACCCCCTTCGGGAAGGGCCGGGGATGGGGTAAGACGAATGGAAAACAGGCTTTTTCCAGTGCCGGACAAGCCCTACAATTTTCGTTCTATATACTACTTGTGATTGATGCCTCGCCGCGTAGAATCCTTGGCTGGTTGAGGCAGGCCAACGAAGACTTGTTCACTTCTCAAGGGAGGATTGGCCGATGAAGGGCAAGCGAGTATTGGTGAGCGGATCGGACGGGCGCATTGGCCGCGCGACGGTCGAAGAATTGCGGGCGCATGGCTATGAGGTCACGCCGGCCGATCTGAACCCGCGGCAGCCTTGGGTCACGCGGCAGGTTGATTTCACCGATTTGGGTCAGGTCGTCGGCCTCATGCTGGGTCACGACGCCGTCATCCACCTGGCCGCCATTCCGTCGCCGGATGCCCATACCGCCGAAGTCGTCTTCCGCACGAACGTCGTGTCCACCTTCAATGTGCTGGAAGCGGCGACCATTCTGGGCATTTCTCATATCACGATGGCGAGCAGCATTTCAGCTCTGGGATACGCCTTCCGTCATCGGGCTTTCAATCCCTTGTATTTGCCGATCGATGAGGCGCATCCGTTGCTCTCCCAGGATTGTTACGGCCTTTCCAAAATGATCGGCGAGGAACTGGCGGCAGGATTCCGGCGGCGAACCCCCGAAATGTCACTGGTCAGCCTTCGCTTCACCTTCGTTGTCGACGAGGCGGCGCAGACTTGGCTGCCGGCCGCGCGCGAACAGCCAACCGATGACGTCTCAACTTACGGCGCGTTCTGGACCTTTGTCGATGTGCGCGATGCCGCGACCGCTTGCCGTTTGGCGCTGGAATATGAGCAGCCCGGTCACGAAGCCTTCTACATCTGCGCGCCTATCATCTACCGAAAGGACGACATTCGCGATTTGATGGCGAGGCACTTCCCGGGTGATTACCCGATCGGCGATGCGGTTCGCGGCGCCGCCAGCCCGGTGGATGTCAGCAAGGCGGAGCGGCTGCTGGGCTGGAAGGCGCGCTATAACTGGGACGGGACTTCCCTCACTTAACGCGCGCTTCATTTGCATTTGCGTCCTTTGATGTGGTACACTGTCGCCACTGTGTCAATAGAGTTCTGAATACCCAGTGGACGACCCGGTCGAACCTCCTTCTCGGAGTCCCAGGCACATAGGAAACGCGGCAGCCGTGCATGATGCAATGTGTCCGGTCGTTTTCGCATCCATCAAGTCTGCGGGATTGGAAGGCGGCTGATGGACGAGAGCATTGTTCTAGCGCTGCTGCTGCTTTTGACGCTGCTTCTGCATTCGGCCGCGAGCCTGATGAACGCGGCGCTTCAGAATGTGTCCGCCAGCGCCATGCGCGAGCGCGCGGAAGCAGGCGATCCGTCCGCGCGGCGCATCCTGGCTTGGACGGAGAATCCGCTCCGCTTGAGCATGACCGTCAGCATCACGCATATCTTGACGCGCATCGCCACGTCAGTGGTGCTGGTCTTGCTGGCGCTAGATTACTTCGCCAGCGGGGATTTGGGCGCGCGTTTGGCGCTGGCGCTTGCGACAATTGTCGTCGGCGCCGGCTTGACCCTGATCATCGGTGACCTGGCGCCGGAAGCGCTTGGCAGCGCGCAAGCTGAGTCCCTGTCGAGCCGCGCGATTCGTCCGATGCGCTTGCTGGAGGTGATTGTTTCGCCATTGACAGCGCTCGTGCTGCTGCTCAGCCGCCTGATTTCCCGCCTTTTCGGCGGCGATGCCCAGGCGATGGTCAATCTCGTCACCGAAGAAGAGATAATGAGCCTGGTCCATGCCAGCCACAGCGGCGGCGTCATCGAAGAAGAAGAGAAGGATATGATCGCCTCGGTGCTGCAACTTGATGAGAGCAGCGCCCGCGAATTGATGACGCCGCGTATGGACATTGTCGCGCTCGACGTCAGCGCCACGGTGCAAGAGGCGCTCGGCGCTTTTGCCGGTTCCGGCTTTTCCCGCATACCGGTCTATGAAGAGAGCATCGACAACATCAAAGGCTTGCTCTACGCCAAAGATATCCTGACCGTGGTTCAGAATGGCGAGGACTTCTCCAGTCGAAGGATCGCCGATCTCGCTCGCGCCGCTTATTCTGTGCCGGAGACGAAGCCGGCCGATGCGCTGCTGAAAGAGTTGCTGGAGAAGAATATTCACTTGGCCATCGTCGCCGATGAATACGGCGGCACCTCGGGCTTGGTCACCATTGAGGACCTGATCGAAGAGATCGTCGGCGATATCCGCGACGAGCACGATTTCGCCGAAGAAGAAGATTATGTCGAAGTGGGTGATGGCTCTTACCTGATTGAAGCGAGCATGGACCTCGATGATATTAACGCGCTGCTCGGCTGCTCCATCGATACCAGCGACGCCGATACCCTGGGCGGCTACATCTATTTGACCCTGGGGCGCGTTCCGAAGACGCACGAGACGATCGAAACGGAGATCTTGCGCATGACCGTTCAGTCCATAGACGGCCACCGCATCCGCAAGGTCAAGGTGCTCAAAATCCCGGGTGAAGCCGAGATTCTACCCCATCCCCCGGCCCCCTCCCCAATGCATTAGGGTCGCGTAGACACTGACCTTCGGCGGGGGAGAATAACTACCGAATCGGAAACTCTGACGACTGATTTGCCCAGCTGAGAGGGAAACCATGACAGAACCCAGCGACCAGCAATTGATCGATGCCGCCATCGCCGCCAGCCAGCATGCCTATATGCCTTACAGCAATTATCGCGTTGGCGCGGCGCTGCTCGCCGCCGGGGGCGCGGTCTACGGCGGCTGCAATATCGAGAGCGTCAGCTTCACGCCGACCGTCTGCGCCGAGCGCACGGCATTGTTCAAAGCGGTCAGCGAGGGGGAGCGCGCATTCTCAGCTATTGCCGTGGTCACGCGCGACGCCGGCTCGCCCTGTGGCGTCTGCCGGCAGATGATGTACGAGTTCGCGCCTGATCTCCGCGTCATCCTGGCCGACCTGGACGGGAATGCCCAGCTCGTCACGACGCTGCGCGAGCTGCTGCCGCACGGCTTTGGTCCGGCGCATCTCGATGAAAGCTCCTAGAACGTAGTTCAAGCCGTAGATCAATCGTATGCTGGCGTCGGTGAAATAAAGGCGCCTGTTGGGCTATCCTGAATCAAGAAAGCTTGATGGGGTGCTCAACATGCTTGGATCTCGCCTATTAAGACTAATCGCGTTTCTTCTGGTTTCATGCCTGCCCGGGCTCTTCACGCCGCTGCTGGCCGCTGAAGACCTGATTGAATTGAGCGCCGGCTGCACGCTCTATGACGCCATCATCGCCGCCAACACTGACGCGGAGTCGGGATCGTGTCCCGCCGGGCGCGGCGCCGACACGATTGGCTTGACTGCGGACATCACGCTGGAGCGCGAACTCCCGCCGATTGACTCGACGATCAGCATTGAGGGCGCGGGCTATTCCATCAGCGGCGAAGACCAGTTCCGCATATTTCATGTTGCTGATGGCGGCTCGCTCACTATTGGAGACTTGTTTCTCACACGGGGGTTCGCCCAGCGCGGCGGCGCGATTCTGAATGATGGCCGGCTCAGCGTCGTCAACAGCCAGCTGAACAAGAACATTTCCGAGCGCGGCGGCAGCGCCATCTACAATGCGGGCGGCGCGCTGACAGTTGAATCCAGCACCATTTTCGGCAATTGGTCGAAATATGGCACGTACGATGGAGGCGCCATCGCGAATCGCGGCGACGCGACCATCAGCCGCACGCTGTTCACACATAACGAATCGCCCAACGGGTCGGCGATCAACAACCATGGCGATATGCGGATCAGGCAAAGTACGCTGGCGGCAAACGTCGGCGAATATGGCGGCACAATACATAATCGAGGCTGGCTGACCATTGAGCACAGCAGCATAAACGATAATGTATCCGACCAGACCGCTGGCATCCTGAGCCAGGGACCCACGTCGCGCTTGGTCATCAGCAACTCTACAATCAGTGGAAACAGGGCAGTTGCGGACCGCGTCGGTATCACCGCCTACAGCGGCGGTCTTGCCGCGTTTGGTACGGTAATTCTTACGCACGTGACGATTGTGAACAACGTATCTGAAAAGGGTGGGGGTATCTATCGTTTAGAGACCATGGGCGGCTTGGTGATCCTGCGCAATAGCATCGTCGCTGGCAACATTGGCGGAGATTGCGCGGTCGGCTTGCACGAGAACATCAGCAGCATCATCGGCGATGGCAGCTGCGATGCCGTATTGAGTGGCGACCCGCTGCTCGAGCAAGTAGACGGCAAGTATGTGCCAGCGGCCGGCAGCCCGGCGATTGGCGCGGGCGATCCACTGTACTGCGCGTCAGTCGACCAGCTCGGCAGCGAGCGCCCGACCGACGAACCTTGCGATATCGGCGCTATTGAAGCCCCGCAGGCGCTGTCGCCAGCGTCGCCCGTAAAGAAGCCGCGCCCGACGCCGACACCGGGAAAGTGCACATTCGAAGATGAAATCATCGCCGCCAATACGGATGCGCCTTATGGCGCTTGCCCGGCAGGGGAGGGCGCCGATACCATCGTTATGCGCGGCAGCGCGGTGCTGTCCGCCGACACGCTGCGCATTACTTCGGATATCATCATTGAGGGCAATGGCTTTACCATTGAAGACTACTACAGGCGAAGCCAGATGATAGCAGTGCTCGGCGGAAACTTAACTCTGCGCAACCTGACGCTGGAAGGAGGCTACAGTCCTTGGACCGGCGGCGCTATCGCCGTGCTCAGAGGCCGCTTGACGCTGCACAATGTCACCATTCGCGATAGTTCCGCCGTCATCGGCGGCGCGATCTTCAACGACGGCGGAACAGTGAACATCTATGGCAGCCGTTTCATCAACAATCGTGCTGAATACCTGGGCGGCTGGTATACGGGCTTGGGCGGCGCCATCTACAGCAACGGCGCGCTGCGTATTAGCAACAGCATCTTCAGCGCCAATTCGGCAGAAGAAGGCGGCGCGGTATACAGCGACAGTGATGCCTCAATGATGGAGGTCAGCGCAAGCCAGTTTTCTAGCAATACATCGATATCCACCGGCGGCGCAATCTCCAAACGCGGCGGGCTTCTCCACATTGATCAGAGCGTATTTCTGGACAACGCTGCAATAGGCGACCATCGGCGTCCGCCAGGAGTTTTCGTAGGTATGGGAGGCGCTGTTTTCAGTTTGGATGCGATAGAAATCCGCAACAGCACATTCGGTCGCAACCGGGCAGCTCACGGCGGCGCCATTTATCTTTCAGACGCCGGCGCGACGCTTTCTCACATTACGCTTGTGGGTAGCAGCGGCAGTGCAGGCGCAGGAATTTACAGCGAAGCTCACCCCGGCGGCGGCATCAAACTGTCCAACAGTTTGATTGCGGATAGTTCAGGCTATGAGAACTGTCTAATCGTACCGATTGAATCCTTGAAACTGAATGTCGGCAACTTCATAGAAGACGGCAGCTGTGACGCAGACCTGCAGGGCGATCCCCTCCTGTCGCCGTTTGACGCGCTGGCGAACACGATAGCTCCGCAAGCGGGTAGCCCGGTGATTGACGCGGGCGATCCCGACTATTGCCTGCCATACGACCAGCTGGGAACGGCGCGTCCGGTCGGCGCTGGCTGCGATATCGGCGCGATTGAATATGTTCCGGTTAATCCTTAGCTTGTAGTACGGCATCGCTTGATTTCACCGCCGCGCTGCGTGATAATCGGCGGCATTGTCGACCTCGGTAATGCGCCATGCCCAAGATCACCGTGCACGCCGATTGCGGCAATGCGCCGGAGAAAGAACTGCTGCGCGACCTGAACATCGCCTTCGCCAATGCCGATGTCGAGGGAATTCTCGACGTTTTCACCGACGACATCCGCTGGCAGATCGTGGGCGAGGCTGACCTGCGCGGCAAAGCAGCGGTGCGCGCGGCGCTGCAAGCGATGAGCGGCGTGGTCACGCGCGAGTTGGTTATAGACTCGATCATCACTCAAGGGCGCGCGGGCGCTGTCAATGGCTTGATTGTGAGCGAGTCGGGCGGCGCCGTCGCCTTTTGTGACTTCTGCCAGTTCGCCTCTGAAGCCGGAGGCAAGATTGAATCGATGATGTCTTATTCGGTTGCACTCAAATCGGAGGAGTAAGCCATGCAGAGAATCGTTACACACTTGTGGTTTGACGGCCAGATAGAAGAGGCGCTCGAGTTTTACACTTCGCTTTTGCCCGATTCGCGCGTGCTCGAGATCATTCATTACAGCGAAGTGGGGCCGGGCTCTCCCGACGAAATTATGTTCGCCGATTTCGAGCTGGCTGGGCAGCGCTTCACCCTGGTCAATGGCAACACCTTCTTCAAACCGAATGCCGCCATGTCGCTCTGTATCAATTGTAACAGTCAAGCCGAGATTGACCGGCTCTGGGAAATGATGACCAGGGATGGCGGCGCTGAGAGCGTCGCTGGCTGGCTGACCGATCGCTTCGGCGTATCCTGGCAGATTTCGTCGCCGCGCTTGCATGAGATGCTCGCCAGCGATGACGCGGCCGCGGTGGAACGCGTCACTAAAGCCTTCATGACGATGGCGAAGCTGGACCTCGCGGCGCTCGAGCGGGCGTTTCGCGGCGAGTAATCCCAACGGCGTCAGATCGCGCCAACTGGAAGACTGGCTCCAGGTATTTCTGGGCGAAATGTGAACGCCACGGAGAATTTTGTATGCAAAAGATCGTCACAAACCTCTGGTTTGACGGCGGCGTCGAAGAAGCGCTTGACCTTTATATGTCGCTCTTCGAAGATGCGCGCGTCACGCGGGTCTTGCGCTACAGCGAAGGCGGCATGGGAAAGCCGGGCGATATTATGACTGCCGAATTCGAATTGGCCGGGCAGGAATTCTGCATCATCAACGGCGGCCCTCATTACCAATTGAGTCCCGCGGCGTCGCTGCTGGTGAACTGCATCGATCAGGCCGAGGTGGACCGCTTATGGGATGGATTGTCGGCTGATAGCGGCGAGGAGCTTCAGTGCGGCTGGCTGACCGATCGCTTTGGCCTCTCCTGGCAGATTATGCCGATCGCCCTGGGCGAGATGTTGGGCAGCGGCGACGCTGCGGCGGTTGAGCGCGTTACGCAGGCTTTCTTGAAAATGAAGAAGCTAGATATCGCCGAGCTGGAAAAGGCGTTTCGCGATGAGTAGGCGCAAGCCAAGCCGTCACGCGCCGGCAGAAGTGGACGCATATCTGGCGGCGCAGGAACCCGAATTCCGCGCCACACTGGAGCAGCTGCGCGATATCATCCGCGCGCTCGCTCCCGATTGCACCGAACGCGTCAGCTACAAGATCCCCATCTTCCGGCTATCGAAGGACTTCGTCGCCATGTCGGCCGCCAAGAAGCATATTGGATTGCACACCATGAGCAAAGCGATACCGCTTGCGATGAAGGACGAGTTGAAGGCGGCCGGCATCTGGACTTCCGGCACGACATTTCACATCAAGCCCGGCAGCGACTTGCCCGTTGCGCTTATGGAGAAGACATTGCGCGCGCGTTTGGCGGAGTTGGGGACCGGCGCTGAGGCTTAGAGATAATTCTTATTCCTCGCTGAATGCATGAGAGCGGGATTGATCGTGCCATCAAGGTTAACGACGGTCTGATATCGCTGCACCCGCTGCGGATTGAGTTCCGGACTATCAAAGCGCGCGGAGTTCACGCCGCTGACCGTGCGCGGACGGGACGTCGTGATCAGCCGCTCCAGCAGGTCGCTCCGCAACTCGTCGACGATAGGCTGATAGTCCGAATCGAAGTAACAGTTGCGCATCTCCCAGGGGTCGCCTGCAAGATCATATAGCTCGCCGAAGCCGTCGGGGTATTGGTCGGGGAAGAACGCGCGCGGATAATGCACCAGCCGATAGGGTCCTTTGCGGATGCTCTTGCTCCAGGCGAATTCGGTCAAACCGATGCGCTCCTGCTCGTCAGCGTCGCCCTTGAGCAGCGCGGACAGATCCCGCCCGTCGCTCGTCTCCATCGGGGCGATCCCGGCGAGCGTGCAGATCGTATTTGAGATATCGACCAGTTCGACCACTTCATCGGCCGCGCCGCCGGCTTGGATTTGTCCGGGCGCCCACCAGATCAGCGGCACGCGCGTGATGGCGTCGCTGCAGATGCCGGGCGCTTTCTCCATGATGCCGTGTTCGGTTGCGTAGTCGCCGTGGTCGGAGGTGTAGACGACGATGGTGTTTTCCGCCTGTCCGGTCTCCCGCAGGTAATCCAGCAGTTGCCCGAGAGCGGCGTCGACCTGGCTGACCGCGCCCAAATAGCCGTGCAGCTTGCGCCGGCGCCCGGCTTCGAAGGTCTTCGGCTCGAATAACTGCCAATCGCTCTCGCGCCAGCGTTGCGCCGAGGCGATCATATGCGGCGCCTTCTTCGCTGCGACCAAGTCGTAATCGGCATTCGGAGGCAGGCTCAGCGCGTCCGGGTCGTAGAGATCCCAGAACTCCTGACAGGGTGTGGTACATTGGTGCGGGCGCGGGAAACTGACGTGCAGCAAGAAGGGCTGCCCTCGCTCCGCCGCCTGGCGCATGGTAGAGATTGCGGTGTTCGTCAGCCAGCCTTCTTGCGATTCGTCGAAAGCCAGTGGGCTGGGCCGTCCTTCTACGCTTTGTCGGCCGCGTTCGCCGAACTCCGGCAAGAGGATATGGTCTTCCAAATGCTCGACACCGCGCTCACGCAAGAAGCCGGTATATTCCGCCGAGCGCCCGACGATGCTGCCGGCCTGCCAGGAATTGCTCTCATGAAAGACATCGCAGTCGTCTTCCACCCAGTACTCGGGGCAGTGGATCTTGCCCATGGCGGCGGTGAAGTAACCGGAGCGGCGAAAATGCCCAAAGATGTTGGGCAGCCCGCCGGGATTCGGTCCGCTCAGGCTGTAGTAAAGGTGATTGTGGGGGTACTGTCCGCTCAGGAAGGAGACGCGGCTCGGCGTGCAGATCGGGTTCTGTGTGATGGCCTTATTGAAGCGGCAGCCCTCGCGCGCCATGCGATCGAGATGCGGCGTCTGCGCATCCGGATGGCCCTGATGCCCCAGCGCCTTGGCGTTGTGCTGGTCGGCGACGATGAAGAGGATATTGGGTTGGGACATGTGAAAGTTACCCCTCACCCCCCGGCCCCCTCTCCCACAAGGGGAGAGGGGG
>WTGC01000002.1:16643-25084 GCA_011523705.1 Chloroflexota bacterium | reverse complement strand
CTCCCCGACGAGTCAGGGAGGGGGAGCTAGACGTTGCGAGACACAAGGTATTTTGCGTGGGCGGCATTGTTGCGCGTACGTCTAAACTTTGTGTGTATGCGGGCGCGAAAATAGAGTTGAACGGCAAGGAGGGGTTGGTGGCAGCGGTTCATCCGCTTGACATCCCAGTACTAACAGTCCATCATCTATCCTGATAGGCAGCGAGCCGCGACTTGCCTTCAGGAGGCGCCTCATGACCAGCGAGCTAAAGCAAGCATACGACGAGAAGGGCTATGTTGTCGTGCGTGGCGCGGTGGATGCCGAGCTGGCGCGCGAAACGGCCGCGCATGTGCATTGGCTGGCCGAACGCCATCCCGACATCCGCCCGGAGAAGTTCGGCCACAACATGCTGGTGGCCGACCCCTTCATGCACCGGCTCGTGGGGGATGAGCGCCTGGTCGATATCGTCGAGCAATTTCTGGGACCCAATATCGCCATGTGGGCGGCGCATTATATCGCCAAGCCACCGATGCATGGGCAGCGCGTGCTCTGGCATCAGGACGGCAGCTATTGGCCGCTGGAGCCGATGGAAGTGACAACCATTTGGCTGGCCGCGACCGAGTCCACGCGCGAGAATGGCTGTATGCGCCTGCTGCCTGGCACACAGAACAACCGTCTGCTATCCCGCCGCGAGATGATCGATGTCAAGGACGGCAAGAATGTGCTGGAATCCGGCATTCATCCGTCGCAGATTGATGACTCGCATGTCATAGATCTCGAGCTCGAGCCGGGCGATGTCTCCGTACACAATCCGCGCATCATCCACAGCTCGGAAGCCAATACATCGGACAAGTGGCGCATCGGCCTCACGCTGCGGTACATCCCGACATCGACTCGTGTGATGCGCGATAACCATCCCTCCATTCTCGTGCGCGGGCATCCGGACGCGGGCAATAGCAACGAATACGCCGAGCGCCCGATCTACGATCCCGGCATTCATATGCCTTTCTATGGCATGGAAGCGTGGCTGGGAGATTAGGACGACGAAGGAGCGGGCGAGCCAAGGCTCTCGCGCGTACAGATTGGGATGGTAGCGGGCGACTCACAGAGTCGCCCCTACAGATTGGGATAGTAGCGAGCGGGCGATACAAGTGTCGCCGTTGTAGAATTGGAATTACGCTTGGCGGTGAATCGAAAAAGGAAGCCTTGATTTGTCTAAGCCGAATATTCTCTACATCCATTCGCACGACACGGGCCGCTACCTGCAGCCCTACGGCCATGCGATTCCCACGCCCAACCTGCAGCGGCTCGCCGAGCGTGGCGTCCTCTTCCGCCGCGCTTATTGCGCCGCGCCGACCTGCTCGCCCAGCCGCGCCGCCTTGCTCACCGGGCAATCGCCGCACAGCGCCGGCATGTTGGGGCTGGCCAATCGACACTTCCGCCTGCGGGACTTCAAGCAGCATATCATCCACACGCTGAAGAAAGCGGGCTACACTTCGGCGCTGGCTGGCATCCAGCATCTTTCGGGGGCGCGCTACCATGGCGGCGCCGCGGATGTCGGCTACGACCGAATTTTGACGGAAGACAAACCGCAAGCGCATATCGCTGCCGCCGACTTCATCCGCTCAGAACCGGAAGAACCCTTCTGGCTCACCGTAGGCTTCTTCGAGACGCACCGCGAATTCCCGACCGAGCATGATGTCAATCCGGATTACGTGCAGCCGCCGGCACTCTTTCCCGATACGCCCGGCACGCGGCAAGATATGGCGAATTACATCGCGATGGCGCGGATCCTGGACGACAAGATCGGCCATGTCTTGCGGGCGCTCGATGAAACCGGACTGCGCGAGAATACGCTGGTGATTTACACCACCGATCACGGCCTGGCTTTCCCCGATATGAAATGCAACCTGACTGATCATGGCATCGGCGTCGCGCTGATCATGGATGGTCCGGCGCCATTCAGCGGCGGGCGCGCTATCGACGCCATGGTCAGCCATATCGATATTTTCCCCACCCTCTGCGACTGGCTCGGCATCGACCCTCCCGATTGGCTGCAGGGGCATTCGATGCGGCCGCTGCTGACCGGCGAGCGCGAATCAATCCGCGAGGAGCTCTTTGCCGAAGTCAGCTACCACGCCGCTTATGAGCCCAAGCGCGCCGTGAGAACCGAGCGCTACAAGTATATCCGCCGCTACGACGGGCCAAGGTCGCCTGTGCTCTCGAATATCGATGACGGCTTCACTAAGAGCGAATGGCTGGCGGCTGGCTACGGCGAAAGCGAAATCGCTCCGGAACGGCTTTACGATACCTGGCTGGACCCGATCGAGCGCGTCAATCTCGTCGACAGCGGCGCGCACGCGGAGGTGCTGGCGGACATGCGCGCCCGCCTCGAACGCTGGATGCGCGAAACTGACGACCCGCTGCTCACCGGACCAGTTCCCGCGCCGCCCGAGGCCGAGTTGAATGATCCCGATGGCTTGTCGCCGCAGGGTCCAATGCATACCCCCCTCTAAATCTCCCCCCAGTAAACTAGGGGGAGACTTCGTCGACCTGTGGCCGATTGTGCAAAAATGGGTCGCGCAGGTCTCGTTGACGCTGACCGCCGACACTGACCGCGCGTCGCGTGTGACTTTGAATGGAGCAATCATGCTCGACATTCTCCGGCATCAGATCGAATATTATCGCGCCCGCGCGCCGGAGTACGACGACTGGTTTTACCGCCGCGATCGCTATGGTCATGGCGAGGCGCACACGCGGCGATGGCAGCGGGAAATCCAGCGAGTCCGCGATCGGCTGTACCGCGTTTCCGACTTGGGGCATATTCTCGAGCTGGCGCCGGGCACGGGCATCTGGACGGCCGAGCTCATTCAAATCGGCGAACGCGTCAGCGCTCTCGACGCCTCGCCCGAAATGATCGCAATCAACCGCGCCAAGTTGGGTTCAGAACGGGTCGATTATCAGCTGGTCGATCTTTTCCGCTATCAGCCGGCGCGTCAATACGACATGGTCTTCTTCGGTTTCTGGCTTTCGCACGTGCCCGCCGACAAGCTGCCGCGCTTCCTCAAGACGGTCCATGATGCGCTGAAACCGGGCGGCCGCCTCTTTCTGGTGGATTCGCGCGCGGTGGATCTCGCCAAGAATCGCACCGGCACGGCGAATCTGGGCGCCGATTTGCAGCGGCGGGCGCTCAAGGACGGTCGCCAATTCGACATCGTCAAAGTCTATTATGATCCCGCCGCATTGACCGAAACCTTGCGCGCCCACGGTTTCGACATCGAGGTGGAAGAGACGGAGAACTTCTTCATTTATGCTGATGGGCGGAAACGGGCGTGACCCGGAGCAACCAATGAAGTTTTTTTCAACACAGAGAACACAGAGGGTCGCGTCCAGAGTTTTCACCCAATAGGCTTTAATCCAGCGACTGCTGATACAGGTTGATCACCTTGTCCGCTACTGAGGACCAGGTCTGCGCTTGCGCTCGCCGCCGGCCGGCCGCGCCCATCTGCGCCGCTCGCTCTGGATCCTGCAGCAATTCGAGGAGCGCGCGCGGCAATGCTTCCGCGACATTCGCCTGCGACACGATCAGGCCGGTTTCGCCATGCTCGATGGCATCAGCCACGCCACAGCCATCCGTGCCGATTACGGCTGTGCCGGCCGCCCCCGCTTCCACCAGCACCAAGCCAAATCCTTCAAACCACAATCCATCATTCATCGCGGGCAAGGCGAAAACATCGGCCGCGCAGAACCAGGCGCGCATCAGTTCGTCTTCGACGAAGCCCAGAATTCGCACATGGTCGCGCAGCCCCAATTCGTCGATGCGCCGCTTGACACGCGCGCTATAGGCGCTGCCCCGCTGCGGATTACCCATGACCAGGCATTGAATTTGCGGCAGCCGCTCCCGCAGGACGGCGATCGCCTCCACCAGTTGCAGCGTGCCTTTCCGCGGCTTGATCCCGCCGGCGGTGACGACCGTCGGTCCGCGTTTTTCAACTTGTAGCGCAGGCGGCTCGAGGAATCGCTCGACGTCAACGCCATTGCTGACGACCTCGACACGCGCGCCTGGCATCAGCTCCCGCGCCACCTGCGCCGTATAGCGGCTGACGCAGATGAGCCGGGCCCGCTCCAGCGCCCGCCGATACAGATTGCCGACGGGAAAGGGGCGCAGCCGCGGCATATTGACATAGCTGCCATGCGCCGTCACGAATAGCGGCCGGCCGCCAGCGACAGCCGCCGCCAAAATCGCGTAGGGTTCGATCGTGCTATGCACCAGATCGCAGTCGCGAAGGAGGCTGCGCAGGCGGGGGATCAGCCGCAGCGATTTGATGAACGTGTGGCGTTCGGGCGGCGTTACCGCGGGCAGCAATGGATGCGTTTCGAGTTCGACGGCCGGGCTGTTGCGGGCGCAGACGATTGTCGTCGCGATGCCGCGCGCGCGCAACTGCCGAATCAGGTTCAGGCTATAGGTGGCCCAGCCATTCTGTGTGCTCAGATCGGGTGCGAGCAGTCCAATTCGCATTGCGAAATGGCGCGTGAGGCGGCCACGGAGCGAGCCAGCTAGGCTCCGCTCGTTTCGCCGGCGCCCGCGTCATTTGCGCCAGCGCGATCCGCCAGGCGCGCGCGCCAAGCCAGGACGGCGGCTGAATCCTCGGCGGCGACTTCGCTGTGGTGCTCTTCCATCGTGCCCACGCGCATCACCGCCAAGAGCAAGGCGAAATTCAACAGGATAATCACCATCATGACCGCTATCGCCATCGCTGTCCTCCAGAATTGCCGGGAGCTAACTGCGCCGTATTATGGCTGAGCTTCGCTGCTTGGTCTAGGCTGCATTAAGGGGAGCTACAGGTATTCACCACCGAGGGTCGCGTATACACTGACTGGCGACTCACCGAGTCGCCCCTACAGATTGGGATTTGGCGAGCGACCTATTGTCTCTGGCGGGATGGTCGCCTATCATAGCCGGCATTCATAAGGCAGCGAAAGGCAAGCCCGTGCTCACTCCCATTGACCGCTCCGCCGACGCCCGCTGGAAGCAGCGTTTCCGCGCGCCCACCATCGCCTGGTCCAAACGCGCCGCCCAGAACCCGTCGCGCGGCCTGGTGGCCAGCAACAAAGACGGCCTCTGCCAGCTCTACGCCTGGAACACCGAGACGGACGCATTGACGCAGCTGACCGATGATCCGGCTGGCGTCAGCGCCGGCGCCATCTCCGCCGATGGCGAAAGCGTCTATTACTTGCGCGACCGGCGCGGCGACGAGATCGGGCATTATGTTCGCTTGCCCTTCAGCGGCGGCGAGGCGGAAGATATCACGCCCGTCAGCCCCGAATACGCCTCGCACTTCATCGCCGAATCCGCCTCTGGCGGCGCGCTGGGTTACTGTGCGGTTGACGATGATGGCTTCCACCTCCATGTTTACGACGAAGCGGGCGCGGCCGAGCCGATATTTTCACGGACGAAGGCGGCTTTGTCCTTCGGTCCGCTGCTCTCGCAAGACGCGGAAATCGCCATCATCGCCTCGAGCGAGAAGACGGGCAACGCCGACTACACGCTGGAAGCTTGGGACATAGACACGGGCGAACTGATCGCCGAACTGTGGGATGGCGCCGGCAGCGGCATCATTCCCGGCGAATTCAGCCCGGTGCCTGGGGACATGCGCTTTGCCGGGTCGTCCAGCGCGAGCGGCTACCATCGCCCCTTCATCTGGAATCCGCGGACGGGCCAACGCTGCGACATCGATTCGGAGCAATTCCGCGGCGATGTCAAATTCTGGAATTGGTCGCCCGATGGCGCGCGCCTGCTTTTGCACCAGATCAGCGGGGCGACGCATTCGCTGTATATCTGCGATATCGCCGAAAATCGATCGCGCCGCCTGGCGACCCCCGACGGCGTATTCCAAAAGGGCAGCGGCTTCCTGCCCGGCGGCTCGATTCAAATCCACTTCGAGCATTCGACCGCGCCGCCGCGGCTGCTGGAACTGGACGCTGAGAGCGGCGCTATCATCCGCGATGTCATCGACCTCGGCCTCAGCGTGCCCGCGGGCGTCAGTTGGCGCTCGGTCCATTACCATTCGACCGATGGCAGCCCGATTCAAGCCTGGCTGGCGACGCCGCCCGGGTCCGGACCCTTCCCCACTATCGTGCATACGCATGGCGGACCGACGGCGGTGATGACCAATCGCTGGGCGCCCGAATCGCAAGCCTGGCTCGATCACGGTTTCGCCTTCTTCAGCCTCAATTATCGCGGCTCGACCACCTTCGGCTATGATTTCCAACACGCCATTGACGGCAACCTGGGCGATCTCGAAGTGGAGGATGTCGCGGCCGGCGTCGCCTGGCTGATCGAAAATGGCATCGCCCAGCCGGACGCCATCCTCAAGACCGGCGGCTCATACGGCGGCTACCTGACGCTGCAATCGCTGGGCAAGAAGCCGGAGTTGTGGGCGGGCGGCATGGCGGTGGTCGCCATCGCCGATTGGACGCTGATGTACGAAGATCAAGCCGGCACCTTGCGCGGCTACCAGCGCAGCATGTTCGGCGGCAGCCCCGATGAAAAACCGGAAGCCCATCGCAAGGCGTCACCCATCACCTATGCCGAGCAGATCGCTGCGCCGATTCTGGTGCTGCAAGGCGAAAACGACACGCGCTGCCCGGCCCGCCAGATGCGCGTCTATGAGGAGCGGCTGAAGGAACTTGGCAAGACCATTGAAGTTCACTGGTTCGACGCCGGCCACGGCTCGCTGGATACCGAGGAGCGGATTCGTCAGCAGGAGATGATGTTGGACTTTGCGTATCGGGTGTTGGGGCAATCGCTAGCATCCCGTCGGCAGCAACCCGGCGGGTGATCATCGTCTACGATAATTACAAATAGGAATGGCAACCTTTTTGTTCCTATGTTAGGTTACGCAGAAGTTAGCGGGGAAATACGGCGAGTAGGCAATGGAACAGACAAAAGATAAGCCGCAAAGTAGCGACGATGGCGGCCGCACTCTTGCAATAATTGAAGCGGCTTTGGCAATGCCACGCACAAAGGTTGACCGTTCGGCCTTTCTACATGACCAGCTACGGTCTCATTGCTCGGAGCGGCAGGTCGAGTTAGCCATTGAATTTAATCCTGCCTTTGCACGGATACCCGTTACGACAATTGACAGAATCGCAGACAGCGTAATTCGATCTCAAAACTTTAAGGCCGCGGCCGGTTCCTTTGTAACAGGCATGCCCGGCGGTATCGCTATGGCAGTAACTGTCCCGCTGGATCTTGCTCAGAACACTGGTCACGCGCTTGTCTTGGCACAGAAGCTCGCCTACCTATACGGTTGGCCCGAGTTATTCCAAGAAGGCGCGCCAGATGAAGAGACCCAGTCTCGTATGGCTATGCTCTTGGGTTCAATGTTGGGGCTCCGACAAGCAAACATTTTGCTGAGCGAGATTTCTTCACGTTTTGCCAGTCAGGTCGCGAGTCGCTTGCCTCGCTATGCGCTGACCAAGACTGCCTATTATCCAGTAATCAAAGAAATTTGTAAGTGGCTTGGAATCAAGCTCACCAAGACTACATTCGCACAGGGAGTCGCCAAGTTAATTCCCGTCGTAAGTGGTGGAATTTCTGGAGCCTTAACAGGTGTGGTGCAACGCAAAATGGCGCACAGGCTGAAGAATCACCTTCGTGAACTGGAATTTGCCAAACCGTCGCAAGAAAAGCCGACCACAATTATCATTGACCCATGACCAACTCTCCCGCCCAGCCATTTGAGTCCATAGACGGCGTCATGACCGTGCCCTTGCAGGCTTTCGGCGATGACCGGGGCCGCTTCATGGAGACCTTCCGCAAAGAGTGGTTCCCGCAGGTCAATTGGGATCGCCTGCAGAGCAATCGCAGCGACAGCAGCGCCGGCGTCTTGCGCGGTTTGCATTATCACTTCAAGCAAGTCGATTACTGGCTGGCTGTCCGCGGGCGCATCCGCGTCGGCTTGGTGGATTTGCGCCGCTCGTCGCCGACTTATCTGAACGCCGCCACGTTTGACATGGGCGAGGACCATTTGCTGGGCCTCTTCATTCCCGAAGGCGTCGCCCATGGCTTCGCCGCGCTGACCGATTGCACGCTGATGTACATCGTCAACAATTATTATGATGGCGGCGCCGATGAATTCGGCATCGCCTGGGATGACCCGCAAGCGGCGATCGACTGGGGCGTCGCCGATCCCGCGCTCTCCCGGCGCGACCAGAACAATCCCCTCATCGCAAATATCCCACCCGCCGACCAACCCAATTAGTCGCCAAGATCGTGGGCGGAAACAGACGAGCGCTGGCGATTTCATGTACCACCGAGGACACCGAGATTTCGGAGGACACGGAGGTGGGCGATTCACAGAATCGCCCCTGTTTACGTTGCGGGCGGCTCACCCCTCACCCCCCGGCCCCCTCTCCCACAAGGGTAGAGGGGGAGCTAGACCTTGCGAGCGCTCGAT
>WTGC01000002.1:0-16543 GCA_011523705.1 Chloroflexota bacterium | reverse complement strand
TTGCGTGGGCGGCGGCATTGTCGCGCGTGTGTCTACAGTTTGGGTATAGGCCGGCGACCCAATGCCGCGATTAGACAGCCTGTAGGAGGTCGCTCGCTCCTGTTTACGTTGCGGACGGCTCACCCCTCACCCTCCGGCCCCCTCTCCCACAAGGGTAGAGGGGGAGCTAGACCTTGCGAGCGCTCGATTTATCCTGTTTTTTGGTCACGGCGAGACGCAAGGTATTTTGCGTGGGCGGCGGCATTGTCGCGCGTGTGTCTACAGTTTGGGTATAGGCCGGCAACCAAATGCCGCGATTAGACACCCTGTAGGAGGTCGCTCGCTCCTAAATGATGTGTTGCATTGGCCGAGTTGCTGCGATAGAGAACAAATCCTCGGCCCCTCTTTTTTCCTCGGTGTTCTCGGTGGTGAAAATGATTTGCTTGGCGGGCTCTTCTAGCAGCTATACCTGCATCCGCCCGTGCCGCGCGATCGTCAGTTCGCGCATCCGCTCAAAGACATCGACGCCGATCTGCGCGAAAACATGCAGCAGATCAACCAGCACCCAGTTCTCGCGGATCAGCCCCTTTTCGCAGCGCCAGAAATCCAGGCTGCGCATGGTGATTTTCTGATTCGCCGGCGCGATGCCCAGCCAGCCATCGCCGCTGATGGTCATGCTCATGCCGGGCCAGCCGGTGAAGGCGACATAATCGCCATCGCCGAACATGATGCCCTTGTCTTTGAAAACGCTGCGATCGGGCAGCGCCTTCAAAAAGGGTATTTGATGCCAATTGCGGAAGCCCGATATCCGCCGCATGGAGCCGATGCCGGCCGGTCCATACCACATCATTTTCGAGTGCCAGTGCCGGTCGATCTGCATGGCCGCCAAGCCCTCGGGCGAGCGCTCCAAAGCCTGCAGCATCGCGGTCACCCAATCCACGCTGGCCTGCGATTGCGCCTCGTCATAGGCGGCGGTGACGATGCCGTCTTCCGTCGCCGGACCGGGCACGACCCATTCCGGCGCCAGGCTCGGCGTCATCGGCCAAGCACCCGCCAGCATCATCACTTGGGGGATATCCCAAAGCGCCTGCATCTCCACCACCTGGCCCGCTTCCAGCCGGAAAAATTCGTGGTAGCGCATCGCCATCAGGTGCTGAGTCGGCGGGATATCGAGCCAGGGCTTTTCGAAAACGCCCATATAATGCCCGCCACATCCGACCCAATTGGCACCCTCTGACGCGCCCGCCATGACGATGAAGTCGCGCCGCTCCAAATCCGGCACCGCCGCCAGCAAAGGCGCGTAAGCTTCTTCATACAAGCCATCGACGCCGTCCAGCGTCTCAAAGGGATTGGCCAGCTGCACAAGGCAATCAGGCGCGAAAATCTCGCGCAATTGCCCGCGCAGCTGGCCCGGGTTGATATCGTAGAGCGCCCGGCGGAAGACGCCGATTCGATCCTTGTTTTGGTTGTGTATGGATTCCGTCATTTTCAGCCTTTCTTTCCCCTCACCCCCCGGCCCCCTCTCCCACAAGGGCTGCGCGTAGACACAGCAGTTCGAGAGGGGGAGCTAAACTCAGCGGGCACAGTGTATTTTGCGTGAGCCGCTGCCCTGCAGCGCGGTTGTCTACAGTTTTTCGTTGAGGAGGGCGGGACAAGGGTCGCGTAGACACTGACCGTCTCTCGCCCCTACGGGTCATTCCTTCACCAGCCACTCGCTGGCGCTGATTGCCCGGTGCTGCCGAAACTGATGGCGCATCCGCCCGAAGACATCGACGCCCATTTGCAGCAGCAGATGCGGCACATCAATCGGGATCCAGTTCTCCACGATCGTGTCTTCATCGCAGCGATAAAAGTCCATCACGCGCATGTTGACGCGCTTGCCGGTCGGCGGGGCGCCGAAGAGCTCACCCCCGCGATGCGTCGCCCGCAGGTAACCCCAGCCGCCGGTGACCGCGTAATAGCCATCGCCGATACGGATGAAATGCCCCTGTTCCGATCCGCCGCGGTCGGGGAAAGCCACGAGGAAGGGAATCTGATGATAATCTTCGTAGCCCTTCAGTCCGCGCGTCGTGCCGATGCCGGCGGGCCCGTACCACATGAAATCTTTGTGCCAATGCTTCGCCTGCTCCATCTCGTCCAGGACGGCGCGGGTGGGCGCTTCCCCGCTGTAGTAGCCGAGGGCGGCGTGCATCTTCAAGATCGTCTCGATGGTGCGCCGCGAGCGCGCTTCGTCTTGTGGCGTCAAGATGACACCATCAAGGGTGCGCGGCGGCATCCAGCGCATCTCCCTGCCCAAGCTCGGCGCTAGCGGCCAATAGCCTGCTTGCCGCATCAAATCCAGAAAGTCGAGGAAAAGGTAACTGGTGACGATCTTGCCCCCGCGCAATGCATGCCCTTCACAGAATCGCAGGTGCACGACTCCGCGCGTCGCCGGAATGCCCAGCAAGTCATGAGCGAAATTGCCCAGGTAATGCCCCATGCAGGCGATCCAATCGCCATCGCGGTAGCGCCCGCCAGCGACGAAGTTTTCGCGCCGCTCCATATCCGGCAGCGCCCTACGCAGCGGGCGCCAAACCCGCTCCAGCGCCGCGTCGATCCCGCGCAGTTCGTTGATGGGATGCGTGACATTCAGCGCCACGTCAACGGCATAGCCGTCGTGGGCGGCTTCGGGCAGTTGCTCGAGCGGCGCCTCGGCAAGCGCGCCCATGATCGACATCACCCGTCGTTTATTGGCGATGTTGTCGGCTTGGTCGATCGGGCTGTATTGGAATGACGATGTGAAGTATTTGTCCTGCTTGGTAGTCATTGGATTGCGTCCGGGTGGTGATTGGGGAGGGCGAGACAAGTCTCGCCCCTACAGTTTGGGATTTGGCAGGCGAATTTATTCCACTCAGGCGACGATCTGCTTCAGCAAGACGAATTCGTCAAAGAGGGTATGCTCGCTGGCGATGCGGCCCTCTTTGATCACATGGTGGCTGAAGCCCATCAGCCGCATCGGATTGCCGGTCGGCTCGCCATAGATGCCGTATCCGGTGTGGGTCCCGCGCATGAACCAGCGCGTCGCCACCCGGTAACCGGCGCGTTCATCGCCCACGTGACAGAAATGATCCAGCTGCAGGGACAAATCCGGGAAGGGCGAAAGCAGCGACAGCGCGTAAGTCTGAAAATCGCCGATGCCCTTGAAGGCGCGCCCGGACGGTCCCTCGAAGACGAAGTTCTCATGATAATAATCGCGCGCCTTGTTCAGCAGTTTCCAATTCCACACCTCGTGCATCATGCGCCCGACGAAGTCTTCCGGATCAAAGGTCTCGGATTGCGCTTCGGGCCAAGGTTCCGGCGGCAGCTGCCCGACGCGGTGGTCGATATCGCCGGCGATGCTCAACTGGAAGGCGCTGTCCTTTTCTTTGGCGACCATCTCTTTCGCCTTTTGCAGCGGGTCATATCCCAACTGCCGCACCAGCGTCAGCTCATCGCGCGAGATCCATTCTTCGACCATCATATCGCGCACGCAGACGCAATCGGCTATGGCGCGATAACTGACGCGCTTGCCCGTCGGCGGACCGTAAGGCGTCCAGCCGCGATTGGTTCCCTCATGGCGCAGGCGATGCGATGTATAGAAGCCATCGACATTGTTCCCGCCCCAGATCACTTCTTCGCCGAATAGCCGCCGGTCGGGGAAGCCCGCTTGCGATTCGAGGGTGGCGGCGATGACCGCCTCACGGCCAAAGCGCAGTCCAGCGGCCGTATGCATGACCATCGTATTGGCGTAATAATCATAGAGCTTGCCGACGCCGTGCTCTTCCCAAATCTCATGGGTGACGCCGATGATGTAATCGACGATGTTCTTGTAGCGCGGGTTATAGCCCTCCATCGGCTGCGTCAGCGCGCTGTCGGCTTCATCCATGAACTGAATGTCCACCAAATTCGGCAGCGTGATGCGCGACTTCGCGTCGTCAGCTGGCGCCGCTGCAACCTTCAGTTCTTTGTTCTGTCCCTTGTCATTCGCCATCTTATTGCCCCTGTCAATCTGTGGAATCGCCGCCATGTTACACCCATCGGCAGGTCACGAACCCTTACCATTTTCGCAAGCGAGCAAAGCCTAACATGCGCGCTGGCAAATTACAAACGGTACTCG
Organism: Chloroflexota bacterium; assembly: GCA_011523705.1. GTDB lineage: Bacteria > Chloroflexota > Anaerolineae > Aggregatilineales > Phototrophicaceae > UBA6055. Next base: position 12,429 of record WTGC01000002.1, on the reverse strand, counting down.
ATGATGCTATTCCAACCCCTCACCCCCCGGCCCCCTCTCCCACAAGGGGCGAGGGGGAGTTAGCGTTGCGCGTACTAGTCGCGTAGACACTGACCGGCGAAGAGAGGCAACACAGAGGACACAGAGCGTTGGTTAGACGCTGAATGGCGGCACAGAGTTCAATTGATTTGCGTTGAGGCTTTTATACGGCGGGCAAATTACCACGATAGTCTTCAGTCTCACGCTGGGTGCTTCATTGCGCGAGGGCCGGCAAAATGACGCAGGCCGCAAGGGGCGCAAGGAATATCAGCGCGTTGATGAGGCAGCCGAACGAAGCGGCGTTGGTGCGCCCGCCACCTTTATCTGTGGCAGCGGCAACCAAGATGCCGAAGAAACCAAATACAGCGCCGAGAACCATCCAGGTGAATTGACTATCTCGCAGCGGTGGTGGAGGATAATATTGCGGCGGCGCAACGTTGTAATATTGTGGTGGTGGCGGCTGTGGCGATATCGGCTTGGGTTTCTCTTCTTGAGCCACTTGTGGTGTCCTTAGCTTTTCCTATGATACTTGCCATGTTAATCGGTGTGCCTGTGCGCCGCACTTATGTCCGCAACCGTGTCATTCGCCAACATTCCTCCGCTGTCAATCTGGAGTCGCCGCCATGTTGCATCCGTCGGCAAGTCACGGTCCGTTTACATTTTCGCACGCGAACAATGCCTAAAACGCCCGCGCGCGATTTACAAACAGTTTCGCCGCAGAAGAACTGAAACTGCACCACCGAGAACACCGAGACGAATGAGCAGAGCGAAAATTATCAGCGGGAATCGCGCCAATCTAGCGCGTCGAAAGGGCTTGCCAAGGCAAGCCCCTACAAATACTCTGTGCCCTCTGAGCCTCTGTGGTGAATCAATCCCCAGCGAAGCGCGATAGCCGGTGCAAGGCGATATCGTGGGTCGTCTCGCCCGCTTGCGCCAGATCCGCCATCACCTCGCCGATGACGCTGGCCATTTTGAAGCCGTGCCCACTGAAGCCGGCGGCGACTGAAACTTGCGGCGCTTCCGGCAGCGTATCCAGCAGAAAGTGCTCGTCCGGCGTATTGGTGAACATGCAGACGACCATATCGACCGTTTCGCCCGCGCCATCGGGGAAGTAGCGCTCGGCGAATTGGCGCAGGATCGTTTCGTCGGCATCATGTACTTCACGATCGACCCTGTCCGGATCGCAGGTCTCGTCCAGGTGATGATAGCGGCCGAGCTTCATCCCGGGCGTCGCCCCGGTCGGATTGAACTCGGGCAAGCCATAATAGCGTCCTTCCTCCACCTGCCCGTTCCACACCGGGAAACGGTCCAGCTGAAACCAGTCCGCGCGCTTGGGCGCCAGCCAGATTAGCGCTTGCCGCTCGGGCACGGCTGCGCCCGCCAGTTGCGGAACCAACTTATACGCCCAGGCGCCGCCGCAGATCACCAGTTTCTCGGCGAGGTAGCGCCCGGCGTCCGTGCGCAATGCAACGCGGTCATTAGCCAGAATATCCCAGCCGAGCACGCGTTCGCCGCAGTGGATGGCCGCGCCCCGGCTTTTCGCCAACTGAGTGTAGGCGCTGATGCAGCGCTCCGGCGTCAGCAAGCCGCCCTGTGGCTGAAAGACGGCCATCGTCTCGGCTGGCATGCGATAGCCGGGGAAGCGCTTGCGCAGTTCGACATTGTCCAGCACATCGTGCTCAAAGCCGTGCTCGATGCAGCTGCGGAGGCTGCCACGGAAGACGTCGCTGTCTTCCGGTCCCATGTCGATGCTGCCGGTCTGGAAGAAGAGCTGCTCGCCGAACTCTGCTTCCAGCTCCCCCCAGAGTTCATAAGCGCGCCGCAGCAACGGCACATACGACAAGTCTTCGTAATAGGCGAGGCGGATGATACGGGTCAAGCCATGCGACGAGCCCAGGTTATGCGGGATTTCGAATTGATCGATGCCCAGGACATTCAGCCCGCGCTTGGCCAGCTGGTAGAGCGCCGCGCTGCCCATGCCGCCAAGGCCGATGACGATGGCGTCGTATGTCTCATCCATATCTGCCTCCTTGCGCCGACGCCGATGCCCGCCCTAGCGCTGCAGTTTCCTCGGTGATCTCAATAATCTCAGTGAACTCGGTGGTAAAAGAATCCCGGGTTCGCCTGAAATCTGCCGTCCACGAATCGGACACTGCGTCCCCCATGTTCTCGTTCGCAACCCACGCCCGCGCAAAGGCAGGTTTGCAAATGGCGGAGCAATCATATAGCATTCAAGCAAAGCGGGAAAGGATTCAAGCGGATGGAAGAACCAGTCAAGGATGCGAGAGCCGAAGACCCGTCCGTCGAGCCGTTGGTGACTGAGCCGGAATTGAACGAAGAACAGCGAGCGTTGCTGCGCAGTCTACACAAGAGTTTCCAGCAGGCGGAACGTGGCGAAACGCGGGACTTCATGGATTTCCTGCGGGAACTGCGCCAGGAACGCGAAGCCGAAGACAATGCGGATAATTCACACACCTGAGTTTGAGGCGCGGGTCAAGCAACTCCGAAAGACATATCGTCAAATCGACAATGACCTCGCGCTAATGAGCGTGTTGGTACAGGGTCCTCGCCCCCAAGACAGACGTTTGCAGAATATGGGCGGCATGGAAATCTACAAGGCGCGCTTGCCCAACACCTCCGCGAGAGTCGGTTCACGCGGAGGCTTTAGAGTTGTTTATCGAGTCAAAAATGGGACGATCATTCTCTTACTGCTCATTTGGGCGAAGACGCGAACAGCGGACATTCCGGACAGCGAAATCCGCCGTGTAGCCACTCAATATTGAGTTATCTCTTAGCCACACTCTCCCGACAAATCCAGCCACCATACGCCGCCCTCCGTCCCATTCATCGCTACCGCCAGCCGCGTCCCGCCCGGCGAAAGCCAGCTCCAGGCACGCGCAGCCGGCGAAACTTGCAGCGGCAGCGGCGTCAGCGTATGCAACTCCCGCGTCCGCCGATGGAAGCATTGCAGCGTCGCCGCCCCCTCCAGAGAGTGAATCACGTAGATAATATTCCCGGCGACAATTGGCGCTGGATAATTGTTGCCGGGCAGCTCCGTCTCAAACAACAATTCATCGCCGCCGAAGGCATAATCGATGAAGTAGCCGCTCACATCGTCGCGCCGCCAGCCGACCACCGCCGCCAGTCCGTCAGCGCTGGGACCCGGGGCGGTCAGCGACGGCGCCAGCTCCTCCAGCCGCCCCATCAGCATCTGCCCATCGACATGACCGGTGAAGTAATGCACGGGTTCCCCGCGCGATCCAAAGTAGTAAGCGAGGAAGACGCCCGGCTGCCGCGCCCAGATAAAGCCGCGCAAGCTGTGCTGGTGCAGCTTGTCATGAATCAGCCTCTTGAAGCTGCCATTGGGCTCAGCCGATAAAATTGTGTGCAAGTCATTCTGGTAAACGATGCGCCGCGCGCCCGGCGGGAAGGTCAGTTGCGAGCCATAGTACAATTCCGCGTTCTGCTCGCCGGATTGCGTGACCATCGCCGCGCCACTCCGTTCGATCATCTCGGCCGTCACCTTGGCCGCAGCGGGATGTTCAATCGGCGATACCGCATGATCGGCGAGGTCATAGCGCCGCCAGTCCAGCTCGGTGAAGACCGCGCCATCGCAACCGATGCCGTAGATGAGCGTCTCCTCGTCCAGCCATTCAAGCATCACCACCTCGCCGCGCTCGATGAGCCGGACCCCCGGCGCGTCAATCTGCGGCGGCCAATTGGGCGTTTCCGGCTGCCCATCGACGCGCGCGACGACGCGCGCGACGGCGTCGTCTTTGAAGAGTTCGTAGGGCGCGCTGTATGCCTGAACCGAGCCCGGCAGCAGAACGTGATCGAGCAGAGCCGTGCCGCAGGCATCCACCAGAAAGCCGAAGCCCTCACCGATCAGCGTCTCATCGGCGCTGTACGCTTCGACGGTGATGCTGATATTGCGATAGGCTTGCGCGCCATGGTTGAAGACCTCGCCGCTGACGACCGGCCGCTCACCGCCGAACCCGTCCGCCTGCGAACCGATCTTCGTGTCAGTCAATATCAGATGCGCCGCATCCTGCCCGAAAGCAGTTGCCGCCAGCCCCATCAGCAGCGCAGCAAGGATTAGCGAATGCCGCATGGTCAGTCTCTTAAGTCGCGAAGTCGCCCCCAGAATTATAGGAAGCTGGCGCCGCTAAGTCATTCCCCTGATTAGAATTCTATTCCTCGCGATTCGGCAACTGCATCGGCGTGTCATCTGATGACTCTGGTGGAATGTGGGCGGTGGGGGAGTCGCGCGTGCGAGAAGGCAGCAGATTCATGCCGAATTTGAAGCCACGCGCAGCGATTCTTACGACTACTCCCCGATTGGAAACGCCGGCGGCTAGAAGAAGCGCCAGGCCACACAAGAACAGGAGTACATCTATTCCCGCGCGGCCAGTATACATCAGCAGGAATCCGCAGATGACTGCGACAAGAATGATGATCTGGTAGGGGTAAGGCGCATTTACGCGCGGCGCACCGAGTACACCACGACAAATACAAACGTCAAATATGCGAGGATGTCCCGGGCCGAATGCCCCTTTTGCGCGCACAAGACAGCAAAAACCAGCGCGAGAATTGAGATATACGCGATGAACTTGGCATCAATTCCCCGCGCATCAACGGCCTCGCTCAGATTTGTAGTGGTGTTCATGATCTAACCTAGACTTACCTGCCTATATCTTACCATCAAGACATGATAATTCAAACAAGAAATTGAAATTAGAAGTAATGTCAGAGTTGCAGATGACTTGAGATCGGCGCATTCGTACTTGCGCCCTGACAATGGCGGGCGACCCGATGGGTCGCCCCTACAACAATCGTGTTTCGGCGGGCGACCTGGTAGGTCGCCCCTACGTCAGTGTCGTGGTGGCGCAGGCTCGCCTATTCGCTCGCGCCGATCATGCCCTCGAGCAACTGGGGCAGGAACCAAATATCCAGCAGGCTCACCGGCTCCATGTCACCAGCCAGGGGCGTGCCATCCTGCAAATTCAGCGGACCCGACCACAAGTATATCTCGCCCGCGTGCATGGGATCGGTCTGGAAGTCGTGGATCTCCTGCGCGAAAGCGGTAAGCGTCTCGCGGTGGTCCATGCTCAAGCCATCGCCGAAGACATAACCGCCGACGCTGTAATCGGCATCGGTGTAGAAGCCGTCTTCGCCGATCTCATCCCATTTCGGCTCCCACCACAGCCATTCCTGCGACCAACTGCCATCGAGAACGCGCTCGACCACGCTGAGGTAAGCCGGTCCCCAGTTGTAATAGGCGGAGCCCAGGCAGGCTTCCGGCGCTTCGGAGCAGCCGTTGATGTTGCCGTAAGGCACGCCATAGCTGGTATCGCCCTCGGCCATGTAACGGCCCGTGACGGTGATCGCCTCGGTCGTGTCAATGCCCGAAATGATGACATCGGCGCCGCCATCAAGCATCTGCTGGGCGACCTCGACCGGGTCCAGCGTCACGCCCGGAATATGGAACCAGAAGCCGATCCACTTGACCTCGAAGGTGATGTCGTCGCCCGAGATGTCATCGCGATAATTGTCGGCGCAATAGCGCGCGCCCAAGTAACTGGATGCGACCAGACGGCGCGTCTCCGGATTGATCAAGGCGCCCAAGTAGCCGATGTGGCCCGATTCGCTGGCGAGGGCGGCGGCGCAGCCCGCGATCATGCGCGGGAGCTCCATGTAGGTGTTGAAGTTGCCCACGTTGGCCGGCGGCAGCTCGGGCAATTCATGCATGAGCGCATGGTCGCCCATGACGATATCGTTGGCTTGAATGGCGTTGCTGCCGGTGATATTGATGAAGGTGACCTCGGGGAAGGCGGCCGCCACCACATTGGTGTCTTCTTCAAAGCTGTCCGAAGTGGTGAAGATGACCGACGCGCCGTCTTCCACCATCAACTCCACGACGCCCATCAGCGTGGCCTCAGGCGAATCGGCCGGGTTGAGGCTCTCGAATTCGAGCATTCTGGCGCCGGGTACATTGGCGACCACGTACTCGCCGGCTTCGTGATGCGATGTGCTCCAGCCCCGGTCATCATTGGGGCCGACCAGCACAACGCCAAAAACGAAATCGTCTTGCGCCAGCGCGGGATAACCCGCCAAGACTACCAGCGCAAGAACCATGAACAATAATGACACTCTGCGGAACATAGACTCCTCCAAAGCATGCTTTCCATCGTTTGAAAATGCGATAGATATCGCAGCCAAGAGTGTAACAAATTCTTGACCGGCGGCAAACTTTCGTTCTCAACCAGTCTGCCGCCGATTGTCAACCGAACTTCGCTATCGCTTTATTCCGCTAACGATGACGCATTCGCGCCATCAAGACGTCCTGAATGATTCGTGCGAGCGCACGCTTCAAAGTCGCCGCCGCTCACTCGGAAGCGTCCAGGGCCGCCTGCTGCTCGTCAATCATCTCCGGCGTGCAATTCAGGCTATCCAAGATCGCGCCCACGTCTTCCGTCCGCGTCTGCGAAGCGATGGCAGCCGAGAGCGCGGCTAGTACTTCTCTCGGCAAGTCCACTTCAATTTCGCCGCCGCTGGTCTGGGCTTGGGCAATGGCTTTGAGCACAAGATTCTTGGTTTCTTCATCCATGCCCATCGACTCCAGCCACAGAACCAAGCCGCGCCCGGACATGCCGCCATCTTGCAGCAGCAAATGCGCCCGCTCCATCAGCGAGTCAGTGAATTCGATGCCCTGTTCGTCCGCCACATCCAGATTGAGTCCCACGCTCAGCAGGTCGATCATGCCGATGCCGGTGCTGGCGATATCCAGCTCGCCGCGCAAATGTCCCGCCAGCATGGCGCCAATCAAGCTGCCTTGTAGCGAGTTGTGGCCCGCGCCCGCGCTCACGGTCGCGCCCAGATTGATGGTGTTCGAAGTCGAATGATAAACGGGCAGTCCGTTCTCGATCGCGATTTGCGTGATCACCGGCAAGCCGCTCATGGTGAGTAGATCGGAGGGCAAGAGAAAGGCTTCGACCCCTTTATCCACCAAAGCGTTCGCGGCGACGGTCATATCGGGCAGGTTCGAAATGGCGGCGACTTCGACCGTCAAGCCATGCGCTTCCGCTGCTGCGACGATGGCCTCCGCGCCGAGGCGTCCGCTCGTTTCGGCCGAACTGTAAATCGTGCCGATCATCTTGAGGTCGGGATCCTGCAAGAGCAGCAGCGGCACGATGTCTTCATAGAGCGTCACCGATTCGATGCCGGTGACATGGCTGGGCTTGACGCAAGGCGCTTTCGCGATGCCCGCCTCAAAAGGATTGAATACCGATGTGAATAGAACGATGGGCGGGTCGTCCATATCCGCGGTGATGTTGACGGCGGCTTGGGCGGTCGGCGTCGAAAGCACAACCAAAGCATCCGCGCCCCGGTCCAAGGCATCTTCGACGATGGTGTTGACGGCGGTAAAATCAAAGTTGGCATCGTTCCAATAGACATTGATGCGCTCGCCCTCGAGGTTTTCTCGCGCGGAAAGCGCCGCGTGCTCCGCTTCTGTGACGAGCTCGTTGGCGAGCAAGGTATCCAGAACAGCGTTTTCGACATAGGTAAAAGAAAAGAATGCGCCGAAGCGCAGCATCGCGATGGTGGGCTTGTCGTCTGCCTGCCCCGAGGCCCATGGCGCCACGAGCAGCGCAAATGACAGAACTAGCGTTAGCTTGAACATTGTCTCCGCTCCAAATCATTGATTGTCCGCCTGACTTTATATTACTTGATTGGAGCAAATATGCAAAACTGGGGCTTTTAGAGCCGGCGATAGCGCGCGATCAGCATCTCCCGGCGTATGCGAATCAGGTAGGCGTCGCCTTCATCGGCGGTCAGCGCATCAATTCGTTCAAAGATCGACTCCGGCATCACGCTGCGCCTTAAGCCCCTCTTGAAATCGCGCAGGTCGGCCAGCGAATCGAGATCGCTGAGATAGTGGAAAGTCGTTTGATGTTCCAGGCGGAAGTCGCCCGCCGCCAGCGCCGCCGCCAGCGCGGCATTGGCCGCCACATGATCGGAGAAGGTGCTCGCGGAATCGATCTCGCCGATGAACAGGGTCGCTGACGAAAGCTCAAGCTCGACGCGTCGATTGCGCATGGTCGGGCGCAGGTCAATCAAGCGGCCGCCCGGCTTTAGCGCGCGCCGCGCTTCTAATAGGGCATGGACCATGCCCTCGGGTTGAATTCATCAAAATGCGAGCGCGAATATCACATGATCAAAGCGACCAGCCGGGAAGGGCAGATGGACGCCGCTCGCCGCCGCGAGGTGGACCGAAGCGGGCAGCGGCTCGGACCCAGCCCGCGGCAATGTCGAAGGCAGATCAACACCATAGACCCGCGCCGCCCGAAGGGCATATTTGCGCGTCAGCCGCCCATCGCCGCAGCCGACCTCCAGAAACTGGCCGCCTTTACCCCCCAGCATGTCCAGCAGGAAGCTGAGCTCGTTGCCGGCCGCGTCGCTTCGAATCGCCATTCTCTATTTGGCAAGCGCTTAGCCGCAGGCGCCGCTTCGGAATACATAGTCGATATGGACCCAACCGGTATCCGTTTCATATTCGACCTTGAACCAATCGCCCGACCCTTCACTGGCGCTCAAGTTCGTCTGATATGGGATCTCCATTATGACGCTGTATTCGAGTCCCGGTCCCCGGCGGAGATTGATAATGTCGCCGGTCCTGAGATTGCAATGCGTCAGCGGCGTCCACGCGAAATCGGGGAGATCATCCATCGACCCGGTCTCGGCTGGTGTCTCGGCTGCTTCGCTTTCCGGCTTGGGCGGCTCGACAATTGGCCTGGCGCCCGCCTCGCCGGGGACATCGCAGTTCCCCCAGCGGTAAACGTATTGCCGGCTGATCAAACCGGCGATGCCCTCATACTCGACCAGGAACCAATCCCGGGTGATGGCCGACGCGCTCAAGACTGACTCATAAGGAACCTCGGCGTACACTTCGTATTCAAGCCCCGGTCCCGCCCGCAAATTGACGATATCCACGGTGGTCACTCGGCAGCCGACCTCCGCTTCATCAGCTGGCGCTGCCGCGTCTGCCGCCTCCGCTTCCGGCGCGCGCTCCACTGTTTCCGTCATCGTCTCATCCGCTTGAGGTGCAGGCGTCTCGACCATTGGCGGCAGAATGATGGCGCCGGCCTCGCCCAGTCCATCGCAGCCGGGGCTGGCGGCCAAATACTCCCGGTGCGCCCAACCGAGCTGTTCTTCAAAGTTGACCATGAACCAGTCGCCGATCTTCGCCCGGGCGATCAGACGGCGCCCGCGCGGCATGGAAAGTATGCGAGCGTAATGGACGCTGGGACCGGCGCGGAGGCTCAAATAGCCGGTGGTGACCAATTGGCAGCTTGTCGTCGACGTGGGTCCCGTTTGTTCGGGCTCTGCCACGCTTATGCTTGCGACGACGGCGCCTTCACTGGCGGCGCCACCGCCTTGAAGGAGCGCTACCGTGCCCGCCCGATTAATCCGGCCGCAGGTCATGCCATCAATACGCTCCACCGGCAGTTCCGATACCGCGCGCGGTGATGTCGCGGCATCCAGAAAATACAGCCTTCCCGGCTGCCGAAAGCAGACTTGCGTGTTGCCACTGACGTTGCCCCAAACATCAAGAGCATCAATGATGCCCTGAGCCATCAACCCGGCGTTGCCCACGCTGACCGCGCCAATCCGTCGGCATTGGGTTGAAAACGGGTGGAAGCCTTTAACGACAATTTCAGTTGGCAGATTATTCGCGCAGGTATCAGCCGGGGGACGCGGCGTAGGCGTCACCGCGATATATTCCGGGCAATCGATGCTCGGCGCCCTAAATCGGGTCGGAAACTCAGCCTGATTCCCGCCGACCCGGTCCACATAATATGAAAATTCTTGGCCGGGTTTCAGTCCCTCAATGACGCATTTGTTTTCGTCTTCGCTGCATGTGACGCGCCCGCCACCCTGTCCTGCGTCGTAAAACTCATAACCACCGGCGCCGGGCGGCGGTTTCCAAGTGATGGACAAACGGCCGCCGCACATTGCCTCCACTTCAATATCCTGAGCCTCAAGCTGCGATAGAACGCTGGCGGCAATCAGCAACAGCCCTAGAGCTAGCAAAATGGGAAATCGTTGCGCCACAAGTTTCAGATTGATAATTGAATTCATGTTGACCATAGTATGACATTTTCTTAAGTTATTCCTATTGTATTCTGTATTTATCGCTTATGTCAAATTTTCCTCAATTAAGTCTCTTCACATTGCCTTTGGATTCATTTGGCACTAGAATTGGCTAATGCCAAACTAAGCCGAATGTTGACGGCGCGCCATGCCAAATGCCTCGCTCAACATCAAGCTGCAGCGCGAAAGCGAAGAGCCGCTCTACCGGCAACTCATCCAGCAGATCCGCGCCCAGATCGATGGCGGCGACCTGACCGCGGGCGCGCGCCTGCCCGCCAGCCGCAGCCTCGCGCGTCAACTGAATCTCAGCCGCATCAGCGTCGTCAACGCCTACAGCGAGCTGCGCGCCGCCGGCTACCTCAGCGCCCAAGCTGGCCGTGGCACCTTCGTCGCCCGCGATCGCGCAAGCTCCCAAGCCGCCCAGCCCCAGCCACCAGCGCCCGGGACGCGACAGCGCGCCACATCCATCCGCCAGATGATGCGGCTCGCGCGCCGGCCCGGCGTCATTGACTTCAGCGGCGGCGCGCCACCCAGCGAGTTCTTCCCGGTGCGCTACCTGCAGGAGGCGATCAACCAAGTCATCGAGCGGGACGGCGCTGAGGCGCTCGCCTACGAGGCGCCCGAGGGTTACGGTCCGCTGCGGGCGGCAGTGCGCGATTACGTGCGCGCCATCGGCATCGACTGCCGCGTCGAAGACGTGCTGATCACCGGTGGCGCCCAGCAAGCGATCGACCTGGTGCTGCAATCGCTGTTGCGCGATGGCGATACGCTGGTCACCGCAGACCCGACCTACCTCGGCATCATCGACATCGCCGAGGCGCGCCGCGCGCAGATCCACGGGGCACCCATCGACGAAGACGGCATCCGCATCGACGCGCTGGAGAACGCGCTCAATCATCTGCGTCCCCGGCTGATCTACGTCATGCCCAGCTATCAGAATCCGACGGGCCACCTGATGCCGCTGCACCGGCGCCGGCAATTGGTGCGCCTGGCCGCCCGGCATCGCATCCCCATCCTTGAAGACGAGGTCTACCGCGAATTCCGCTATGACGGCGACGAGCTGCCGCCGCTGAAAGCGCTGGATGAAAGCGGCATCGTCATCCATACCAACGCCTTCACCAAGGTGCTGCTGCCCGGCATCCGCATCGGCTACCTGGTGGCCGATGGACCCTATCAGGAGCGGCTGGCGCGGGTGAAGCAGGCGGCTGATATCTCGACGCCCGGCTTGAATCAGCGGGCGATCCACCTGCTGTTGGAGCGGGGCGTGCTGGCCAAGCAGCTGGAGCGCAACCGGCTGGAATTGCGGCGGCGGCGGGTGGCGGCTTTGGCGGCGGCGCAGCGTTACCTGCCAGCTGGCAGCCGCTGGACGGCGCCGGGCGGCGGGCTCTTCCTCTGGGTGGAGCTGCCGGCGGCGGGACCGAGCGCGGCTGAGACTTTCATCGCCGGCATCGGGCGGGATGTGGCTTTCGCGATTGGCCGGCTCTTCTACACGGGCGAGGGCGGGGAACAAGCGATGCGCCTGAACTTCGGCATCCACCAGCCGGCGGTCATCGAGGAGGGCTTCCGGCGGATCGGCGCGGCATGGGCGGCGCTGGTGGAGGAATACGGGGATGTGGAGCGGCGGGCGGTTTTGTAAAAATTGAACTACAGAGAACGCAGAGAACGCAGAGGATTTTTGCCACAGAGGCACGGAGAGCACAGAGGATTTTTGCCACAGAGGCAGGGAGGATTTATTCAATTGGAAAGCCGGGGATTGTTTCATCGATTGCGGACATGACGCGCCTGGTTTCTGACAGGGCGACGATGATTTTTTGATAGTGCTTCAAGTCGTCGTATGACAGTTTTCGGTTGCGCCGGTCTTTGAGCCATTTCTCAGCCACGCGATAGCCGCCGATATGGAAGTCCCAGATCTCCGAGGCGACGCCGCCGAAGTATTGCGACTTGTTGATTGCCACGCGCTGCGCGGCTTCGTTGTATTTGGGAAAGCCGCGCGCGACTTCGTTATCGCCATCAATGTCGAATGTCGTGATGAAGTCTGACAGCTTCGCCGATTTCATCAGGTGCAGGCTGACTAGCTCGGCGCCGAGTTTTACCAGCGCGGCGAAGAGTTGGACGTCTGATGTGAGCGGCAGGCGGGGAAAATCGATTTTGAGGAATTCGGCGTAGCGCTGGCGGTAGGTTGGGCTGTGGAAGATGGCGTAGGCGTAGAAGAAGACGTCTTCGGGGCCGAAGAAGGCCTGTTCCCCCTCACCCCCCGAC
>WTGC01000205.1 GCA_011523705.1 Chloroflexota bacterium | reverse complement strand
GGCGAGGGCGCGGAACTCTGGTGGCGCGACGGCAGCGGTGATTTCCCCGCCCAACAGTCGGTGCTGGCGCTCTTCGCGACCGAGGCCGAATTTGACGAATTGCCGATGTCCTATATGCGCACGGCCGCCGATGAAGCGACCGTGAATCCACGTCCGCGCGCCGTCACCGTCGGCTTCCTGGAATATGAGCAGATCTTGCAGAATATCTTCCAGGACATTCGCAACGGCGCTGATGTCGAGGAGTCCTTGAACCTGGCGGTCCAGCGCATCGAAAGCGAAATGGCAAAATATCGCTAACTCCCGAACAAGGCACAACCGGCAGGGGCGGCTTACAAAGTCGCCCTCTCGCCAAGGCCTTAGCACGTAGGGGCGACCGGCGGTCCGTGCCTACGCGACCTATCAGGTCGCCCGAATTAGCCTGAAACTCTACATCTATCACCATCGAGTCAAAGTCAAGCCATGCGTCTAAGCCGACAGCTGATCCCCTACCTCTTCCTCGCGCCGGCGCTGCTACTGCTCGTGGTATTTAATCTCGTGCCCACTATCGCCACCGTGGTGGAAAGCACCTTCGTGCTCTCACTGCGCAGCGGCGAACGCGTCTTCGCCGGCTTCGCCAACTACAATCGGATATTCAACGATCCGGTTTTCTGGAAATCCTTGCAGGTCACCATGGTATTCAGCCTGTTGGTAAACCCGATTCAGATTTTTCTGGCGCTGTGTCTGTCGATTTTGATAAACCAGAAGCTGCCCGGCATCGGCGTTTTCCGCAGCATTTACCTCTTGCCGATCGCCGTCTCGCTCAACGTCACCGCCATCGTCTGGGGGCTGATGCTTGACCAGAACTCGGGCATGATCAACGGAATACTCACGCAGTGGGGCATCGCGCGGCAGCCATTCCTGCACTCTGTCGATCAAGCGCTGTGGTCCATCATCGTGATCGCTTCCTGGATCGGCGTGCCGCTTTGGAGCCTGTTCATTCTCGCCGGCTTGCAGAATATCCCGCCGCCTGTGCTGGAAGCGGCGAAGATCGACGGCGCCAGCAGTTGGCAATCATTTACCAGGATCACGCTTCCGCTGCTGCGGCGCGTGCTTGCTTTTGTGCTGGTCGCCGACACCGTCGCCAACTTCTTGATGTTCGCGCCGATTCTGCTGCTCACTAACGGCGGTCCGCAATTATCCACCAATCTGATTATGTACGAGACCTATCGCCGCGGCTTTCTCTATGGCGACTTGGGCGCGTCTTCGGCGATGCTTTCGGTGATGCTGGTCATCGTCTTCATCATTATCGGCGTAGAACTTTACGTCTTGCGCGGGCAGGACTAGCGTCTCAGCAGATTAGTCATGTCTCAACTGGCGACAGAATTCGCATCGACGCGGGACAGCGCGATGGTAAAGAAAAACGCCAAACCCTTATCCTTCTACCTGCAGCCAACGCTTGTTTACGTCCTGCTAATTCTCGGCGTCATCATCGTCGTTGTGCCGCTGATGTGGGCCGCGGCCGCCTCCTTCACGCCAAATCACAAAGTCTTTGAATACGCCTATCCATTTTCCTGGCGCGCGCTCATCCCGGTGGATTTCACCATGGAAGCTTACGACAACCTCTTTGAACGCGGCTTCGGACGCGCGGTGGCCAATTCATTCTTCCTCGCCATTGCCACCGTGGTCATTGGCGGCGCGGCCAACGCCTTGGCTGGTTTCGCCTTTGGCCGCTTTGAGTTCCGCGGCAAGCAGTTCCTCTTCCTTTCGGTCATCATGCTTACCTTTATGGTGCCGGTCGACTTGACGGCGATCCCGCGCTACATCCTGGTCAACAACTTCGGCTGGATTAACACCTGGCAGGGCTTGCTCGTGCCGGGTTTGGCGAACAGCCTGGTGATCTTTCTTTTCCGGCAATTCTTCGCCGAGATCCCGCAGGAATTGATCGACGCCGCGCGAGTGGACGGCGCCTCCTGGTTGCGCGTCCTGGTCAGCATCATCCTGCCGATTTCCAAACCAGTCCTGGTTGCTGCTGGCTTGCTGATGTTCATCAGCCAATGGAATTCCTTCTTCTGGCCCCTGCTCATCGCGCCACGCCAGGAGATGCGGGTCGTGCAGGTCGAAATATCGCTGGCGATTGGGCAATACGGCACCATCTGGAACGAACTGCTGGCCGGCTCCATGATCGCGGCCATTGTACCCATCCTGCTGGTCATGCCCTTCCAGCGCTACTATGTACAGGCGATAACCGGCACGGGTTTGGAATAGCACCGTCGATTCATTTGTAAAACGCGCCTTCATCGCCATGCTCTGGGAATGAAGGGGCCCTAACAGAAATACTTGCGCAATCGGTTTCCCATGCGTTATTATTTTCCAATAGCTTATCCTTTTGCGCTTTCTGGTGTAAAATTTCCCCGCTTCGGAGCCAATCTTGGTGATGGACTCTTCCTAACTTAGGCGCGAATCGTGGACACATATTGGCAAGCGCAACGGCCCGAGAGCTAGCAAAGGTACACAATTCTGTGATCAAATCGATTTGCAATACTCAAGAGGAGGAAACATGAAAGGCATAAAGATTCTATTTGCGATTGCAGTTCTGGTCATGGCGCTTGCGCCGGTCGGCGCGCAAGACGTCACCACCGTCAGCATGTGGTTCGGCGAAGGCTCCACGCTGGATTGCTGGGGTCCCATCATGCTGGAATTCAATGAAATCGATCCGTCTGTCCAGCTGGAAATCGTGCCGCAGGCTGATACCTGGAATGTTACGCGCACCGCGGTCGCTGGCGGCGGCGGACCTGACATCGTTCGTACGCCCGGCCCCTCCTTCGTCTACGAAATGGCGCAGGCGGGATTGATCCTGCCCATGGACGCCTTCGCTGACGAAATGGGCTGGGGCGATTTCTTCTTCGATTGGGCGCTCGACCTGGGCTTGGTCGATGGCCAGCTTTACAGTCTGTCCGATGAGCTTGAAACCCTGCTGCTCTATTACAACGTCGATGTCTTTGAGGCGAACGGCTGGACGCCGCCCGATACCATCGACGAATTGAACGCTCTGGGCGAAGAGGTCGCCGCGGCCGGCTATGTCGTCTTCTCGCATGGCAACGCCAGCTGGCGCCCGTCGAACGAATGGTTCGTCGGCGAATACATGACTCAGATCGGCACCCCGCATAAGGTCTACCAGGCGCTCACCGGGCAGATCCCCTGGACGGACGAAAGCATGGTCAATGCGATGGAAGTCCTCGACGCGCACATGCAGGCGGGTTGGTACGGCGGCGGCATTGACCTCTACTTCACCAACGACGGCGCGACTCGCCGGTCGATGTTCGCCGATGGCACCGCGGCCATGAATATTGAAGGCAGTTGGGCCATCCGCGGCTTGGGCGAATACTTCGGCGAGTCCGGTCAAGAATGGGATTGGGTGCCCGTTCCCAGCCATGACGGCACCGACTACTTCACCATTGGCATGGGCAACACCAGCTCGATCAACGCCAACAGCCCCCATCCCGAAGCGGCGGCGCAATTCCTGACCTGGTACTTCTCGCCAGCCACGCAGGGCAAGATGCTCACCGACTGCCGCAAGGGACCAGCTCCGGTAACCATATCAGAAGAAGTCATGGGCGAGCTTGACCCGCGCATCGCCCGGGTCTATGCGGAGCTGTCAGACGCCTCCGCCAACGACCGCTACGGTTACACCACCTGGACCTTCTGGCCGCCCAAGA
>WTGC01000227.1:7313-25485 GCA_011523705.1 Chloroflexota bacterium | reverse complement strand
GGGCCGGGGGATGGGGTTGCGTGACCCGGCTCTGCGCCGCGCCCGAACCCGTCATCGCCTAGCTCTCACGGGTGACGATATACCAGGCTTTGCCAGCGCTGCGTTGGAAACCGGTCACAGCGTAGTTCGCGTCGAATAGCGCCAGCATCGCCTGACGTACCAGCAACTGCCAAGTCCTGGCGTATTCAATATCGCCTTGCTTCAGCGCCGCAATGTCCACTGGAATCTCGATGGCGAAACGCGCCTGGTCAAAGGCCGTCCCTGCATCGCTTTGGAGAGCGCCTGCTGCATCAACCCAGACCAGCGGCCGCGCCTCCGCCAATCCCGCTCCCGCCCCACGCAGCCTACCCTGCGCCAATTCAACGACACGCGGCGCATTCAACTGCCACTGCGCCTCCAAACGGTCGCTGGCCAAGCCTGCGTTCAAGCCATCCAGCATCTCGCCGTAGTGATTCGCCGAGTAATGCCGCGCCGTCACACCCAGCCGGTTGAAGTTGAAATTGGCGTTGCCGGCCTGCATCGGGTCGAAGGTCCAAGCCATCCAGCGAAAGCCCTGCGCGAGCGCCCATTTCCGCTGCGCTTGCTTGAGCCGAAAGCCGATGCCCCGCCCCTGATAATCCGGATGCGCTGCCGCCATATGCGACCAGAGCCAAAGCTCGCCGTCTCGCCGCGCCGCAAAACCAAAGCAAAAGCCGACGAGCGCGCCCCCCAGCATCGCTCCAAACACTGCCCCGCCGCTATGCACGATCGCCCGCAGCGTATGGGGCGAAGCGACCTCCACATCGCGCATGCCCCAAACCGCCCGCTGCAATTCGACCGTCGCATCGAGTTCGGGCATCGTCTTTAATTGGCGAATCACAATCTTGTCAGTCATGCCAGAAATTCGTTGCGCCGCTGAACGATTGCAATCATAGCAAGCGCGAAGTCAAATGGCAAAGCGACCGCGCTTCATGCTAAAATCACCAGCTACGCGCCTGGAGTCTAAACGTTCCATTACGCATTTCAGTGTTCTTTAAGAGCTATGACCATTTCCAAGACAGTTATGAGCAGGCTTGCTCAATGAAGGAACTCTCAATATATTAGAATTGATCTACGGGCGAGCGACCTGCAGTGTCGGCGGTCAGTGTCTACGCGACCTACGCGCAGCGGTGGCTCGCCCACTCTCGCAATAGAATTCCAATCGATTTTGGCCATTACGAACAAGCCTCCAAGGAGCAGCGAAAGCTTGCCGCACGAAACACTCTGCCTCTCCGTGCTGGACACCATCGGAAACACACCCTTGGTTGAGCTTTCGCGTATTACCCGCAGCATCGACGGACGCGTCTTCGCCAAGCTCGAATTCCTCAATCCCGGCGCTTCAAAAAAGGACCGCATCGCCCGGGAGATGATCGAAGAAGCCGAAGCCGAGGGCGCGATCCGCCCCGGCGATACGGTCGTCGAGCTCACCAGCGGCAATACCGGTACCGGGCTGGCGATCGTCTGCGCTGTCAAAGGCTATCGCTTCGTCGCCGTGATGTCGCGCGGCAACTCGAGTGAGCGCGCCCGCATGATGGCCGCGCTCGGCGCTGAAGTCGTGCTCGTCGATCAATGCCCCGACTCGACGCCGGGCGAAGTCTCCGGCGCTGATCTCTTGCGCGTCGAAGAAAGAGCGCAGGAAATCGCCCTGGACCGCCGCGCCTTTCGCGCCGACCAATTCCAGTTAGAGGGCAATTCCCGCGCTCACTACCGGCATACCGCGCCCGAGATCATGCGGCAATCAGGAGGCCTTGACGCCTTCTGCGATTTCATCGGCAGCGGCGGTTCATTCGCCGGTTGCGCCCGCTATTTCAAAGAATGCGACCCGGCAATTCAATGTTATATCGTCGAGCCGTCTGGAGCAGCCGCCTTCGCTGGCGAAGTGGTCACGCGCCCCAATCACAAAATCCAGGGCGGCGGTTATGCCATAAGCGATCTGGACCTGGTCGATCGCGCCCACGTCGACGGCTGCCTGCAGGTTAGCGATGCCGACGCCATCCGAATGACACGGCGCCTGGCTAAAGAAGAAGGTATCTTCGCCGGCTATTCAGCGGGCGCCAACCTGGCCGCCGCCTTGCAGCTGCTGCAAGGCAAGCATCGCGGCGAACGCATCGCCATCCTGCTCCCCGATTCCGGCTTGAAATATCTCAGCACCGGTCTCTGGTCTCAGTAACAAGAACAGACGGGCTTGATCCATGAGCGAAGCGAAACCGCAAGACGACATCGTTCGCTGGATTCGTCTCCAGCACGAATCCCTATCGCGCAGCCAGCGCAAGGTCGCGCAATTCCTGCTGGAAGGCGGCATCGGCGTCATCCACTTGACCATCACTGAAATCGCCAAGGCGGTCGGCGTCAACCCGTCAACCGTCGTGCGCACCGCCCAAGCCCTCGGCTTTGAAGGCTTCCCCGAGTTGCAATCGGTTCTGCGCGGTCAATTCCTCAATCAGGCCAAGATCGCCCAGCGCATGCAGATCGGAACGCAGCAACTGCTGGAAGAACTCTCCGCGGCTGACCAGGAGGACGCGCACCTGCTCAACACCGTGCTGCGCGATGAAGTGCAGACCCTGATCGACCTGCCACAGCACGTACCCACCCATATCTTCGATCGCGCCGTCGATATGGTCGATCAGGCCGGTCACGTCTACATCATTGGCTTGGGCTCGTCTTTCCCGCTCGCGCTCAATTTCGGCATCACCCTGCGCTATATCCGCCCGGACACAACCGTGCTGACGCCGGGCATTGATCCCATCGCGGCGCAGCTAGCCCCGCTCCAAGCGGGCGATCTGATCCTTTCGCTCTGCTTCGCCCGCTACACGCGCGAAACGCTGACGGTGATGGACGTCGGCCGACAGCGCGGCGCCGCCGTGTTGACCGTCACAGACAGCCACGTCTCGCCGGCCGCCATCCGCTCCGATCTCGCCCTGATCGTGCCATACCGCCTGCGTCTCTACAGCAATACGGTCGCTCTATTCGCCCTGCTTGACGCCATCCTCGGCGCCCTCTCTCTGCGCTATCCGGAGAAAACGCGCGAGCGCCTCGAAACCCTCGAAGAGCTTTACAAACAGTTCAACCTGCTTACCCTCGACGACTAAACAGCGAAACAATTTTTAGGGCCGGCTTCGTGAGCCGCCCACCAATGCGCACACGGTAAACAAACGCGCGTAAATTTCGCCGTCTACGCAAAAAACCCTTTGTCCCGCTGCGTGTAGCTCCCCCTCTCGTAGCGCCATGTCTACGTGCGCCCCTTGTGGGAGCTGAGGAGTGGACAGCTTTGAGAATCGTAGCAGTCGCTAGGCTTACCCCATCCCCCGACCCCTTCCCCAGCGAGCTAAGCAAGGGGAGCGCCTTCAAACAGCATGACAGTTGGCACTGATTTATGTCGCATTCACGGCTTGAATCCCAACTTTGAAGAAGAGTCACCCTTCCCTATTTCAATGGGGAAGGGCCGGGGATGGGGTAAAATGAACATGTCCGCTACTCAGCCTTGTGGGAGAGGGGGCCGGCTCACGTAGACATTGACCTTCGGGGGTGAGGAGTAAATCGCCCGCCGCCGAAGCCTAAGCCCGCACATTCGGATCGAGCGCGTCACGCAGCGCATCGCCGATGATATTCAACAGCAGCACCACCAGCGTAATCGTCATTCCAGGGAAGACCGCCATCCACCACTGCGTTCTCAAGTAATTCCGCCCGTCCGCCAGCATCGCCCCCCACTCCGGCGTCGGCGGCCGCACGCCCAAACCGAGGAAGCTCAAACTCGCGCCCGCCACAATCGCGCCGGAGACACCCAGCGTCGTCAAGACGATCATCGGACCCAACACACCGGGCAGGATGTGGAAAAACATGATGCGCAGCGAGCTGGCGCCCATGCCGCGCGCCGCCATCACATATTCCATCTCGCGGATCGACAGCGTGATGCCGCGGATCAAGCGCGAGAAGGTCGGCAGCGAGAAAAAGGCGATCGCGATGATGACGTTATTGATATTGGATCCCAGCAAACTCACCAGCCAGATCGCCAGGATCAAGCCGGGAAAAGCCAATATCAAATCCATCACCCGCATGATGCCATTGTCGGCCAATCCGCCGAAGAAACCGGCGATTAAGCCCAGAGGTGTGCTCACGATGACAGCCAGCCCCACCGAAAAAAAGCCGACTTGCAGCGAAACGCGCCCGCCATAGAGCACACGGCTCAATATATCGCGACCCAGCTTGTCGGTGCCGAAGGGATGCAGCCGCGACGGCGCCTGATTGCGCTCCGGCGTATTCTTCTCGATCGGATTGTAAGGCGTCACCTGCGGCGCGAAGAGAATCGCCAACAGCAGCAGCAACAGGCAGCACAGCCCAAAAAGCGCCACTCGGTTGCGCACAAACTTCAGCAGCACCAGCTGATACAAGCCGCTGGGGCGCGCGCCCCGCTCAGCGACAAGATCGACCTCAGGCATAGCGAATCCGCGGATCGACGAAGGCGTAAATGATATCGACAATCAAATTGACAAAAACAAAAGAAGCCGCCACCAGGATCACCGCGCCTTGAATCATCGGATAATCGCGATTGCTGATGGCGTCGATCGCCAGGCGCCCGACGCCGGGCA
The DNA here is from genome assembly GCA_011523705.1 of Chloroflexota bacterium. Taxonomy (GTDB): domain Bacteria; phylum Chloroflexota; class Anaerolineae; order Aggregatilineales; family Phototrophicaceae; genus UBA6055. Next base: position 20,881 of record WTGC01000227.1, on the reverse strand, counting down.
AGCCAAAGATGCTCTCGGTGATGACCGCGCCGCCCAGCAAGCCGCCCACCGACAAGCCCACAACCGTGATCACCGGGATCAGCGTATTGCGCAGCGCATGACGCACGAGCACGCGCCGTTGCGCCAAACCCTTGGCCCGCGCCGTTCGCACATAATCCGTGCTCAGCACTTCAATCATGCTCGAACGCGTCAGGCGGGCGATCAGCGCGCTCTGGCCCACCGCCAGCGTGGTCACTGGCAGGACAAAGTGACGCCAGGTGCCCGTCCCCTGCACCGGCAAAACGCGCAATCCCACCGAGAATATCAGAATCAGCATCAGCCCCAGCCAGAATGTGGGGATGGAAAAGAAAAATACCGTCAGCACGATGCCGATATTATCGACCCAGGTACGCTGGTAGACGGCCGTGATCACCCCGATGACCAAGCCAATCGTCGTGCCCACCGTGACGCTGAGGAAGGTGAGCGTTGCCGTGAAGGGAAAGGCTTTGGCGATTACGCCCATCACCGGCTCACGAAACTTGACCGAGCGCCCCAAGTCCCCGCCGGCGAAGTTGCGCAGGAAGATCAGATACTGCTCGATGACGGGCCGGTCCAATCCCAGCTTGCGGCGGATCAGCTCGATCTGCTCCGGCGACGCCCGATCGCCAGCCATGATCTGCGCCGGATCGCCTGGCAGCGCCACCCGCAGCATGACAAACACCACCGTCGTCACCGCCAAGATCAAGGGAAACGCAATCGCAATCCGGCGCAGGATGTACTGGCTCAAATGTACCTGTCCTCAGGACCGTCTCCGAAATCCGACGGGCGACTCAACGCCGCGCGTAGACACTGCGGTTCAGTCGCCCCTACATTTTACATCTGAATGATCTCTGTAGGGGTCAGCCATTGGCTGACCCGCTTAGAGTATTCCAAGTATCATTCATGCGCTCCCCCTCCCGGATGCTTCGGGTAGCGTAGACACTAACCTTCGGGAGGGGGCCGGGGCGTGGGGTTCCCCTACTCCACCTCAAAGTACGCGTTCCAATACAGGAAGCTCGTATCCGGATGGATCCGCCAGCCCATCAGCTCCGCGCGTACGCCCGTCAGCGCCGGCGGCACCGCCAGATAGACCCAGGGCGAGGCTTCGATGATGTACGTGCTTACCGCCGTCACCGCTTCGTAACGCAATTCCGGATCCAACTGCGAATCGGCGGCAACCAGCAGCTCGGTCAATTCATCGGTCGAGAACCAGGCGCGGTTGCTGCCGCCCTTGCGCTCGGGGTCGAAGAAATAGGTCAAGATGCTGGGATCCTGATAACCGTAAAGCAGCAAGAAGAGATCGTGCTCTCCCGTGGTCGTCAGGTCAACCAACGCCGAAAACTCCAGAACGTCAATCTGCAGCGGAATGCCGACCGCGCGCCACTGCGCTTCCAGCACTTCCGCCTGCCGCAGCCACTCATCCGGCGATGCGGTCGCCAGCGGCACGGTCCATTCATTGCCATCCGGGTCCTCGCGCAAGCCATCGCCATTCACATCGACATAACCCAACTCATCCAGCATCGCGCCCGCTCTCTCCGGGTCAAAGCTCGGCGCAATCGCGTTCAAATCGGGATTGTGCCCCCAGATGGTCGGCGGCAGCGGCTGATAAAGCGGATCCGCCAGGTCGTCCCAAGCCAGCGTGACAAATTCTTGCCGATCGGTGGCATAGGCGAAAGCCCTGCGCAGATCCGGGTTCGTCCAGGGATCCTTGGATGTATTGAAACCGACATAACGGATCTGGCTCAATTTCGCCACGTGCACGTCGATATCCGGGTTTGCTTCCGCGTCCGCCAGGTTCTGCGTCGGGATGCCAGCCAATGAAATCTCGCCCGTCTCCAAAGCGGCCAATACCGTCTGCTCCTCGCCAATGAAGAGAATTTGCAGCTCGTCAAGGAAGACCGGACCCGGATGATCGTAGAGCTCGGGCGGCGCCCAAGTGAAATCCAGATTGCGCTCGAACAGCGCGTAATTGTCCGTGACCAATTCTTTCAAGATGAAAGGACCGCCGCCGACCGGGTTGGTGCCGAAGTCGTCCGGTCCAATCGCCTCATAAGCGGTCGGCGACACGATCTCCAAGCCCGCCAGCACGAAAAACAGCGGCGCGTGTGGCGAGTTCATGTGCATCGTGAAACTGTAGTCGTCGTGGACCTCGATGCTGTCCAGCAGGGTGATCAAGGCGCGGCCCGTCGAGGCAGTCGATTCCGGATCGGCATACTTCTCCAGATTCCATTTCAGCGCTTCGGCGTCAATCGGCGTACCATCGGTGAAGCTGGCGAAATCGATCAAATTGATCGTCAGCGATTTCGAATCTTCAGACACTTCCCAGCTGTCCGCCAGGTAGCCGACATAACTCATGTCCAAAGCGCGCGAGAACAAGGTCGGGTAAATGGCGTAGTGGGGCCAGCTGTGCCAGGACGAAACGAATGGATCAAAGGAAGTGTTGGAATTGGCGTCCGCCACGACCAGGCGCCCGCCTTTGCCCGCCATCATGTCATCTTGCGCCAGCGCCGCGCCGCCCAAAACGACCAGAACCGCCATGAGCAATAGCAAGATTACAGGTCTTGATTTGTACACGTCAAAGTCCTCCAAGTTGATTGCGGCTTTTCGTAAAGAAGTTATCCCGCCAATTGTCGATACACCCTCCCTTCGCAGCCTAATCCAAGCTCGCGAATTCATCGTAAGCTGCGCGGCCAATCGCGCCCATCGCCGTCTCCACGATAAAGACCCGCTGATGATGCGCCGCCGGCAGGTTCCAATAGGGCGCCTCATCCCACTCGACGAAGAGCGACAGGATCACATGATTCGCGTCACTGATACGGATGATACCGCAGTCGTTGCGGATGCCGCCAATGGTGCCGGTCTTGCTCGCGACTTTTGTGCCAAGCGGCAGAAAACGCGCGATGCGGTGGGTATACTGCTGCTTGTGCAAAATATCAAGCGCGACTTGCCGAATCTCCGCCGGGAACAACCCGCCATAGAGCAAATGCAGCAGCGCATTCATCGCCGTCGCCGTGCTGACATTATTCTCCGGTCCCTTGCTGAACGGCAAACCATCGCGCAGTATGTCGTTCTCTGTCGTCCATTTCACCAACTCGTCGCGCGGCAAATCCGCCACCTCCGGCGGGAGGGCATGGCGCAGCAGATCCTTGCAATTCAGCTTGAAGAAGATATCAGTAAGCCCCAGCTCATGCATGTACCCTTCGATAACCGCCGCGCCGCCCAAATAGTCGACCATGATGTCGGTCGCCGTATTGTCGCTGATGATGATCATTAGGGTCAGCAAATCGCGCACGGTCGGCTGCAAGCCACTCTCGAAGTAAGGCAAAATGCCGCTGCCCATGCTCTTGTCCATATCGGCAAGCGGAACGCGCGCATCAAGGCTGATCGCGCCTTCGGCCAGCTGCTTGCAAGCCGTCGCCAAAATCGGAATCTTGAATGTGCTCGCCATCGGGTAGGGCACATTGCCATTGACTTCCAGCCGCGCGCCCGATTCGATATGCCAAACGGCGACGCCGGCCTCAATCTCCGCATCGCTGATGATCGTCTTGATTCGCTCGGTCAGAGTCATCGCGCCTCCGCCTTCCCATAGGGATACTTCTCGATCCAGCGCCGTTTCGCTTCTTCAAGCCGGTCACGACATACCTCAACGCCAATGCCATAACCATCCGGCGCCGCCAGCGTACTTTCTTCGCCCAGCACAAAGGGCGGCTCGCTGATGTCCGCGGCGAAATACCGGTCAGTCGCCGAAATATCCGACGGCAGATTGACCGCCGGCAAAGCCGCGAACGCGACATTCGCCGCCCGCCCCACGCCTGTTTCCAGCATGCCGCCGATCCATAAGGGCAGGTCATGCTCAACGCAGATGCGATAAATTTCCAGGCTTTCGCTGAATCCACCTACCCGCGCCGGCTTCAGATTCAGGATGCCAATCGCCCCCACTTGCAAGGCGATATTCAAATCGCTCGCCGACTTGACGCTCTCGTCCAGGCAGACGCGCGTCTGCAAGCGCTTTTGCAGCAGCCCGTGCTCATAAATGTCGTCATGCGATAGCGGTTGCTCAATCATCAGCAGATCGAATTGATCCAGCTGCGTTAGATGCTCGGCATCGTCCATTGAGTAATCGCTGTTGGCATCGAGCATCAGCAGCACATCGGGGAAGGCGGCTCTCACCGCCCGCGCCACTTCCACATCCCAACCGCGCTTGATCTTGAGCTTGATGCGCCCATAGCCCTGCTCCAACCGCTGCCGCACAACATCCACCGTCTCATCCAACGATGGCTGTATCCCAATGCTGACGCCAACCGTCGCCCGCCCCTCGGACCGGTGACCTTCCGGCGCGAAGTGCGCGAAACAATCGGTCAGCCGCAAATCATTCGTGGCCGCGAAAGCATCCCACACCGCCGCTTCCAAGCCAGCCCGCGCATGATGATTGCCGCGGAAGCGCCGTATCAAGGCCGGAAACGCGCGCGGATCGCTGACGGTCGCGCCAACCACCGCCGGCGCCAGGAATTCAGACAGCATGTGAAGCGCCGTCTCCGCCGTTTCGTGACCATAGCCAGGCCAAAACTCAATCGAGCATTCGCCCCAACCGACGACGCCGGCCTCGGTCGTCAACTCCACCAGCACCGCCACCTTGTCCGTTTCGGCGCCGAAGCTGGTCTCAAATGGCGAGAGATAGAGCAAGAGCACCGTATGCAGATCAATCGATCGTATCGTCATCGCTTTCATGTCGCCTCCCATGGGTTGCTTCAGCGAATCTGCCGTTCTGGAGACAGCGCTTCTGATTATAACAACTGGTCTTGCGATTGTCACAGCAGTTGCAAGATTTCTTGCGCTCCGCCTGCGAAGCGTCTATATTCGGGGACGAGTGCGTAGGGGCGACTAACCTAGTCGCCCGCCAATCGCTTCCGAATGCAAATTGGTACATATAATAGATACTTCTGAGGACAACTGAATGAGAGTCTTCGCCGGCGGCATCGAAACCGAAACCAACACCTTTTCGCCCATGCCCACCGGGATGGCCGACTTCCACGTGATTCGCGCGGCCGACCTGGATGCGAAAGCCGACCTCGGCGGCTTCGGCGGACCCTTTAATATTTTCCGACGCCGCTGCCAGGAACGCGGCTGGGATTATACCTTCAGCCTCTACGCCTTCGCCCAGCCAGCTGGCACGACCGTGCGCGCCGTCTACGAAAGCCTGCGCGATGAGTTGCTTGAAGCCCTGAAAGCGGCGCTGCCAGTTGATATCGTCCTGCTGCCCCTGCACGGCGCCATGGTGGCTGAGGGCTACGACGACTGCGAAACCGATATCGTCACGCGCGTCCGCGAACTCGTTGGTCCCGAAGCCAAAATCGGCGTCGAGCTCGACCTGCACTGCGACCTCACTCAAGAGACCATCGACGCCGCAGACGCCGTCGTCATCTTCAAAGAATACCCGCACATCGATATCAACGAGCGCGCCGAGGAGCTCTTCACCATCATCGCCGATGCCGCCGAAGGTAAAACGAACCCGACCATGGCGCTTTACGACTGTCGCATGATCGGTCTTTTCCTGACGCCCTTTGAACCCATGCGCGGTTTCGTCGACGCCATGATTGCCCGCGAGAACGACCCCGGCGTCCTCTCGCTTTCGCTGGCGCATAGCTTCCCCTGGGCGGACGTGCCGACCTGCGGCGCCTACATGCTGGCCGTCACTGATGACGACCCCGCGTTGGCCGTCAATATCGCGCGCGAGTTCGGCGAGAAACTCTTCGCCATCCGCCACGAGACCGACCCGCCTTCGCTGCCTCTGGATGAAGCGCTGGACAAAGCTTTGGCGCGGCAATCGGGACTGGCTGTCGTCGCCGATCAATCCGATAACGCCGGCGGCGGCGCGCCCAGCGATTCCACCTTTGTGCTGCGCGCTCTGCTCGAACGCGGCGTCACCGATGCGGCAATCGGCATGATCTGGGACCCGGTCGCTGTGGGGGTCGCCATGTCGGCCGGCGAAGGCGCGACGCTAGACCTGCGGCTCGGCGGAAAGATGGGACCGATGTCCGGCGACCCGCTCGATCTGCGCGTGACAGTCAGCGGCATCATCCCCAATATGAAGCAGCAATGGACGCAGAGCGAAGGTCCCGTCGCCATCGATTGCGGCGATGCGGTCGCTCTGCGCTGCCAGGGCATCGACATCATCGTCAACAGCCAGCGCGGGCAAGTCTTTAGCCCTACGGTCTTCTCCAACTTCGGCATTGATCCAAAGTCAAAGCGTCTGCTCGTCGTCAAATCGACCCAGCATTTCTACGCTGGCTTCTCGCCCATCGCCGACGAGATCATCTACATGGCTGGTCCCGGCGCCATCCCGCCCATCTTCACCCAGATCCCCTACCAACGCGCCAACCTGCACAAGTATCCCTGGATAGATAATCCCTTTGCTTGAAATGCCAATTTGCGCCTGTACTGAAACCGTATACGAACTCGTAGGGGCGAGGCGGTGACTCGCCCGCCAAGCCACGGAAATTGTACGGGCGAGCCGGTGGCTCGCCCACTCTTGCCGTACGCAAAGCTCCCCTTCTCGAACTGCTGTGACGGCGGTCGGTGTCTACGCGACCTACAAGTAGCCCTTGTGGGAGAAGGGGCTGGGGGATGAGAGGTTATGAAAATCGCCGCCGCCGGCATCGCCATTGAATGCGCCACCTTCTCGCCCCTGCCCTCGGAACTATCCGACTTTGAGGTGCTGCGCGGCGACGCCTTGCTTCCGCGCTACCCATTCGCCACCGCCCATCCCGATACCGACTTCGTGCCCATCATGCAGGCGCACGCTGTGCCCGGTGGTGTGCTGCGCCGCTCCGTCTACGATGCGCTCAAAGAGGAGATCCTCACCGGCTTGCGCGCGGGCGGTCCCTGGGATGGCGTCTATCTCGATATGCATGGCGCCATGGCGGTCGACGGGCTCGAAGACGCCGAAGCGGACTTCATCGGCGCCGTCCGCCAAGTCGTCGGTACAAGCTGTCTCATCAGCGCCAGCTACGACCTGCACGGCAATCTCTCCGCCGCCATCATGGATCAACTCGATCTTATCACCGCCTACCGCACCGCGCCCCATGAAGACGCGCTGGAAACCCGCGCCCGCGCTCTCGATCTGCTGGTCAAATGCCTGCGCGCCGGTATCCGTCCGCAAAAGGCGTTCATCCCGATTCCCTTGCTGCTCTCCGGCGAACGCGCCATGACCATTGTCGAGCCGGGCAGAAGCGTCTATGCCAAGATTGATGATGTCATCGACGGTGAAGCGGTACTGGATGCCTCGCTGCTGGTTGGTTTCACCTGGGCTGATCAAGCGCGCAGCCAAGCCGCCGCCCTTGCCCTCGGCACGGATTCAGCGGCGACCTGGGCCGCCGCGCGCGTGCTGGCCGCCGCCTATTGGGAAGCCCGTCACGAATTCGGCTTCGGCGTGCCCACCGGCGGCACGGACGAGTGCATCGAAATGGCGCTGGCTTCAACAGCATCAACCGTCTTCCTTAGCGACTCGGGCGATAATGTGACCGGCGGCGCGGCCGGCGATGTGCCTTATGTGCTGGAGCGCCTGCTTTCGCATCGCGTGCCCAAAGCGCTTTACGCCGGTCTGGCCGATGCCGCTGCCGTCGAAGCCTGCTATGCCGCCGGACCCGACGCACCCTTGAGCCTGTCCCTCGGCGGCAAGCTCGACCCCGTGCACGGCGTGCCGCTATCGGTCACCGGCACGGTCGTGAAACTCCACGAGGGCGAGGCCAGCGGCCGTCAAGTCGTTTTCCGCGTCGATAATGTCGATGTCATCCTCAACGAGCGACGCCAGGCTTTCACGACCCTGGCGCAATTCAGCGATCTGGGCATCGACCCGCTCAGTTACCGCATCGTCTGCTTGAAGCTGGGTTATCTCTTCCCCGATTTCCAGCGTATCGCGCCCGATGCAATCATGGCCATCAGCCCCGGCGCCATCAACGCCCAGCCCGAGACTTTGCCCTTCCACAAGATCCAGCGCCCAATGTTCCCCTTCGACCGTGATTTCAACTGGTCGCCCTGAACCGCCGCTGGATCGCTCACAGAGGCGCGGACGTCAAAATGATTTCACCACAGAGGAATCGAGGATACACAGAGAACACAGAGGAAACAGTAAAACGGGCGAGCCGACGGCTCGCCCCTACAATTCGTCGGTAGCGCGTGATGGGAGCGCGCGGTTATGTTTCCATCTCTCTGCGACCTCTGTGTTACCTCATTTTCCTCTGTGGTGAAGCCTTAGCAATCCGCCCGCTCTTGCTAAACCAAATCCACCGCCTCCAAGCCCAACTCGCGCACCCGCGCATTGAAATCCGATACCGTCTCGCCCAAGTCCGTCCGCACATAAGCCAATTGCCCGTCGAGCTCGTCGCTCAACTGCGCAAAGACCTCGCGCGCTTGCTGCGGCGGCGCGAAATCGGCGCTGTCCACCGATTCGAACAGCGCGTTGAATTTCTCATGCAATCCGCTGGCATGCAACTGCGACTCAGTGAAGCCCACGTTGATCAACTCCGGCAAGCGCTCCTCGACCTCGGAGGCAATGGCCGCCGCGGCCGCCTGCAGCCCCGCGTCATCGCTGCGCGCCGCCCAAGTCTCCACCTGCCGCCGCAGCCGAACCAGCTTGTTGATCAACTCGTTGTTCTGCGACAGCCGATCGCGTATCGCCAGCAGCATCGCAAACTGCCGCTCGAAATCTTCGCGGGGCGTCTCCACGCGCGGATCAGCCAACACCTCAAAGCGCTGGCTATGGCTTTCCCCGGCCACTACCAACTCAGCGACATACTCGCCCGGCACAACCAGCGGTCCATCGGGACGCTCCCACCAGCCATCGACGCCATCGACCTCGACCGCGCCCGGATAACGCATATTCCACTCAAATCGATGCAAGCCGGCAGCCGCAGACAGCCCGCCCTCGACGCTGCTATAGCTTCGTATCAGGTCGCCATTGCCACTGCGGAAATTGAACGTGATCGCTTCGTCCGCCTCCCCCGCCAGGTGATACCAGAACACGATGCCCGCGCGCGGGTTGTCGCCGGCGTTCAGCAATTGGGGCCGATCCGAATCGGTGCGATTCACGAAGGCGACCACGCTCGTATCGATGCGACCGAAATCAACCGTGTCCGGCGCATAGCTCGACCCCCAGCCGCCGAAGGTGTAATAGACCCGCATCCGCACTTTTGGCGCTGGCGCGAACAAAAGGGCATTCGCCTCATCAAGCTCACTTTGCGCCTGATGCAATGGCGACAGATCATCCAGAATCCAGAACGAACGCCCATGCGTGGCCACCACCAGATCGCAATCCTTGACGACCAAATCGTGAATCGGGCAGACCGGCAAGTTTCCGCCGATCCGCTGCCAATTCTCGCCATCATCGAAGGAGATATAAATGCTCGTCTCCGTGCCCGCATAGAGCAGACCGCGCCGATTCGGATCTTCGCGGATGACGCGCGTGAACTCATGGTCGGGTATGCCATTCGTGATCGCCGTCCAGCTCTCCCCGTAATCGGTCGTCTTGTACAAGTATGGCTTGCAGTCATCCAGCTTGTAACGCGTCGCCGCGACATAAGCCGCGCCCGCCTGATGCGCCGACACGTCGATGATGCTGATCAGCGCCCACTCCGGCAGATCCGGCGGCGTGATCTCGCTCCAGCTCTGGCCTTTATCTCGCGATATGTGAACCAAGCCGTCATCGGTGCCCGCCCAAAGCACACCGGCGTCATGCGGGCATTCGGCCAGCGCGAAGATATTGCAATACACTTCCGCGCCCGTATTGTCCCGCGTGATTGGACCGCCAGACGCCTTGAGCTTATCCGGATCGTTGCGCGTCAAATCCGGGCTGATAACCTCGAAGCTGGCGCCCAGATTGGTCGAACGATGCAGATGCTGGCTGCAAACATAAAGCTCATCGGGATCATGCTGCGAAAACATGATGGGAAAAGTCCATTGAAAGCGATACTTCAAGCGCTCGGCGCCAACGCCCCAGCCATACAGTTCGGGCCAGGCGGTGATGATCCAGCGCTGACCCGTGCGATGGTTGTAGAGCGTCATGTGGTCGTTGTAAGCGCGCTGCCCGGTCGGCCCCGATGCCACCACAATATCCGGATCATCCGGCTTGATGGCGATATAGCCGCTCTCGCCGCCGCCCGGCGAATGCCAGTCCCGCTCATGGATCGCCCCATCGACCGACGCGCTCGGCACGGTGATGGCGGTATTGTCCTGCTGTGAGCCGTAGACGCGATAAGGAAAGCGGTCATCGGTACAGACATGATACATCTGCGCCGTCGGCTGATTGTAGATCGATGACCAGCTCTTGCCGCCGTTGAAGGAGATGCAAGCGCCGCCATCGTTGCCGCGCGCCATGCGTTGATTATCAGCCGGATCAATCCAAAGCGCGTGCTCATCGCCGTGCGGCGTCGGCATCGTCTCAAAGGTCGCGCCCGCATCAACCGATTTCCATAGATTGTAATTCTGAATGTAAACCGTGTCCGGATCCTGCGTATCAGCAGTGACGTGCATGTAATACCAGGGCCGCGTCCGCAGCAGCGACTCTTCGCTCAGCCGCGTCCAGCTCTCGCCATAATCATCGGAACGGAAGACCGCGCCGTCTTCCGCTTCGATGCAAGCCCAAACTCGCCCCGCTTGAACCGGCGATACCGCCAAGCCAATTTTGCCCAGCATTCCCGTCGGCAGCCCTTTATTGCGCGTGATGTCACCCCAGCTGTCGCCGCCATCAAAGCTGCGCCACAAGCCGCAATCGGGCCCGCCATTCTCCAGCTTGTGCGGATAGCGCTGCGCCTGCCAGATCGCCGCGAACAGAATCCGCGGGTTATTGACATCCAGCGCCACATCGTGCGAGCCGGCTCGATCACTCTTGTAAAGCACTTTTTCCCAACTGCCGCCGCCATCCAGCGAACGGAAAACGCCCCGCTCTTCATTGGGACCAAAGGCGTGACCGAAAGCGGCGACATACACATGGTCGGGATTATTGGGATGAATCACGATCTTGCCGATGTGGCGCGAATCGCTCAGCCCGACATGCTGCCAGGTCATGCCCGCGTCAGTCGATTTGTAGACCCCGTCACCATGCGAGACGTTGCCGCGGATGGTGCTCTCGCCGGTGCCAGCGTATATCACATTGGGGTCGGATTCCGAAACTGCCAGCGCGCCGATCGCCGCCGTGTTGAAATAGCCATCGCTGATGCAGTGCCAGTACTGCCCGCCATCGGTCGTCTTCCACACCCCGCCCGCGCAGGCGCCCATGTAAAAGGTCATCTTTTGCGATACATCGCCGGCCACAGCGACCACGCGCCCGCCCCGATGCGGCCCAATGCAGCGCCATTCCAGCTTGTCCAGTAACTGTCTTCTAATTTCATTCCTCATTTCGTCGCCCATTAGTGTATTTCCCCATTTGAACTCGTCACCGAAGTTTACCCACTGCAAAGGCGCTTCGCCATTTGTCTCCTGTTTCCGCCTCTTGACGGTCTGTATGGGCGACCTATCAGGTCGCCCGCCGACATACAATGAATATCAGCGCCGCAGCAGCCCTAACGCGCAGCCAGGTTTTGCCATCCCGCCAAAAGATGCTATCATCTGAAAGCGGCTTTCCATTTCTCGAAACTCGGTCTCTTGGAGGTGTGATGCGATCAAATGCTCATACAGCATTTCCAATCTTCAATCCAACTAATACCTACAGGAGAAATGTACAAATGTTCAAGAAACTAACCGTTCTCACCGTCCTGCTCGTCGCCATCAGCGCGCTGGGCTTCGTCTCCAGCCAGAGCATGTACAACGAAGCGCCCGCGCTAGCGGAGATGGTCGCCGCTGGCGAGCTCCCGCCCGTCGACGAACGCCTGCCCGCCGAACCGCTGGTCATCAAGCCGGTCGAAGAAATCGGCCAATACGGCGGTACCTGGCGCGCGGTCGATAACAACGACAGCAACGGCTGGACGCAGATGACCGTCAACGTCGAAGGTTTTCTGAAGTGGAATCGCGATGTCAATGGCTTCCGCCCCAATATCGTAACCAGTTGGGAATGGAATGACGCAGCCACCGAACTGACCGTCAACTTCCGCCAGGGCATTAAGTGGTCTGATGGCGATCCCATGACTGTCGACGATTATCTCTTCTGGTGGAACGATATGGTGCTGGACGAAAATGTGCCCGTGAACGCGCCCTTCGGCACCACCGTCCGCGGCGAGTTGATGTCAGTGGAAAAGATCGACGACTACACCCTGCACTTCAGCTTCCCCCACGCCAACCCGCTCTTCCTCGAATACAAATCGCGCGGCGCCTACCACTCGTCGATTCATATCGTGCCCGAGCACTATATGCGCGGCTTTCACCCGGCGTACAGCGACGCCGAGGACGCCACCGAACTGGTCAACCGCTACAACTTCGGCAGTCGCATGCACTATCCGGACCGACCGACGCTCTCCGCCTGGATGACCGTCGATTATGTCCCCAGCCAACGCCTGGTGCTGGACCGGAACCCCTACTACTGGAAGGTCGATACCGAAGGCAATCAACTGCCTTATATTGACCGGCTGGATGTCGAGATTCCGCAAGGCAGCGCAACCGAACTGGTCGCGCTCAAGGGCATCGCCGGCGAGTTGGATATGCAAGTGCGCGATGTGAACCTGCTGGATGTGCCGCTCGTGCTGGAAAACCAGGAAGCGGGCGATTACCGCGTCATCATGTGGAGCCGCGGCGATTACGCCTGGCCCTGGATCATCCCCATGTATGACTATCCCGACGAAGACATCCTCGATCTGATGTACATGAAGGAATTCCGTCAAGCCATGTCTCATGCCATCAACCGCGATCGCATCAATGAGATCACATCGCTTGGCTTGGCGACCGCGCGCCAATTCTCCTTGAGCGCAGAAAGCCCCGAATTCCAGACGCCGGAGGGCCAAGAATTCTATCAGAAATGGGCGGCGTCCTACGCCAGTTACGATCCCGAATTGGCTGGCTCGCTGCTTGATGGCATTGGCGTCGTCGATGCTGACGGCGATGGCTGGCGCGATCGGCCTGATGGCACAGCGCTGGAACTCATCGTCGATATTCCCGCCACCGACACCGGCTCCATTGACCGCATGGACTTGGTCAAGGAAGATTGGGAAGCGGTCGGCTTGAAGACCGTCCTCAACATCATCGCCGGCGAACTGGTGAGCGCGCGTCACCTGGCGGGCGAGATCATGATCCGCGCCTGGGGCAGCGCCGCCGCCTGGGGCTTGGTCTCCGCCGCCACCGTCTGGACGCCGATTGAAGGCGTCACCTATTCAGTCGGCGGCGCCAGAATCGGCGACTATTACAATTCCGGCGGCGAACGCGGCGTGGCGCCGCGCCCGGGCTCCATGCTTGAGCAGCTCCAAGACGCCTACACCGAGCTGATCAGCATCGTCGACCCCGACGAGCGCCAAGCCAAACTGCTGGAAGCCTACCAAATCCACATCGACGAAGGTCCCATCACCATCGGCACCATCGGCGAACATCCCAGCCCGGTCATCGTCAAGAACAACTTCCGCAACGTACAAGAC
>WTGC01000227.1:0-7186 GCA_011523705.1 Chloroflexota bacterium | reverse complement strand
GCTTTCCCCGGCACCGCCGATCCGGAACAGTTCTTCTTCGATCAAGACGGCTAACTCGTCCTTCCCCATCAAGCTTTCTCCCCTTCCCTCCTTGTGGGGGAAGGGGCCGCGCCGCGTAGACACAGGCGGTCGGGGATGGGGGATGAACTGAAACCCTAACTCACTATGGCCAGATACATCCTTCGCCGCATCGTCGCCATCTTGCCGACGCTCTTTCTCATCACCATCTTCGGCTTCGTCGTCATGGAAGCCCCCGCCGGCGACTATGTCACCAGCTACATCGTCCGCGAATACGGGCACGGCAACACCGAGGCGGCAAGAATAGAAGACGAACTGCGCTCGTTTTTCGCCCTCGATCGCCCAGTCTACGAGCGCTTCGTGACCTGGCTGGCGCGCTTCGCTCAAGGCGATTTCGGCGATTCCTTTGACCTGCGCCGCCCCGTCCGCGATATCCTTAACGACCGCATCGGTCTCACGCTCACCATCTCGCTGGCGACCTTCGCCATCTCCTGGGGCATCGGCATCCCACTCGGCGTCTACAGCGCCACCCATCAGTATTCCAAAGCCGACAACTTCCTGACCACCGTCACTTTTGTCGGCTTGGGCTTGCCCGACTTTCTGCTGGCATTGGCTTTTCTCATCCTCGGCTGGCAGCTTACTGGGGAGGTGCTCACGGGCTTGCAATCGGTCGAATACCTCGACCAGCCCTGGTCGCTCACCAAGCTGCTCGACCTATTGAAGCATATGGTGATACCGGTCTGCGCCGTCGTCATCACCGGCACCGCCTGGGTCATGCGCGTCATGCGCGGCAACCTGCTCGACCAACTGGGCCGCGATTATATCGTCACACTGCGCGCCAAAGGGGTGCCGGAGCGCGTCATCATCTGGAAGCACGCCGTCAAGAATTCGCTGCATCCGCTGATCGCCGCGCTCGGGCAGACACTCGCCTGGCTCATCAACGGCTTCACGATTACGAGCATCGTGCTTGAATTGCCCACCATCCAAACCGTTTATCTCAACGCTACCCTGCAGCAAGATGTTTACCTGGCCGGCACGATTCTCATTCTCATCGGCTTTCTCGTTCTCATTGGTACGCTACTGGCCGATATCATTCTGGCCTGGATGGACCCGCGCATCCGCTATGAATAACGTGAGCCTTTGACTGATGCTTTCGCCTGAATCTCCGCTCGACCAAATCGACTTCGCCGAATTGCCCGAGGAAGAAACCGACGTCATCTCCGTCCGTCGCTTGATGTGGCTGCGCTTCAAGCGCAACCGCCTCGCGCTCATCGGCAGCGTTGTGCTGGTCTTCATGTATTTGGCAGCGATCTTCGCCGGCTTCATCGGTCCCTACGGCTTGCGCGAAACGCACGAGAAGTTCCCGGCATCGGCGCCACTGCTGCCGCGCTTCATCGACGAAGATGGCAACTTCGGCTTCCGACCATTCGTCTACGCGATGGAATCGAAAGTTGATCCCGCGACCTTCAAGCGCGTTCTGACACCCAATACCGATGTGAAACACTACGTTCACTTCTTCGCGCGCGGCACGCCCTACACCATCCTCGGCTTCATCGAAACCGATATTCACCTATTCCACGTCGAGGAACCAGCCAAGGTATTCTTGCTGGGCACCGACAAGCAAGGGCGCGATCTCTTCTCGCGCATCTTTTACGGCGCCCAGGTCTCGCTCACTGTCGGCCTGGTCGGCGTCAGCTTGAGTTTGATATTCGGCACCCTCATCGGCATCGCCGGCGGTTACTTCGGCGGCCTCTTTGACGACATCTCCCAGCGCATCATCGAGGTGCTGATTTCCTTTCCCCAGATTCCGCTTTGGCTTGCTCTGGCGGCGCTGATTCCGCCGACCTGGACGTCGGTGCAGCGCTTCTTCGCCATCTCCATTGTGCTTTCGCTGGTGAACTGGGGCGGATTGTCGCGCCAGGTGCGCGGCATGGTCTACGCCCTGCGCGAAGAAGACTACGTCATCGCCGCCCGCTACGCCAGCGCTTCCAACTGGCGAATCATCACCCGGCATCTGCTGCCCAATACCTTGAGCCATATCCTGGTCATCGCCACCATTTCCATCCCCGCCATGATCCTGGGCGAAACCGCTCTGAGCTTCCTCGGCCTGGGCATTCAGCCGCCGATGACCAGTTGGGGCTTGCTGCTCAACCAGGCGCAGCACACGCGCGTGCTCATCCAACAGCCCTGGCTGCTGACGCCAGCGCTCTTCGTCGTCGCCACCATCATCTCGTTCAACTTCCTCGGCGACGGCCTGCGCGACGCCGCCGATCCCTTCGCGAACTGAGCGCCGCGCCATGCACCCAAACTTGCTGGAAATCACCGACCTAAAAACGCACTTCTTCACCGAGCAAGGCGTCGTCCCAGCCGTCGATGGCGTCAGCCTGCAAGTCAAGCGCGGCGGCACCCTCGGCGTCCTCGGCGAGAGCGGCTGCGGCAAATCGGTCACCGGCTTCTCCATCCTGCGCCTCGTGCGCCCGCCCGGCAGAATCGTCGGCGGCGCCATTCGCTACTACGGACGCGAAACCGTCAATGGTGAAGACCTGACCGCCCTCGACGCCCGTAGCGAAGCGCTGCGCCAAGTGCGTGGCGCCGAAATCGCCATGATCTTTCAGGAACCGATGACCTCGCTCGACCCGCTCTTCACCGTCGGCAATCAAATCATGGAAGCCATCCTCTATCACCAGGATGTCAGCAAAGCGGAAGCGCGCAAAATCGCGCTGGAAATGCTCGATAAAGTGCGCATGCCGCAACCGGCCGATGTCATCAAGCAGTATCCGCATCAGCTTTCCGGCGGCATGCGTCAGCGTGTCATGATTGCCATGGCACTATCCTGCGAGCCACAATTGCTCATCGCCGATGAACCGACCACCGCCCTGGACGTCACCACCGAAGCGCAGATCCTCGAGCTCATGCGCGAATTGCAGGACGAGCTCGGCATGGCCATCATGTTCATAACCCATGACCTCGGCGTCATCGCCGAAATGGCGGAAGAAGTCGCCGTCATGTACCTCGGCAAAGTCGTCGAGCAGAGCGATATTCAGTCCCTCTTTACCGATCCGCAGCACCCGTACACGCGCGCTCTCATGCAATCCATTCCCAAAGTCGGGCAGAAGGCCGCCGGGCGCCTCGAAGCGATTCGCGGCATGGTGCCGTCACCGCGGGACATCCCGTCAGGCTGTCCCTTCCATCCGCGCTGCGCCAGCTTCATCGCCGACCTCTGCAACGTGAAAACGCCGCGTTTGCAGGAGACCAAGCCCGGCCACGCAGTAAGCTGCTTCCTCTACAATGATGGAGGTGGCATCAATGGCGTCTGATGCGACAAACATCGTCCTCGAAGTACAGAACCTGAAAAAATACTTTCCCGTAAGCGCTGGTCTGCTGCGCCGCGAAGTGGGGCAAGTCAAAGCGGTTGACGGCATATCCTTCAGCATCCCGCCGCGCATGACCTTGGGACTGGTCGGCGAAAGCGGCTGCGGCAAGACGACCGCCGCCCACACCATCATGCGCGGCCTGGAACCGACCGGCGGCAAAGTCATCTTTCACGACCGTCAGTTGGGCGCCATCGATCTGGCCACCGCCGATAAAGAGGCACTATTCCAGGTGCGGCGCAATATGCAAATGGTCTTCCAAGACCCGCAATCCTCGCTCAATCCCCGCATGACCTTGCTCGATATCATCGGTGAACCGCTCGTCATCTACAAGATAGCCAAAGGCCAGGAATTGATCGATCGCGTGGCGCAGTTGCTGAAGCGCGTCGGCTTGCGCCCGGAATATATGCGCCGTTTCCCTCATGCCTTCAGCGGCGGTCAGCGCCAGCGCATCGGCATCGCCCGCGCCCTCGCCCTCAATCCGCAGTTCATCGTCGCCGACGAACCGACCTCCGCGCTCGATGTCTCCATTCAGGCGCAGACGCTAAACCTGCTGCAAGACTTGCAGGACGAGTTTTCGCTGTCCTACCTGTTCATCGCCCATGATCTAAGCGTCGTGGAACATATCAGCGATTTTGTCGCGGTTATGTACGTGGGGAAAATCGTCGAACGCGCCGATACCCACCGCCTGTATCACTTTCCCAAACACCCTTACACCGAAGCGCTGCTTTCCAGCATTCCGCGGCCCGACCCCGCAATCCAAAAGAAACGGGTCGCTATTCGCGGCGAGTTGCCAAATCCAGCCGATCCGCCCAAGGGCTGCTATTTCCATCCGCGCTGCCCTTACGCGGAAGCCATCTGCGCGGAAGAGGAACCCCAGCTCCAAGAGGTGGAACCCGGCCACGTCGCCGCCTGCCATTTCGCCGACCAATTGACTCTGCGCGGCGTGAATGAGTTTTGATTGCCACAAGTATTGCGTTATTATCTAACGTATTGCGGGTGTGGATGCCGCCCGCGTCAGCGGAAATGCCTTCTGCTGGGGGAGTAAATTCAACCGAAAGGAACCAACAAATGAAGAAGTTTCTTGCCCTGATCGCACTATTGCTCTTAGTTTTGCCAAGCATGGCGCAGGACGACATGGATCCCTGCGTCTTAGACGCGCCGATGGAAGCGGCAGAGGTCAACTTCATGGGTTGGGCCTTTCCCATTACCGAATACTTCGCCGCCGAATTGGAGAAATGCAACGAAGTCGACAACCTGACCGTCAACGTCCAATTGCTCGATTCTCCCAGCGCTGAGGAACAAGCCAACCTGGCTTTGGCCGGCGGCGGCGATTCGCCCTGGGCCATCCTGCACACGGTGCCGTCTCGCATCGTCACCCTGTCCGACTTTGACGCGCTCCAGCCCCTCAATGATCTGGTCGAGCAGTATCGCGAAGAATACAACCTGGACGATATCCCGCAGCCGGTCTGGGATGCGGTCACCATCGACGGCAACATCTACGGCGTGCCCTTCATGTCCAATACCATGCATCTCTTCTATCGCACCGACATCTTTGAAGCGCACGGGCTGGACGTCCCCACCACCTACGATGAAGTAATCGACGCATGCGCCGCGCTCGCGGAGGAACCGAGCATCGACCTGCCCTTCACCATGAACCTGCATGCGGGCTGGGCTTGGGAGATCGAATTCATGCACTTCATCCGCTCCTTCGGCGGAAGGTACCTGAATGACGATGACAATATGCCAATCTTCAACGGCGAAGAAGGCGTCGCCGCCCTGACCAAAATGAAAGAGGTCGTGGACGGCTGCATGGGTCCCGAAGGCTTGACCTACAGCATCGACGACAGCGAAATCGGCATGGAAACCGGCACCCTCGCTTTCGTCCATATCTGGGCGAGCCGTGCCGCCAACATGGACGACCCCGAAAAGTCGGATTATGTCGGCATCATCGGCTTCGCGCCGTCGCCCGCGCCCAATCCTGATAGCGGCATTCTGGGAGGCTCCGCCTGGGTCGATGCCTACTCCATTACCAAGCGAGGCGGAGTCGATTATGATCTCGCCTTCCGCATAATCATGGAAACCTTCGACTTCGAAGGCCAGGTCGGTGGCTCGGCGCATGGCGCGATCGTTCGTTCCTCCGTCAGTGAAGCCGGCCACGGCGGACGCAACATGCCAGCCTTCGCCGTTTCGCTCGGTCAAGGCGTCGGCGGCAATTCGCTGAACCCGGCGGCAGCGCTGGCGCGTGTCGCGCTCGGCAATTGGCTACCCCTGGTCGGCAGCGGCGACCTCAGTCCGGAGGAAGCGCTGGATAACGCGGCTGAGGAATACATCGCCGAAGCGACAGCGCAAGGCTACATCGACGGCTAGCCGCAAGCAGCGCGCTGAATCGAAAACTGTAGGGGCGAGACAAGTCTCGCCCTTATCCGCACAACTGCGGACGACCTGATAGGTCGTCCCTACGCGCCGCTAGCCAATGCCCGGTCCGATCGCATGAAAAGACGAACATTCTATATGTTCATGTCTCCCAGCCTGCTCGTCATGCTGGCGCTGATGGTATTTCCCTTGCTCACCTCCGTCTGGCTTAGCATGCAATACATGACCTTCCGCAATATCAATGAGCCGGAATTTGTCGGCCTGGCAAATTACATCGCGGTATTCGAAGACCTAAAGTTCTGGAACGCCTTCACTTTTACGATGACCTACATCGCTATCTCCGTGCCCATGTATATCTTCACCGGCTTTTTGATCGCTGTTTTGCTGGACCAAGTCTCCCGGCGCGTCCGCGGCATCTATATCGCCGCTTTCCTGATGCCCTTCATCGTCGTGCCCGTAGTCGGCACATTGATGGTCAAACAACTCTTCGAATCGGGCGGCATCATCGCCTGGGCCTACCGCGAAATCATCGGCTCGCGCTTTATCCTCACCGAGCAATCCGTCAAATCGCTTATCATAATTCATGCGCTTTGGGCGGCGACGCCCTTCCCGCTCATCGTATTCTTCGCCGGCTTGCAGACCTTGCCCGATGAACTGGTGGAAGCCTCGATGATCGATGGCGCCACACGCTTGCGCCAGGTTCGCCATATCATGATCCCGCACCTGCGCTCGCTCTTCGTCTTCGTCGGCTTAATCTCGATCATGGATGCCTACCGCGTCTTCGATAGCGTTTTTGTGCTCACCGAGCAAAACCCGATTTACAAGGCGGAGGTGATGATGCTCTACACCTTCCGCACCGCTATGAGCGTGCAGCGCCTGGGCAAAGCCAACGCCATGTCCGTCATCACCGTCGTGATGATACTCGTCGTATTAGTGCCCTTCTTGCTGCGTACCTACAAAGAGCAGACCGAAGAGCGCTAGCATGAAGAGAATTGACAACCGCTTCGCCCTCGGCTTCATCTACTTCATATTGACGCTTTACGCCATCTTCAGCGTCATCCCCTTCTTTTGGACCACCATTCAATCCTTCAAGACGCCGCGGCAAGCCAATTCACGCGTGCCGCTCTTCATCTTCGAGCCAACCGCGGACAATTACACGGATCTCTGGCTGAAGTCGATACCCGACGATCCGATGCTTGTCGCCATCATCCTCGTCGCCATTTTCGGCGCCCTGGTCTTGGTGGCGATCAACGCGAAACGCTTTCCGCTTCCCCACGGTTATGTCTATCTCGCTGTGCTCGCCGCTGGTTTCTTCGTGCTCGTTCAGATTCCCGAATTCATCAAAACCCAGACCTTCTACGATTACTTTCTCAATACCATCATCGTCACCGCCGGCACCATCTGCATCTCGATTTCGATCG